>JASBTR010000003.1 GCA_030148325.1 Gammaproteobacteria bacterium
TTAGGCTGATTTTGAGGAAATTTTAGTCCTGACAAGGCATTTTTTACGTATCAATGCACTCCATTGATAGTAAAAAATAACGCAGGCAGGGCTAAAATTAGCCAAAATCAGACAATAGATGAAAGATCAACAGACCCTAGCACAATGGGGGCAGTTCATTCTCCTGATTATTACAGGAAATTAATTATTGGTGTTTTATTATTTAATAAAATTCTTATTTTAAGCGGCAAAAAAAACGGGGTTCTGAACACCCCGTCTTTTTTTGCCAGATACTGCTTCAGGCTTTCTTTACTCGCCGTCTGCGTTTCTTTTTCTTCGGTTTATTGAGAATTTTGTCGGCTTTCTCAATAACATTCAGGTAGGTAGCCGCGCGCTTCTGGTTTTCCTTCAACGCTTTCAGTTCTTCCGCCAGGCTGGTCTTATTAATTCGCACTTTTTCCGCCATCTTTTTGATCGCGGTCAGTTCTTTTTCCACATCGCGCAGTGCCTTACGGGTAGCCGCATCCGCTACTTTTTTCAGTTTCAGGGCGGTGGTTTTCCTGCGCCTTATCAGAATTGCACGTTTTTTGCTGATGCGCTTGCTTTCGGCCAGTAATTTTTTCGCCTCACTGCTGCGAGTTGCAACCGCTTTGGCGCCATCATCACAGGCCACCTGCAGATTATTCATCGACCCCGATACCAGTTTTTCCAGTGCGGCACTTTTCATCACTGTCGCTTTCTTTGACTTAGGCATGTATTCATTCTCCTGTTTTCATTTGCCTGATAACCTGCAAGCCATTTCTTTAATTTAACCCCAATCAGAAACAAAACCGGAACATACTCGCAGTATTCAAAGTTATTTATAGCATCTTATCCCGAAATTTCAAAATCTATACCGTAAGAAACCAACTTTAATTTTGTATTGTGTCTGGATAAAGTGAAAACAAAAAAATATCGATGCTGAAATAATTCACTACTGTTTCATTAACAGCAGTAGAAAATGTTTATTACAGGGAATATCGCCTTGAACTGCAGCGTATGTTTCAAATACAGCAATTGAGACTATATTTCTATTCAATAATCTCAATCGGCATGCCGGGTTCCAGCTTTCCCTGGCAATCGGCAATCACATTCTGGCCAAAAAATATTTTATTATCCCAACGTCGGAAACTGCTCAGAGTGCGGTTCGGTTCTGCGCTTTTTTCTGCCGTATCCGGATTGATATTAGGAACTATACAGCGGCTACACGGCTTCACAATCCGAAACGTTATCTCACCAATGCGGATCTTTTTCCATTTATCCTCAGCAAAAGGTTCACAGCCTGCCACCACCAGGTTGGGACGAAAACGGCGCATGGATACCGGCGTCGCCAGACGTCGATTGAGATCATTCAGTGAAGCCTGTGAAATAAGCAGAACAGGGAAGCCATCACTGAAGGCTGTGCGGTCACCCGGCTCTGCATAGGCGGGATCCACCTGACGAATTTCATCCTCCGGAAAAAATACCAGCCTGCATTTCATATCAAGAAACCGACTTAACCATTCGGCCACCTCGTCACCACAATCCAGCGCCATGCACCGATCCTCCCATACCGTCACCAGCCGACGGGGCGAATCGGGTGAATATAAAACCTCAATATCAGGCATATCCGGCGCATGCAGCCAGAGATTGTTTTCACTAATTCTCGGCTGAATCAGGCACATGCGCGATTTCTTCCGCTGAGTAACCATATGCCCATCACTACCCACCACCATCCAGCGCCGATCCAGTTCAAAGCCAAAGCGGCCGACCTGAACAGTATCCATGACTATCTGCCCCAGCGATTTAACCGGATAAATGGCCAGTTCACTAACCACAATCTCTGTCATGCCTCACCCCGTAAAATTTATGGCCTGTTGTTTACTTTTTTAATGCGGCTTCATTTTATTCCGTCTTTCTTCATTAGTCGAAGCACAATCTAAACCGCCAGGACACCAGAAATTATTTGGCGGTTCAATAGTAATCACAGCAAGCTATGGGGAATGAGATCCAGAACGAATAAACAACCCCGCCGCAAGCGGACGGAGTATTAGATCGTAGGAGCGAGCTTGCTCGCGAAAGCGATTGGGGGAAACTCAAACTATTCGCGGGCGAGCCCGCTCCTACCGGGTTTCGCTGCAGGCAGCGGGGAATTTAACCCTCAGCGATTAAAGTTGCCTGAGCATCCAGGGATAATATCGGAGGACGGGATCTAAATAAAAGTTCCTAATTCCTGTCCACTTTACAACACGGTTTTAAGCTCTCGTAGGATGTGCTGAGTGAAACGAAGCGCATCGTTCGCGTGTCTAGCCTGAAATGATGCGCTTCGTTTCACTCAGCACATCCTACTTTATAATATCTGGACACCCTTTTGGAACAGTTATTTAGTAAGGATAAACCGGGAGGGTGTCTTCGGAGGTGGCGATGGTGAAATCATCCAGATACATCCAGAAATCACAGGTCTTCGAGGGATCTGAACAAGCATTTGCAGTAGTTGGCATGCGAAAAGAACGGTGGCCACCGATATCACTTAACGCAATCTGCCAGTCGAGATTCGGCGTCTGCCCCTGGATCCATTCCGCCACCTTGCGCCACTGTCCGCCTATCGGTTTCAACCACTGTTCATATTTCGGGTTAACCGTTGAGGTATCAATGTGGATCTTGACCAGAGTCCAGCGATTGGGGATCAGACGATCATCCAGATCTGTCTGGCCAATCTTCCAGTTGCTGCTGCCATCCGCACGCAAATAACGTATGTCTTCCAGATCGGCCAGATACATGTAGAAATCGGTGGAATCCTGGCCAAGCTCATCTGAAAACGGTTCCTTGCTGTTGTTCGAGGCATACAGCATCCACAGCCCGTTATTACTCGGATAACCGTCCTTTGTTGGGTAAATTAACTTCGGATGGCGACCGAAACGACTCAGTTGATCTTCCTGATCAGCAGGATCATCATAATAATTGGTATACATCCAGTACTGGAACCAGACATCGGCCGGCACCTGATTATCAAAGTCGCCGCCAAACTGCAGGTAAAAATCCGTCTGCATATTGAAGCTCGAAGGCCGGCCTTCTATCGCCAGTACCCGGGTAGAATCTCTGCCGGGAAACGGCCCCGAATATCCTGGAATCCGGCTGGTCGTATACAGATAGCCCTTGCCGCTACCGGTCAGGTTTTCAGCCTTGGCCCCACTCCAGCCATGATTTTGAAAGGAGCTAATCGCATCAGCACTACGCTGGACGCTGTAGTCAAAACCATCAAAGAAATACACGCCGTCCGGCACAACAGCCTGACTGTTGTCCACCGTGTTGCCAAAGACATTAATCTGGCGGCTGCTCGTAGCCGTTTGTCCATTCGCATCAGTGAGCATCAAGGTCGCAGTATAAGTGTTCGGGCTATCGTAGCTATGCATGACATTGGCGCCCGAGGCCGTATTACCGTCACCAAAGTCCCAGTCGTAGCGAACAATGGCAGCACTGTTACGGGAAACATCTGCCGCACTGAAGTTGACCTGCAGGGAAATCTGGCCACTGATCGGTGTGGCTGAAATACTGGCAACCGGACCAGTAACAACCGCCGCTGTGCTGGCCTGTTCCGGTTCAAACGTCAGCACGGATATGGGGGAAATCGGGGTGCTCACTGCAAGGGAGTTTCCCTCCCCGCTGGTGTTGTCTCCCCCACCACAGGCAGCCAGGATCAGGGCCGCAGCGATGCCTAAACCATGCGTTTTAATAGTGATTTCGCCTGCTCTGTTCATGATCTCATCCCTACGAATTATCGGGACACTGGTTGAGTAATATGACTGAAGTATTACTTTAGTCATAATTTTACCTCTCAAATAAGGAGATAACAGGTGCATCTGGCAAAAGCGTGAAACAGTTCTGATACTAAATTTTCAGACTGTGAAGCAGTCGAAATCCTTCGGGGTTTTCCAGCCCTGGGCTTTATCCCACATTTTTCATCTAATCAGAGCAAAAAAAACCCCGTCACCGAGGACGGGGTATTAAATCGTAGGAGCGGGCTTGCCCGCGAATAGTTTGAGGTTCACCCAACCGCTTTCGCGAGCAAGCTCGCTCCTACCGGTTCTCGCCGCAAGCAGCGGGGAATTTAACCCATAGAGATTAAAGGCCGACTTTTTCCTTGATGGCTGCAACCACAACATCACTGGAAGTCGCATTCACTGACATCAGCAGACCTTCTTTTTCATAGAAGGAAACCAGTGGCGCTGTTTTTTCGTTATATGTTTCCAGGCGCTTGCTGATGGCTTCTTCGGTTTCATCATCACGCTGAATGACCGGGCTGCCGCACTTGTCGCAGATGCCTTCTACTTTGGTCGGGTTACTCTTGACGTTGTAAATGGCCTGGCAGTCGGAGTTGGAACAGGTACGACGTGTAGTCAGGCGATCCAGAATCACCTCGCGCGGCACGTCCAGGCTCACCGCCATATCCAGCTTGATGCCCAGTTTGGTCAGCAACTCTTTCAGGGCTTCGGCCTGAGGAATAGTGCGCGGGAAACCATCCAGCAAAAACCCTTTTTCACAATCCGGTTCCTGCAGGCGATCGCCCATAATGCCCATAATCAACTCATCAGGCACCAGATCACCTGCTTTCATGAAGGCTTCAGCCTTTTTGCCCAGCTCGGTGCCTGCCTGTACGGCGCCACGCAGAATATCACCGGTGGAAATTTGTACCGAACCGTCCACAGCGGTCAGCAATTTAGCAACAGTACCCTTACCCGCACCAGGTGCGCCTAACAGAATCAACTTCACGGACTTTCTCCTAAAATATATTGAATATAAAAAAACTTTCCACAGGCGAGTGTTGGAACCAGCCCACGTATGTGGGGCGCAATTTTGAAGCATGTGCGGATTCTTATCAATCCAAATCCCGTCTGATTCAGGCTGTTTTGCCGATTCTGGTGGAAAAATCATCACTACAAGCAGCCCAGGCCACCATACAGGCTCAAATCTATGATCCGCCATCAGCCGTTTATGATAGTATCGCGGGCTTCTTTGTCCGGCAAAACGCCAGAACACTATAAATACAGATATTACGATGCAACTGGATAACTACTATTCAACTGATAATGACGGGATCTATTTTTCCCGCGAACAGGCAAGCAACTTTGCCAAAGGAATCGCCGGCGATTTCAATCCCCTCCATGATCCGGACGCCACGCGTTTCTGCGTCCCCGGCGATCTGATCTTCGCCCTGGTGCTGGCCAGATACGGCCTCTGCCAGCATATGGAGTTCACTTTTTCCGGCATGGTCGGCGAAGACATGCGACTGACATTCGAAGAACCCGCTGCCGGCACGCTTTCGATCCGGGACGAAAAGGACAGGGAATGTCTGGGTATGAAGTGCCGTGGGGAAAAGAGCACAGCACAGGAAACCATCGCCGATCTAACCCGCCGCTATGTAGAGTTCTCTGGCCAGACCTTCCCGCATATCCTGGTGCCGTTGATGGCAAAACACCGGGTGATGATCAATCCGGAACGACCCATGGTGATATACCAGAGCATGATCATCGATCTGGACAGGCTGGACTTCAGCTCACCCGAGCTGGAACTGTCCAGCAGCCAGCTTGATATCAATGGCAAACGTGGCCATGTGCGCTTTGATTTTCAGATCAAATCCGCCGGGGAAATCGTCGGCAAGGGTGAAAAACACATGATTCTGAGCGGCCTGCGTGAATATGATCAGGAAAAAATTGAGAAAATGATTGCACTTTACAAACAGCGCAAGCAGGATTACTCTGGATAAATACCCTTTTATTTCAATGTCTTACAACCAGTCTTGCAGATCCCATAAGAATAACTTCCATGACATATGGTAATTCTCGTTATTACCTGATAAAATTAGTCAACTTTAATATAAAAACATATGAACCAACGAGGTAGTTTGTTATGGAAGCGATTGTTAACGGTAAGACAATCCAGTTGAGTGAAGCCGGCTGGCTGGAAAATCTGGATGAATGGAGTGAAGAACTGGCTGTTGAAATCAGCAAAAATGAAAATATCCCTGAACTGACGCAGGAACACTGGGATATTATTAATCTGGCGCGTGAGTACTTTGCCGAGAACGGCTCGGTCTGCGAACCGCGTAATTTCTCCAAGCTGATGAAAGAAAAATACGGCAAGGATCGCAGCAGCCAGAAATACATCTATTCCCTGTTCCCCACGGGTCTGATTAAATGCGCCAACAAAATTGCTGGTCTGCCACGCCCGAAAGGCTGTAGCTAAAACTACAGACCTGTGCGGCATTAAAAAGGGAACGGCGCAACCGTTCCCTTTTTTTATATTCGGAAAACCGATATATTAAAATGACTTAAGACCCTGAACTCTCAATCCCTCAATCAGGAACCTCGACCATGGCCGACAGTTTTCAATCCTCTATTAAAGCCACGCCCTATACCATTGCCAAAATTGCCGAACATCTCAACGCCCGCGTTATTGGCGATGAAAACCAGACCATTTCCGCTATCAACTCCCTGACCGATGCACAGGCCGGTGAGATCAGTTTCCTGTCCGACAAACGTCTGCAACAACAACTGAAAACAACCCAGGCCAGCGCCGTACTGGTCAATGAGGCCGCCGCAGAGCATTGCCCGGTTACTGCAATTATCGTCGATAATCCCTATGCCGCTTATGCTCACACGGCGACTCTACTCTATCCACAGCGCATGCATATTCCCGGCATCCATCCAGCCGCCATTGTCGATGATAATGCCTCGATTGATATTACCGCCTGGGTTGGCCCCGGTACGGTTGTCGAAGCCAATGCTGTAATTGAAGCCGATGCCCAGATTGGCCCAAACTGTGTTATTGGTAGAAACACACACATTGGCAAACAGACGACTCTGGTCGCCAGCGTGACTATCAACCACGACTGTCAGCTCGGTGAACGCAATCTTGTGCACCCCGGCGTCGTCATCGGCAGCGATGGCTTCGGTCATGCCAATGACAACGGCAAGTGGATCAAGA
Organism: Gammaproteobacteria bacterium; assembly: GCA_030148325.1. Lineage (GTDB taxonomy): Bacteria > Pseudomonadota > Gammaproteobacteria > UBA6429 > Thiohalophilaceae > JAADGZ01. The sequence continues at coordinate 6,982 of JASBTR010000003.1, forward strand.
TTCCGCAGCTGGGCCGGGTTATCATTGGCGACGACGTGGAAATTGGCGCCAATACGGCCATCGATCGCGGCACCATCAAGGACACGGTGATCGAAGACGGCGTACGTCTTGATAACCTGATTCAGATTGCCCACAACGTACGCATCGGTGCACATTCGGTGATAGCTGGGCAAACCGGTATTTCAGGCAGTACCACCATCGGCAAACACTGCATGTTCGGCGGCACCGTTGCCCTGGCGGGTCATCTGACCATTACAGACAACGTTGTCCTGGCCGGACGCTCCGAAGTCCGCCAGTCGATTGAAGAACCCGGCATGTACGGTTCAGGCACCCCGCTGGAACCCATGAAAAAATGGCTGAAAAGCGCCGCGCGCTTCAAACAGCTGGATGAGATGAGCAAGCGACTCAGCGAGCTTGAGAAAAAACTGGCGCGACTGGAAAATGAATGAAGTGCTTTGTATTTAACGCAAAGAATTTAATAAGATAACAGGATTAATCTCCGAGGGCTGAGGGATCACCACGAATTTATATCTAAAATCAAATCCTTCGTCATTCCGGCATGGTTTTCACCCTTCGGGCACAGGCGAGCCGTACATATTCGCCTGAAGGCGAACCTACATAACCACCAGCACTTTATTGAGGCGTGTGCAGTGTCGTGCCCAGATGCACCAGCTCGGCCCGATACTTATCCAGCAGTTTTTTCATGCTACCGTCAGCCTTCATCGCCGCCAGTGCCTTATTGAAAGCACTGATGATTTCTTCATGATCAGGGCGTATCCGGCTTACAGCAATATGCAAACCACGCCGGGACACTGGTCGTTCCAGAAATTCAAATTCATTAACGGCATTGGGAAAATACTGGGTAAGTGTATGACGAATTACCCACTCATCGCCCAGAGTCAGATCGATGCGCCCCTGCTGTAGCAGCAACAGGTTCTGGATCATATGACTTTTGGCAATCCGTACAAATCCCTGGGCGCGTTCAAATTCCTCACCATAGGCATAGTCCATTTCTATCCCCACGATCAAACCCTGCAGATCTGCATAAGAGCGAAAACGAATGGGACTATCCTTGCGTTTAAGGAAACGAATCACATTTTCATAATACGGTTCACTAAACTGGAGTTCCCGATTCCTGTCTTCGGTGTACCAGGCCGTCGCCAGCACATCATAAATACCGATCTCTGAACCCTGCAGGGAGCGCGGCCATGAGTCAATCGAAACAATCGTATCGTAACCGGCCCGCTTCAGAACCTGACTCACTAGATCCATTGCCGCACCCTTGCCGGGCGCATCCTTCTCAACATAGGGTGGCCAGGTATGACTAACCAGCTTCAGCGGTTTATCTGCCTCGGCTGCCTGTACGGGCAGTCCTGTCAGCAACAGCAACCAAAAACAGGAGTGCAAAATAACAGACAGGTATAATTTCATGAATACGTTTCCAGGGAATGAGAAAGATGGATTATAGAATAAACCTGCCTGCTTATGGCCCTTTATTTCAAGGCCCGCACTTTATCCAACAGACTGTCATTATCCCACTCACGACCGCCAATGGCCTGATAAACCAGTCGCCCTTTCCGGTCCAGTACAAACGTGGTTGGCAAACCAACTACCGGCCAGCGCGCCGTGACATCACCGCTACTATCCAGTAGCACGGTAAAGTCAATCGGGTAATCCGCCATGAAAGTAAAAATGGTATCTTCGTCTTCACCCACATCCACCGCAAGCATGACGATGCCTTCATCCTTTATCTTTTTCCAGGCACGATTCATGGAGGGTAGTTCCCGTCGGCATGGGGGGCACCAGGTAGCCCAGAAATTGATAATCACCGGCCTGCCGCGATAGTCACGAATATCATGTTTCACGCCATCCATGTCCGTCAACAGCAATGCCGGCGCCGGTTTTTTATCGAGCAACGGTGTTAATGCCGGTTCGGCATTGAGTCCCAGCGCAAACAACATAAAAAAGATGAGTAAGCCGGATTTAACAAACAACAATTTCATAAAAATATTTTCATCGGTCTTTATAATAAACAAATAACCGCCCGGACGTGACCGGGCGTAGGAAATACCGAATGAAACTCGCACAGCGAGGTTCTACGGTGCAGAGTACGCCAGGAATTATTCAACTAAAACTCGGCGTCCCCGGCGGTTCAATATTAAATAAACAACCCCGCAGCAAGCTACGGGGTATTAGTCAAAGGAACAACCTGAACCGCCAGGACGCAAAGGACGCCAGGAATTATTTGGCTAAATCTTGGCGTCCTTTGCGTCCTGGCGGTTAATATTAATCGCAGCAAGCTGTGGGGAATTAAACCCGTAGAGATTAAACCCGCAGAGATTCAACGATCCCGAATTTAATAATCCGGGGCGCAGATCAGGTTTTCTATTCGGGCAGCGTGTTTTTCCTTGCCTTCGTTCCAGACAAGCCGAAGATCGAAGCGCATGCCCGGCGTCAAACCAAAACTGATCATGCCCCAATTATAATCTCCCGGCTGAAATGTCTGTGTACTGGGAAAAGTCGCCCAGCGAAATGCCAGACGCGCAGACTTGCTCACCAGTGCATCTGGCCACGCCTGATCCCAGACTTCCTTCAGTTTAAGTGGGCGACTCGTATCACCCTGGCTTACCTGCCAGTCCTTCAGGCTCACTGTCAACGCCGGTGAGACATCGGCATCCGTTCCGATATTGCGCAGAATAGTCTGAAAAATACAGGATCGGCCCAGATCATCGACGATCCCGGCGGGAAAGCCCCGCGCCAGGAAAAAAGCACGGGTTTGATCCGGCAAGCGTTGAATCAGTTCCAGTTCCAGACCGCCCTGTTTCAGCTTCCAGCCAATCAGACCGGTTTCCTCGTTCTGTGTTTTACTGACATCAGCAAAAATCGGCCCACAAACAAAGAACAACAAAATCAGTAAACAACGTTCATGCATGCTTAGGCACAACATGTTTTGTCAATCCGGGTATTTAATTGCAGATGTTGAGCCAGTCCCCTGTGCCAGTCCTGAACAAATTCTTCCAGGGACTCGACAAAATCAGCATCCTGCTGCCTGCGATTGATCGTGCAATGCACGGTCACTTGCTCGACATTTTCATCCGGGCTGACGGTCACCGTCCAGGTGACGGCATTCAGGCAGCCCGGCAGTGTAAAGCGCAGCCCGCCGCGAATACTTTCACGCTGAACCTCGAACAGTCCCCAGACCGTACTGATCTTACCCCAATCACCTTCATGTTCCAGCACCTCATAAATAGAGGCACAAAACCGAGGCAGTACTTCAAGCCGTAACTGTTGTTGCAGATCCTGTTGTGTTGTTGCTACATCCAGCGTCGCAAAAAATTCCATCGACTACTTACCCTGTTCTAGGGTCTGTTGATCTTTCAGATGTTAGTCTGAAAGATCAACAGACCCTGGTATAAAAAATTATCAGGCTCTGACCGATGCCCAGGCTGTACTCCACAGTCCATCAAAATACTCAGACAGCGGCTTCTCGAGAATGCCATCAAGATGGAACTGGATAAATTTCAATGCTCCGCCAAAGACACAAACTGACGAGAGCATGGCATCCATCTGCCGAATTTCACCATTACGCATACCGCTTACCACCACTTCACGCATACGCTGGAAAGGGCGAGAAGAACAAATCGGCGTCACATCAGGCATAAAATCCTGATGCCGGCCATGCAGCATGTAGGCCATGACCATGGGTTCTTTTTCAGTCAGGCTAAACAGGGCAAGGATAATTTCCCGACAGCGCGCTTCGGCCTGCTCATAGCGCTGTTCGATATCACTGATCAACGTTTCCATCTGCGCCACATGCCGATCATACAACGCGCAGGCAATATCCAGCTTGTCAGAAAAATGATGATAGATGGAACCGGTGCTGACTCCCGAGTGGTGAACGATATCCGGGATCGAGGTATTGAAGTACCCCTTCTGTGCAAACAGATAAAGCGCAGAATCCAGCACGGTTTCACGCACCTGAAGACGACGCACAGACATAACGGAGGATTCAGCCATGCCGCATCCTAAATTAGAATGAATATTCTAGTCAAGAGCTGATGACTCAGGCGCAGGTTTACCATACTTCTCAAACATACCGCAGCGCCCGACTGGCAGGTAATCCGGGATCTGATAATAGCGTGACAGAACCGGCTCAATGACTTCACGGCGATAGTTTTCATAGTTGAATCCCCGACCAAGAAAATAATAGAACCTGGTATCGGCAATCGGCAGCGTATGTATCTCCAGTGAATCGAAATACGCGCGATGCCTGTCCAGATCAGGTGAGTAACTGATCAGAAGAATGTTCTTACCATCCAGCTTGCGAAAATCAGTAATAATATCGTCCTGGCGCGCGTGATGAGAGCCGATGCCCAGCACCGGCACATGCACGCCGGTGCGGTAGGACAGCACCGCCGACTCGGTATAACTGTCGGTAGCAAGAATATACTCATCACGATAGGGCGCCAGCGCCTCGACCATTTTGTCGCTGTAAAACCCGTAGACCAGATCCTTGTAGGTGTTTTCATTGTCACGAAACAGGTCCGGACCGATAGCCAGCATCACGCTCAGCACCAGTACATGCACCAGCGTATAGGGCAGCATAAAATAAATCGTTCTGCGCAGAGCGGTAGCGGAAAACACCGAGGCCATGCCGATAAAAACAAACGGATAAAAACTCAGCAGCCAGTGCAGGCCAATGGAAACCCAGAATGACAGCAACAGGAACAGGGCAAAAGGAATAATGAACAGGCCATTGAATACCTGGCTGCCTGATCGAAAACCCACCTGCCGCCACGCTTTTATATAGTAATAAACTACTGCCGGGCTAAGCAGATAGATCAGGGTAAGCAGGTATTTCGCCGACAGCTTGAGGGAAAAAGCATTGCCCTCGGTACGATTAAAGAGATTAAAAAGATAATTATCCCAGCAATTATTATAATTCCACAGCAGGTTGAGAAATATAAACGGCAGGGTGCCAAGAATAATCAGCCCGATCCCACGCCAGGGGCGCCAGCCTCGGCGTACAAACAGCAGGGTATAGATCACATAGGCCACGCCCAGCAGCCCGGCGAAGAACTTGGAAAAAAACGCCAGCCCCAGCAACAACCCGGCCAGCAGATACCAGCCTGGCGCATCGTCCCGTTGCGCTCGATAAAAACACAGCGCCGACAGAAACGACCAGAATAACAGGGGCGTATCCGTGGTGATCAGCATGCCCAGTATATTGATGGGCGCAATCAGAAACAGAATCGCCGCCATCACTGCAGAATTCGGGTGTGTGTTGCGCAACAACCGATAGATGGCCCAACCAATAAAGGTAACAATCAGGATCTGCGGCAGACGCAGCCAGACCGGCGCATCAGCAAAATAAAGCATGCCGGCCAGAAACCAGCCCACCATCGGTGGGTGGTCATAATAGCCGTAATCCAGATGCCGGCCCCATTCGATGAAATAGACCTCATCACCGGTCATCGGCACAAGCTGGGCGAAGATCAATCGTACAGCCAGGGTGATCAGCAGGGTAAGCCAGAGGTGGCGTTCAGTCAGGTACATTGGGAAATCCGGAAAAAGCCAAAGCCCGCAATACTAGCATGGCCCCCCGACCGACGCAGCCTGCAACTGTCGGGCGGCTTACGGAACAGGGATGAACTCAGGTATAATCCCTGATTAAAATTTCAGAAAACCAATCAACAATCAATTAGGCGCAATCAAATCCGTGGAAAAAACATACACTCCTGACGCTATCGAACAACGCTGGTACGAAACATGGGAAAACAATCAGTATTTTGCGCCGCAATATAAGGCGGAAGACGGCAAAGATGCCTACTGCATCATGATTCCGCCACCCAATGTCACCGGCAGCCTGCATATGGGCCATGCCTTCCAGGACACTATCATGGATGCGCTGATCCGTTACCACCGCATGAAGGGTGACAATACTCTCTGGCAGCCGGGCACCGACCACGCCGGTATCGCCACGCAAATGGTGGTCGAACGCCAGCTCGAAGCTGAGGGCAAGACCCGCCACGATCTGGGCCGCGAAGCCTTTATCGAAAAAATCTGGCAATGGAAAAAGGAATCCGGTGGCGCCATCACCCGCCAGCTGCGACGCATGGGCGCCTCGCTGGACTGGAGTCGTGAGCGCTTTACCATGGACGAGGGCCTGTCCGAAGCGGTCAAAGAGGTCTTCATCAAGCTCTATGAGGAGGGACTCATCTACCGTGGCAAGCGGCTGGTCAACTGGGACACCGTCCTGCATACGGCCGTCTCCGATCTGGAAGTACTCTCACAGGAAGAAAACGGCCACCTCTGGCATATGCGTTACCCGCTGAGCAACGGCAGCGGCCATGTCATCGTCGCCACCACCCGTCCGGAAACAATGCTCGGTGATGCCGCCGTGGCGGTACATCCGGGTGACGAGCGCTATAAACACCTGCTGGGTGAGTTCGTCGAGCTGCCGCTCACCGGCCGCCGCATCCCTATTATCGCCGATGACTACGTCGATCCCGAGTTCGGCAGCGGCTGCGTAAAAATCACCCCGGCGCATGATTTCAATGACTACGCCGTCTGGCAGCGTCACCGCGACAGCACCAGTATCCAGGAACTGCCCCACGGCGGCCTGATCAACATTTTTACAGCCGATGCCGCTATTCGCGCCAATGAAGACGATGAAGGCACACTCCTGCCGGAAGCCTATATCGGCCTGGATCGATACGATGCACGCAAACAAATCATCGCTGATCTGGAAGCTGCCGGTCTGCTGGAAAAAATTGACGATCACAAACTCATGGTGCCGCGCGGCGATCGTTCCGGTACGGTGATCGAACCCTATCTCACCGATCAGTGGTATGTGAAAGTAGACGCATTGGCCAGACCGGCCATCGAAGCCGTGGAAAACGGCGATATTCGTTTTGTACCAGACAACTGGAAGAACACCTATTACGAGTGGATGCGCAACATCGAAGACTGGTGCATCAGCCGCCAGATCTGGTGGGGACACCGCATCCCGGCCTGGTATGACGAGCTGGGCAATATCTACGTCGGCAACAGTGAAGCTGAAATCCGCGAACAGCACGGACTCGCTGACGACGTGGCTCTACGACAGGATGAAGACGTACTCGACACCTGGTTTTCCTCCGCCCTCTGGCCATTTTCCACCCTCGGCTGGCCCGAAAAAACTGAGGAACTGGATACCTTTTATCCCACCAGCGTACTGGTAACCGGCTTTGATATCATTTTCTTCTGGGTCGCACGCATGATCATGATGGGCCTGAAGTTTATGCGCCAGGTTCCCTTCCATGAAATTTATATTCATGGTCTGGTGCGTGATGCCGAAGGCCAGAAGATGTCCAAGTCCAAG
>JASBTR010000005.1 GCA_030148325.1 Gammaproteobacteria bacterium
GTCGAAGGACAAGCAGATTAAACACTCTATTCACAGTATTTCCACGCTCATGGTTCGACAAGGCTCTCCTGAGCGAAACCGAAGGGCTCACCACGAACGTGGAAATTCACAAGTGATCTGGTATTTGGAACAGCTATTTAGGGGATGGAGAATATAGTGTCTACTTCTAGTTGTGCCTTTAACAATAATGGCTTTCTGTTCTACAAGCCTCTGAATATGTTTATTTACAGCTTGTCTTGAAATATCAAAAGCTTGGGAGGTGATCTTGACTAGATCAACCGGGTGGTGCTCAATATTATCGAGAATAAACTGTCTAATTTTTCACCACCTTGCCTGAACCCGACCATAATACACCCATATAATGTGCGTAGTTATATTGCCAACCTTATTGAGCCATACTGTCAACTCGTTATAATTGTGTTTGTCAACTTTATGATAAAACCTCCAGCCCTAACAAACTCACCCAGCGGGCTTTCAGTAAGGTTCACGGAAAACTGCAGGGCGACGAACAGAAACTGGATATGAGGTGTGATGTAGCTGAGGCCAGTGGGCACGTGACCATGAGGCCTTCCATCCGCAATTGGCTCTGTTTTATAAATCCAGCGTCTACGCAGGGAAAGCCTGGTGTCTTACCCCGGGAGATCTGCCTATTGTTCAAGGAACGAACTGAACCTGACCTGACAGACACTTCCTGATAAACCGGTAACTGTCAGATCAAATCTGGACTACTACACCTAAATGCATACAAGGAAATAGCTATACTGTCCCCCTGAATCGATCAACGCTTACGCTTTAGTTTTCGCACGGCCTGTTCCAGGCTAAGTTCGGCTACCGGGATAAGCGCATCCAGGCTGCGTTGCTGGAGATTGAGTTTGCCACGGCTGTTTTCCCAATTGCTCACTGTGGCGGTGCTTACCCCGAGCAGCGTTGCAAACTGGGGGGTGTTCATCTTAAATCGCCTGCGGAGTCTGGTGATGGCGGCGGCTGTTGGGATAAATATTTTTTTGTTTCTCTTTGCACTCACTTTCTTTTTGGCTGTTTTCTTTTTAGCTACTTTCTTGCCTGTACTTTTTTTGCGGCTGGGTTTTAGTGGCGCATCCATGTCCACGCCAAACACAGCGGAAAGATCGGCTTCGGCCAGCCGCCGCCGTTTTCCTGTTCCTGTTGTCGCAGCCTGTATATCCAGCTCGGCTGAAATGAGCTCTTCATGATCAACATTGCGCAATAGAAACAGCAGTTCCGGTTGATGATCCAGTCTGGCGCCAATTCCATACAGAACGGCGGCGATATGCTTGCACATCTCAGCCCAGTCCGGGCAATCACAGGCGAGTTTTATCTCGCCGGGTTTGGGAAACAGTCCTTTGTTTTGATCAGTCACTAGCTTCATTACATTATCAGAGAAACGTCCCTGCAACAGTTCCAGCATGGAGCCGATCTGCCCGGCGCACTGCCTGCGTACGTTTTTCCATTTGTTGGCGCTGAGTGGGCTAATGTTAATTTTGATTTTATAGAGTTCTGAGCCGCTGACAATAGCCTCGACCTTGCCCTTTGAAATAGCAAGATGACAGACAGAACCGTTACGCACATAGGTGCGCCCTCGTGGCAGGCGATTATCATAGTCACTGAATTTTTCCAGATGATCACACCAGGCTTTACCCCAGAAGGTGCTGGCGATCTTGCGCCCCTGGACCTCAACCGGTTCGACCTTCATGCCTTTTTTACTTAATTTTTTGATTTCTCGGGCTGCTTTTTCGCGCCGTTTTGCTACCGACACGTAGGGAGCCCATCCGCCATATCTCATTTTATTTCGCCTTGTGTAAACTATGGAAAAATCAGTTGGTTTATATATGTACGGCCTGTAAATACGTCTTGTAGGTACGACTTTCAGTCGTCCCCCCCCGCCGCCGCGTACGATTAAAATCGTACCTACAGACAACGGATTTTTCCAGATCAGACTTTCGCTTTTTCAATGTCCAGTGATACCAGATCAAGTAATGCCCTGTCATCCATCTCGGTTAGCAGCATGTCGGCACTGCCTTGCAGTAGATCATTGGCGAGGGCGGTTTTTTCATTAATCAGGGTGTCGATCTTTTCTTCGACCGTGCCCTGACAGACAAACTTGTGAACCAGCACATTTTTTTTCTGACCGATACGAAAGGCGCGATCGGTCGCCTGGTTTTCCACTGCCGGGTTCCACCAGCGATCAAAGTGAATGACGTGGGCAGCCTGTGTCAGGTTGAGACCGGTTCCGCCTGCCTTGAGCGAGAGAATAAAGAAGGGGAGACCTTCTTCATCCTGAAACTGCTCGACCAGTTTTTGTCTCTTTTTAACCGCCGTACCGCCATGCAACACCAGACCGGGCTGGCCAAACTGCTGCGCCAGAAAATTGGCCAGTGGCGCAGTCATTTCACGAAACTGGGTAAATACCAGCAATTTTTCCTGACGTGAAGCGATCTCTTCACAGAGTTCGGCCAGCCGTTGAAATTTACCGCTCTTGCCGGGATCATACTCCCCATCCCCCAGTAGTTGTGATGGATGATTGCAGATCTGTTTGAAGCGCAGCAAATAGGAAAGCACCAGTCCACGGCGCTTGATGCCATCAAGGTTCTCGATGGCTTTGGCCATCTGAGTCACGTTTTGCTGGTATTGCGCCGCCTGCACTTTGCTCAGACCACAGTAGGCTGTCATTTCAGTCTTCTCAGGCAAGTCACTAATGATGGCTCGATCGGTCTTCAGTCGACGCAGAATGTAGGGGCCGACCAGATTGCGCAGCGGCGCATATTGATCATGTTTGCGCTCAGCCAGTGATTTCACAAAACCTCTGAAGCGTGTCGCTGATCCCAGCAGACCGGGGTTCAAAAAATCGAACAACGACCAGAGATCCGAGAGTCGATTCTCCACCGGCGTACCAGTCAGGGCGATACGGGAGTGGGCCTTGATTCCCTTTACCACTTTCGTCTGTCTGGCAGCGGGATTCTTGATCGCCTGAGCCTCATCCAGCACCAGTACTCGCCACACCTGTTCATGCAACCACGGCTGACGCATCAGTGTGCTATAGGAGGTCAGAACAACATCGACATCTTTTAATGCGTTACGATCATTCGCCATCGCGTTCATTGTTTTTTTGTTTAGCTGGGAGCTATGTATAAACAGACAGCGCAGGGAGGGGGCAAAACGTTCAATCTCTGTTTTCCAGTTGCCTATTAGCGATGCCGGTAACACCAGCAGGGAGGGGCCGTCACTGCGCTTCTTTTTTAATAGCAACAGCAATGAGATGATCTGCATGGTTTTGCCCAGCCCCATATCATCCGCCAGACAGGCGCCCAGCCCCAGTTGGGAGAACAGCCATAACCAGTTCACACCCGTCTGTTGATAGGGGCGAAGCGTTGCTTTGAGTGTTTTACCCGGATTGACGGCCTTCACCTGCTCGGGCGAGCGCAATGCCGCAAGTTCGGTGGCCAGCCATTTGCCGGCTTGAACAAACGACCACTCCCGACTTTCTTCCAGGCCATCATCCTTGTTTAGATCAGCCGGCGCACCCGCCAGCAAGCGCATCCCTTCTGCAAAGCTAAGTCCGCCACTGGCCGCCTCGACCTGCACCCTTTCCCAGTGTGCCAGGGCTTCGCTCAGCTTCGCCTGATCCACCTCGATCCATTGTCCCTTCATGTAAACAAGGCCATCGCCTGCCGCCATCAGTTTTTTCAACTCGGCCTTGCTCAGAGGCTCACTGCCCAGGGCAATATGCAGTTTAAAATCCAGTAGCGAATCCGCATTGAAGTTTTTCTGCTTTTTCTCACCAATGGTCACGCTGGCACGCGCTCGGCTGCGTTTCTTCCACCAGTCCGGCAATCGAACAACGATGCCGCACTGCTCGTACTCCGAGGCGTCCTTAAGAAAGGCATAGGCCTCTGCGGGTGTCCAGGCCAAAGGGTGATAGATATCACCGCTATCAACCAGATTTTTAATCACCCGGCTGGATTCAGTTGAGCGTTGAACAGGAGAAAGCAGACGAATCAATGCCTTTTTATTTTTAGCGCCGGCATACTCCTGCAAGGCACGACTGAGAGGTTGATGACGAATCTGGCCCTGCTCCGAGAGTTCGGGGACATAGGTCGCCATAAAGGCAAAGGGGTAATCCGAATCATTTTTGTTTTCCGCCAGATGAAAACAGACACGTCCTACCTGATGCCACTGTGGTGCTTTTTTGGCGAGCAGCGCAGTGAGCCCACCCAGCGACTGTATTTGTTCGCATACCCAGTTATCCAGCTGGAAACGAATATCCTCCAGCACCGATGCCGACAGATACTCAGCGCCCCGCATGGGAGGCGCACTCAGAAGCAGTAGCATGGTTTCTGCGGCAGTAAGCGGCTCGACAGGATCAGGCCGCAGTGGATCTGACTGCGCCAGCCGGCAACGTTGACTCAGATATTGGCAAGCAACGTTGCGCCAATATTGCAGCGAGGGTGAAAGCCCCTCACTGTTTTTTCTCGCCGCCAGGGCAAATAAACCTTCACCGACACTACCTGCGAAGGCCTTGCCGATGCGGGCAAGATGAACCTCTTTGCCGGTTGAATCATCGGCATTTAAGGGAAAGCCGTGCAGATGTCCTGAGGGCAGCAGGCCCAAATCAAACGCACGCATTACCGCGCCCCTGCCTGGTGTGGTTTTTGATGTTGTTAACAAATTGGACTCTTCCGCAGAATTTATGGCCCGGCACAGCCTGACCCCCCCCTGCCGAAGGGGAAAGGGAGGGGCAAATGGTGCAGCAATTATATAGTGAGAAGCATACCGATGAAAATACCATGTGCCTCTGTAACTACGCACCCCCTATAGCCCGCGTAACCCGGATGAAACACAGTGGAATCCGGGATGTTTGTCGTCCCATTTCTCCCCGGATTCTGCTGCGCTTCATCCGGGCTGCCGGTGAGTAGTTACAAATACGGGAGCAGAATCGAGCGGGCCGGTGTCAAAAGATTTTCAATCGACGCAGCTCACCTGCCAAACCAAATAAATCGTCGGGTGCTTCCCCTGCTCTATATCGAAATATTGGACAAAGATCTTTAAATTAATCCGGTTTTGTACAATTTCAGAAAATCTCTGCAACCCCCTCTCTCCTCCGTAATACCTGGACAATAATTATTCTAGCCAGAAGAATATGATGGACAAACGGTGATTTTCAACGATTTTTTTCCGGCAGATCATCCTTTTGTCCACCTTGACTGTGTTCTCCCGTGGACATTTTCCATTTACCAGGGGCACCCGGCATTCACCAACCTGCCTCTCGTTGTTTACAAGGCCATGAAATTTGTGCAAATTTAGCGCTGCGTCCCTCTATTTCGATTAAACTCAAAAAATCAGAGGAAAAACACCATTATTTCTGACCAAACTTTCGTCATATGCCATGAATCCTGAACAGCAAAAACAAAAAATCATCGACCTGGTCCAGACCATCAGCGGAAATGGTCAGCAACTCAGCGACGTCCTGGAGCGGGGCCAGGCGGAATCACCTCTGACTGATCACTTTAGGGCCCTGGAAGACGAACTGGACACAGCACCGTTCTCGGTAGTGCTGCTCGGCCTGTCCCCAGATTCGCAATCCGCTGCGCTGAGCTGGCTGTACGGCGAGGAGTTTGCCCTGTTGACTGTCAACGTTCCCAAACAGCTAAATAGCTGTTCCAAATACCAGATCACTTGTGAATTTCCACGTTCGTGGTGAGCCCTTCGGTTTCGCTCAGGAGAGCCTTGTCGAACCATGAGCGTGGAAATACTGTGAATAGAGTGTTTAATCTGCTTGTCCTTCG
>JASBTR010000006.1 GCA_030148325.1 Gammaproteobacteria bacterium
TCGAAGGACAAGCAGATTAAACACTCTATTCACAGTATTTCCACGCTCATGGTTCGACAAGGCTCTCCTGAGCGAAACCGAAGGGCTCACCACGAACGTGGAAATTCACAAGTGATCTGGTATTTGGAACAGCTATTTAGCCACAGGCGTGAACCACTTAGTCGAGAATCATTTCTACCGCTGCATCCAGGGTGGCGCGAATATCGGCATCATCAGTAAGCGGGCGCACCAGCGCCATTTTGCAGGCTTCTACCGGCTCAATACCGTCATCAATAAGCTGTGCAGCATAAACCAGCAAACGGGTGGAAATTCCTTCGTCCAGACCATGCCCCTTGAGGTTGCGGGCGCGGTGAGCGATATCCACCAGCTTCTCCGCCAGCGCTGTATCCACGCCGCCTTCATGCGTGACAATCTGCGCCTCATCATCTTTTTGCGGATAATCAAAATCAAGCGCGGTAAAACGCTGCCTGGTGGATTGTTTCAGATCTTTCATCAGGCTCTGATAGCCGGGGTTGTAGGAAATCACCAGCTGAAAATCGGGATGGGCCTCTAGCAGTTCGCCTTTCTTGTCCAGCGGCAGCACGCGGCGGTGGTCGGTAAGAGGATGGATCACCACCGTGGTGTCCTGACGCGCTTCCACCACTTCATCCAGATAACAGATAGCACCGATGCGCGCCGCCACGGTAAGCGGGCCATCCTGCCAGCGAGTGCCCTTCTCATCGAGCAGGAAACGTCCCACCAGATCGGCGGCAGTCATGTCTTCGTTACAGGCGACCGTAATCAGCGGCTTTTTTAGCTTCCATGCCATGTATTCGATAAAGCGAGACTTGCCACAACCGGTCGGACCTTTGACCATCACTGGCAACCTGCGATTGTAGGCCGATTGATAGAGCGCGACTTCACTCGCAGTGGTTTGATAAAAGGGTTCGTCCTGAATCAGATATTGCTGCACATTATTCATTCTATTATCCCCTCGTTACGGGTCGATCTTCATTAAAGAAAGCAGAGACGCCTCTGCCTTCTGTGATAAAGACCGTTCACATCCCACAGGATTGCAGGATGTGAAACAGTCATAGGCTGATGCTTACTTATGCACGCCCAGTTTCTCGCGCCAGCCTGGATACAGGTTGTCAGCATCTTCCTGGAAGGTTTCCAGAGCACCGCGAAGTTCTTCATGCTCTTTGGCGTAATCAACCAGATCGATACCTTCCTGCCATGCGGTAAAGGCCTGACGCAGGGAGGTTGCACCCGCAGCAATGCCGTCCTTATGACCCAGTGCGCCGCCGCCTGAAGTCTGAATCACGTTACAGTGACCCAGGTTATCGAAGAAGCCGGGGAGACGCAGAGCATTCATGCCACCCGAGATAATCGGTGTACAGGATTTCATTTTGCCCCAGTTCTGATGGAAGTGCGTGCCGGTCACATCGTCATCGGTCAACATCATGGCGTTAACCTTGTCGCTGGCGTAACCTTCCATTTTACCGTACCCCATAGTGCCGACATGGATGCCTGAAGCGCCCGACATGCGCGCCCATTTCATGTGCGCCAGTGAAGTGTAACCACGATTAGACTCTTCAGAAGTAACCGCGCCATGACCGGCACGATGGTAGTGCAGGAACTGATTAGGGAAGTAACGGCGAGCCAGTGTCACCATGCCGCAGCCACCCACATAGCCATCCACCAGGAAGGCAACGTTTTCAGCGTGTTCACCAAAGGTCTCAAGAATGTATTCACCGCGCGCAATCATCTCGAAAGGATCATCAGCGGTGATATTCGCGGAGAAAATCTTCGCCTGACCGGTATCATCCATCGCGCGCTTTATGGCATCGGAAACCAGTGGCGTAATCTCACGCATGGGGGCATAAACCTGATTACCCTGGGGTTCGTCATTCTTGATGAAGTCGCCACCAAGCCAGAACTGATAGCAGGCTTCAGCGAAAGGTTCAGAGCGCAAACCCAGCTTGGGCTTGATGATAGTACCCACCACCATGCCGCCATTGTCAAGATCGCGGCCCAGCACTCGCCACATATCCTGAATATTCATCGATGGACCATCGAACAGGCGCAGAAGTTTAGGTGGAACCCAGAAATCGAGCAACTTGGCGTATTCCACATCCCCCATACCCTGATTGTTACCCACCATCAGGGTCATCATGGAAACCACCATGGCGCGGCCGTCCGTGATATTACGGTCGAACAGTTCAATCGGGTAGGCAATCTTCATCAATTCCTTTTCTTCATCGACGAAGTAGCAGATGGCGTCCAGATTTTTGGTGAAATCATCAGTGGTCACCACCTGCACATTGGTGCCGGTAGAGGACTCGGCGCAAAAATGTGCTGCGGTACCAATGAAATCAAAGAAGCCCGACTTCGGCTTTATTTTGTAAGCAGTAAGAACATGTTTGCCGCCGGCAATCAGATCTTCTTCTTTCAGGGTCAGGTCGCTGTAACGACTGGTTTGATCAAGCATGGAAGTCTCCTTCTCAGGTTAAATTTTGGTAAGTAGCAATAACCGCCTGGTGGCTATTCTGGGTAAAATCATATATAAATAGAAATTAATAGTTTCTATTTTATATATTGATTTTTATCTATGGTTTATTCAACCGCTGAAAACCTCATCCGCCATGTCAGCCTGCGCCAGCTGCAGATTTTCGAGGCAGTGGTTCGCCTCGGCGGTTATACCCGCGCCGCAGAGGCGCTGCATCTTACTCAGCCCACCGTCTCAATACAGATTAAAAAACTCTGCGAGGCCCTTGAGCTGCCACTGATCGAGCAGGTAGGCCGGCACATCCATCCCACTGCAGCCGGGCGAGATGTGTACGCCGCCGCCCAGGATATACTCGGCAGAATGGTGGCCCTGGGTGAATCAGCCGCTGAGCTTGAGGGTGTGGTGAAGGGGCCATTGCACATTGCTGTCATCACCACCGCAAAATACTTCATGCCGCATCTACTGGGCGCTTTTATTGCACAACACCCCCAGGTGGAACCGCGGCTGACGGTCACCAATCGTTCCAAAGTGCTGGAGCGACTCAAATCCAACGAGGACGACCTGCTAATCATGGGCCAGGTTCCCAAAGAACTGGCCGTACAGGCCCACCCGTTTATCGACAACGAACTGGTGGTCGTGTCATCCCCCAACCATCCTCTCGCCAGTGCGCATAACATCACATTGAAACAGCTGAGCCAGGAGCGCTTTCTGGTTCGCGAGCCGGGATCAGGCACCCGCCAGGCTGTGGATCGGGTGTTTGCAGAACACAACATGGCGATCACCCCTTATATGCAACTGGGAAGCAGCGAAGCTATTAAACAGGGCGTAATGGCGGGCCTGGGGCTCTCGGTGTTGTCACGGCATAACCTGCGCCTGGAACTGGCGGGTGGTCACATTGGGGTACTGGATGTAAAAGGATTTCCGCTAAAGCGGCGCTGGTATGCTGTGCATCTGAAAGGCAAAAAGCTGTCGCTGGTGGCCCAGACCTTTCTCGACTTTCTCATGAAACAGGGGAAAGATATATTGCAGCACATCTCTGAGGGACAGGTGGGCGCCGCTGCAGTGGGGCTGCAAAATTCTTAAGGATATTGCCCCTCGTAGGTGCGGCTTCAGCCGCACAGAATAATCAATTGTGAGACAAGATATACATTGTTTAACCGTTCCTGTTCGCCTGAAGGCGAACCTACAGGTAAAAAAATTCGTTAAGAACTAACCTGTGAGCATTACTAATACCAGATTTCCCATCTATATTTGCAATTACAGACAGTGAAAACCATACCATGCAGTGGGAGTTCGAAATTGCACATTAACAACATAAATCCATTATTTTTTAACAGAAAACGCTCACAGGCAACTGATTGCCTGATGGCCTGCTTATGCCTGTCCATTATCCTTCTGACAGGCGGTTGTGCATCCACAGCCAGGCCCGTTCAACCCCCCTTTGCAGATATTCACCTGCATTTTAGCTATACACATGATGAGGTGATTACTCCGGAACAGGCCATCGGCATACTCGAAAAAAATAATGTAGCACTGGGGGTTGTTTCAAGTGAACCCTCAGATTATGCGTTGAAGCTGGCCAAAGTTGGTAGCGGCTGGATTATTCCTTTTGCCTCACCGTATTACAAATCCGGTAACCGTCTGAACTGGTACTTCGATAAAAACCTTGTTTCAGAAATCCGGAAGTTGCTCGACAGCGGAAAATACGCCGGTATCGGCGAAGTTCATCTTACTGCCGGCATAGGGCCACATAGAGAAAACCCCGTATTTACCGGTTTACTTCAACTTGCACGAGAATACGAACTGCCTTTCCTGATCCACACGGATGCGGGTGACTACCGGTACTTCCTGCCGATATGCAAAAGATATCCTGATATTCGCTTTATCTGGGCACATGCCGGCGGAATTTTTGAGCCGGAGGATCTCAAACCTGTAATGAAAGCCTGTGCGAATGTCTGGCTCGACCTGGCGGCGCGTGACCCCTGGCATTATGCAGGACTGGCTGATACTGAGGGGGAACTTTTCTCCGGATGGCGGGAATTCATTATCCAGTATCAGGATCGCATCATGACGGGAACTGATCCCGTCTGGAATGCATTCCAGATTTATCGCTGGTACGAAGCCGATGAGGGCTGGGATCACTATGATGATTTTTTACAGTTTCACAGAAACTGGTTAATGAAACTTCCTCCCTCCGTGGAAGAAAAAATACGTTTAACCAATGCACAGCGCTTCTTTTCTATAAGCGGTCGTATGGATTAATCTATTCTTCAGTTTTTTCCTGCTGCACCCTCCATTTTTCATGGCACTCCAGGCCACAGAAATGCACCACATAACCCAGCGCTTCATCACTTTCTGCTTCGGAAATCGGGATCTCTTTTAAGCATACTTCACAGGATACCTGGCCACTTTCGGTTGTTTTATCAGGCTTATTCATTTTAGTCTCCTTTTTACAATATGCTGCATATTGATAATGACACCCGGCAAGTATGCGCTTTACTCAACCGCTCAACGCGACCAATTTACCCGCAACATAATATCTTCATTCGTATACTGGTAATCCAGCTCCCCCTGATAAGCATGGTGTAATGCATCACCTATTCCGCGCGCCAGATGCGCATCAGTAAAACTGTATACTACACCCTCATTTTTTTCTTCCACCTCCATAATACGTTTCAGCGGATGTTCGCTCTTTTCCCGTTCTTCTACATTACGGATCAGCGACTGAATTTCATCTTTATGTTGCGCATAAAAATCACCACTAATTGTAAGGAAGCCGGCCGGTACCCGGTCATGGATTCGGTGGCACGCCGAGCACATTGTTTCATATGCATCTTCCGGTATATCAGCCCATTGCCAGCGTCCTTTGTGATATACCGCTTTACAAACCGGACAGACGGTCGGTTCTTTCAATTTGAGTTTGGAATGATAGGGATCATGATCCAGCTCCTGTAACAGACGATGATCACCCTGCCGAATAAAATCTGATTTTTTACCTGGACTGGTCATAATATTCTCCTTGCCTCTGTCGTCACATATTTATTAACAGGCTATATTTAAAGTATATGGCTGAACTATTCATTAATCCATCCCGTTAGACATTAATCAAAAATATGAGGGAAACGTCATAAACTCAATCTATCTTTTCATATTCATAAAAACGGAATCAGTGTTATTGAAAATATGAGGTAAACTTTATTTATATTCATTCTGGTAAAAGACAATGGAAAACAGCACTGGCTTTGATATAAAAAACCCGGGCCTGGCCGAGCAAGGCAGGCGACGCATCGAATGGGCCTGGCAGGAAATGTCCGTATTACAGCTACTTGGACATCGATTTTCTCAACAACGTCCCCTCGATGGCATTCGCATCAGTGGCTGTCTGCACATTACCACCGAAACAGCAAATCTGGCCCGAACCCTCAAGGCTGCCGGCGCAGAGATTGTGCTTTGTGCCAGCAACCCACTCAGCACACAGGATGACGTTGCTGCTGCACTGGTCAAACATTATAAAATTCCTGTATACGCCATTCACGGTGAAACAACTGAGCAGTATTATCAACATATCAATGCCGCACTTGATCATCAGCCGGTTATTAGCATGGATGATGGCGCGGATCTGGTCAGTGAAATTCACAAATCCAGGCATGAACTCATTCCAGAAATGATCGGTGGAACCGAAGAAACCACCACCGGTGTGATTCGCTTACGGGCCATGGCAGCAGAAGGCGCATTGCAGTTCCCAATTATTGCTGTCAACGATGCCATGACCAAACATCTGTTTGATAATCGCTACGGCACCGGACAAAGCACTCTGGATGGCATAATACGCGCCACCAATGTCCTGCTCGCAGGCAAGACCTTCACTGTTGTTGGCTATGGCTGGTGTGGACGAGGTATCGCCATGCGTGCCAAAGGCCATGGTGCAAAAGTAGTGATTACTGAGGTTGATCCCTTAAGAGCACTGGAAGCCAGCATGGATGGCTATCAGGTCATGCCACTGATTGATGCCGCTAAAATATCAAACTTCATTATTACCGCTACTGGCGACAAGCATGTAGTGGACAAACAGCATATGCAAGTGATGAAAGAGGGTTGCATCCTGGCAAATTCCGGTCATTTTAACGTCGAGATCAATATCCCGGCGCTTGAATCGCTCTCAGTCGACAAACATCGACCCCGCCCTTCCGTTGATGAATACACCCTCACTGATGGCAGAAAACTTCGTCTGCTGGCAGAAGGCCGGCTGGTCAATCTTGCCGCCGCCGAAGGCCATCCTTCTGCGGTCATGGATATGAGTTTTGCCAATCAGGTATTGTGTGCTGTTCACCTGGCTAACCTGAAAAGCAAGGGTAAGCCAAAATTGGCAAATGCGGTACACAATGTACCGACTGAACTTGATCAGGAAGTGGCCCAATTAAAACTGGCCGTGATGGAAATAGGCATCGATACACTAACCCCGGAGCAACAACATTATCTTTCATCCTGGCGGGAAGGCACATTATAAATTAACCAACAATACCGATTCTATATAATGGAATGGCTCTGGAAAATATTACCCACTGGCGTAGCCGTCTACACCATACTCAGCATCTATGTCTATTTTATGCAACCGGGCATGATTTACTATCCTAATATTCCCGGCCGTGAACTTGTTACCACACCAAAAAATATAGGCCTGGATTACGAGGATATAGAGCTGGTTACCGATGACGGCATCAGGATACATGGCTGGTTCATTCCCTATGAGACAGCATCCGATACACAAAAACAGAAAACGCTATTGTTTTTTCATGGTAACGCCGGCAATATTTCTCACCGCCTGGATTCCATTAAACTGTTTAACAACCTTGGGCTGAATATACTGATCATTGATTACCGTGGCTATGGACAAAGCACAGGCAAACCAGGCGAGGCCGGAACCTATCAGGATGCGGAAGCCGCCTGGCATTATCTGACGGAAACCCGCGGCATCAGGGAAAATAGAATCATCGTCTTTGGCCGTTCGCTGGGCGGCTCAGTCGCCGCCTGGCTTGCCGGCCAGCATACGCCGGCCGCCCTGATCATCGAATCCAGCTTTAGTTCCGTACCTTCGATGGGACAACGTATCTATCCCTTTCTACCGGTGCGTTTACTCAGTCGCTTCCAGTACAATACTAAAGAATATGTCAAAGCCATACACTGCCCTGTGCTGGTAGCGCATAGTCGTAATGATGACATCATCCCCTACGAAGAAGGTCTGGATATTTTTAGTGCCACCCACGAACCCAAACAATTTCTGGAAATGCGCGGCAGTCATAATGATGGTTTTATTGTTAGTGGTTCAGGTTATATTGATGCACTGGAGTCATTTATTAACACCAGCATCAATCAATAAAACCTGAATACACAATAATATACTTTGATTGAACAACGACTAACTCAATATACTAACAGTACGTAGCCAGGATGAACTAACGAAATCCTGGATGCACTCGATTTAACAGCTTTCAACGTCTCAAACGTGCCATAAGCGGCTATTTGATAATTGATAGAATTTAGTGGAACTAATCTAAAGTGGACTTTCAGGATTGGTTAATTGCCAGCTCCTATTTCTGGCACTGCAAGGCCTGTCCCCGTTGTTCTTAATAAGGAGTAATTTATAGGTATCTATGATTTAGTTTGTTAAGCAATCAGTGTGTGGATATCATCCTGTAAACCCGGATCGATTTCCTTAATTTCTTTCACTATATTAAATTGCATATTGGTGTTTGATACTTCCAATAAGGCATCATCAATTTGATACTTGTTGCGTTCTTTTAGCCAGCCCAATACTTTTGCAAGGTGCCAGATAGCAGGCTTACCATCATGGAGCGGTGCAGGAAATGTTCCACCACTGCCAAGCATCAACTTGCGCATATTTTGACGTGAAAAACCGAGCAACTCTGCCACATCCGTTAAGCCAACCAGATCCGGTGTTGCCTCAATTAAGCGGGCATCAGGTATAACATTTTTAACATCACATATCGCACTTGAGATAGCCTGGTAAGCTGATGACGCTTCGCGGTTGAAAGTCATGGCAATACGACCATTCTGTCCTAAGCCCACCAAAGCATCATCACATCCTTCAGCACCCAGTCTCTCGATAAAAATCTCTGGATCGATAGAAGCATATTGAAGCATGAATTTTAATGTAAATTCATATTCCTTCATCATTCAATCCTCACTTTCAAAATAGCCACCTGCACAATGATCAACAACCCGGCGAATTTGTTTAGCATGATTAGCCGCGTTCCTGGGCGTGCTCCAGATAGAAGTAATACAGAACTCACCACAGCGACAATCCTTATCATTATATGGACAATACATTTTACCCCAGGCATGAGAACCACCCACTTCAATACGCCAACCCTTCGCCTCAGCATACTGAAGTGCATTTTCAACGTCCTGTTTAGAATGCTTTTTTCTCGACATATCCCTGCCTCAACTATTCAACATAATAGAATCTCGATTCCACGTTGTCAAGTGACAACCCTAGGTGTTTTTTTGGGAAAGAAGAATTACTGCTGCTATTACAATGGCTTATGGGGATATAATTTATGGGTGTCTATGATTTTTGATTTTTGATTTTTGATTTTGTCAGAGCTGAAATACCATTTATTTCAAAGAATTGCGTGAGTCTGACCCCATCAGACACATCAGTAGACCAGTGGGTCAGGCTATACCAAATAGAACAAATAGAAGAGGAATAGTGACTTTCGATTTTGGCCATATTCATTGGAGGAGGGGATATTACTTGACTTGGGGTGAAATATCGCTATTCTACTATTCAATAGAGTTATTGAATAGCGGTAGCCGTACTGATTACCGGTGCACTTTTTCATCCAGATCGAGGAAAAGCATATGTCCCTTTCAATCATTATCGCCGGTCTGATTACCGGCATGTTATTAGGTATTTTCGGCAGCGGCGGCTCCATCATTACCATGCCTGCATTGCTTTATTTACTTGATGTGGAGCCTAAATCCGCAATTGCCATGAGTCTGGGTATCGTCGCGGTAACCGCCACGATCACAGCCATACAGCACTGGCGTCGTGGCAATGTCAATCTTCGAATCACTGTTGTTTTTGGTCTGTTTGGCGTAGCGGGCACCTATGCTGGCGCACTTGTCGGCGTCATTACGCCCGTAGTTATTCAGCTCAGTGTTTTTGCGTTAGTCATGTATACCGCCGCTTGGAAAATGCTTAAACCTTCGCCTCAGCCAAAATCTATTGGTGCGGCCGTAGCCGATTGCCCCGATGGTCATTGTGATGATCTCCGGTACGGGCACATTGCCGTGCATGGGATTGCGGTTGGCATATTGACCGGTATTGTCGGTGTCGGCGGTGGTTTCTTAATTGTTCCTGCGCTGGTGTTATTGTCCGGCCTTTCCATGAAAAAAGCCGTGGGGACATCGTTAAGTATTGTTGCGCTTAAATCTTTCGCGGGCTTTGCCGGATATGCAGGGTCGGTTGCCATTGACTATCAAATGATGGCGATATTTACCGCCATTGCCGTTGTCGGTAGTGTAGTGGGAAGTCAGTTGGGCCATCGTCTGCCTGCAGATTTACTCAAACGAGGATTTGGTGGATTTCTGTTACTGGTTGCCAGTTATATTTTATTTAAGAGTGTTCTATTTAATTAAGAAGGTGATGATAATGAAAGATCTTATTCTGACTGTTTTATCAAACAATCCTCCGGGCGGCCGCTGCACACTTTATATCCGTTACGCTGAGGAATTATCCCGTTCACTTGGACTGAAGACGCAAACCATTTTTCCAGGGGAGAGTCATAATCATGCCGCTCCCGGTTTATTGATCGGTGAGGTGCCGGTGATGCCATCGGACGGTGTTATTATTGAACCGGATGATATTTGTAATGCCGTTAAACATGCCGGGATAAAAATAGTCGATCTGGCTGAATTAAATAACAGGCTGAATCAGTTGGTAGACGAAACCATTGGAGGGGTGTAATGAATGTCCAACTAGCCCTGAAAAAATCATACGCAGACACAGGGAAAGGGCTGTCATGAATATGCCGGTCTATCTCGATTACAATGCCACCACACCGATTGATCCACAGGTCGCGGATGCCATTGAACCTTATCTGAGAGAGCCCCTTTTTGGCAATCCTTCTTCCAGCCATATCTATGGTCAACGCGCCCATGATGCGGTAGAAAAAGGCCGTGATCAGGTCGCAAGCTTGTTAGGCGCACAGCATGAAGAAATTATATTCACCGGCTGTGCCACCGAAGCCAATAATCTGGCGATTCGGGGTGTGGCTGCAGCATTATGTGAGCACGGCCGCCATATTATTACCAGTGCAATCGAACATCCTTCCGTTACTGCTCCCTTTCGCCTGCTGGAGAAGAAAGGCTGGGAGGTAACAGTGTTGCCAGTCGATGAATTCGGGATGGTCAGCCCGAAATCTGTTGCCGCCGCTATAAGATCAGATACCGTACTGGTTTCCATCATGCACGCCAACAATGAAGTTGGCACGATTCAACCTCTTTCAGCTATCTCAGAAATCATCCGACCAAACGGCATTGTGCTGCACACCGATGCGGCCCAGTCAGTGGGGAAAATTCCCGTTCTGGTTGAGAAATTAGGCGTTGATTTACTCACCCTCGCCGGCCATAAATTTTATGCTACCAAGGGTGTGGGCGCGTTGTATGTACGCAAAGATACACCCGTTAGTCCCCTGTTGGTCGGCGCAGGTCATGAGCGAGGTTTGCGTCCCGGCACCGAAAATGTACCCGCCATTGTTGGTCTCGGTGAGGCTGCCCGACTCGCCAGTCAGGGTAATGGTTTTGACGGTGTCGTCCTTCGAATGCTGAGAGATAAACTTCATGAGCATCTGCAGCGAGAAATTCCGGGGCTATGTCTTAATGGTCACCCTGATTCACGTTTACCTAATACGCTGAATGTCTCTTTTCCCAATGTCAGTGGGCGAGAACTCCTGGAACATGCCGCACAGGATGTTGCCGCATCAGTGGGTTCCGCCTGTCATGAAGACGGCGATGGCGTTAGTGGTGTTCTAGGTGCGATGGGGCTTTCACAACAACAGGCACAGGGGGCGATACGACTTTCTGTTGGCTTACCAACAACGGAAATGGATATTGAGCGGGCGGCAAACGCACTTGTTTCTGCTCTGTGCAAGTGTCGGTTGAACACAACAATAAACAGGAAAGTGACGTCCAATGACCATACTATTGACAACATCATAATGATGCGAGGCAACGATGGATAAAGTTGCAGTAAATAAAGGTCGGCAAATAAAGGCTGGATTAATAGCAGGTGGTTTCACTGCGCTATTGGCTTCGGCCTGCTGTCTAGGACCTTTGATATTGGTGCTTCTTGGTATTGGCGGTGCATGGGCATCAACCTTAAGCGGATTTGCACCTCTTAAACCTTACCTGATTGGCGGTACCTATGTCCTGCTCGGATGGAGTGGCTATCAGCTTTATCGGCCTCAAAATTCCTGTGCACTCGGTTCCCTCTGTGCCAACCCACGCTATCGACGACTATTGCGTATTGCATTTTGGTCGGTACTGATCCTGGTTTCCCTTCTTTTTTTGCTGCCAGAAATCCTACCCTATTTCCTGCTTGATTAACACTGTGCCCTATGAAGACATTAATTTTTGTATTCACAATATTTTTCCTGCAAAGCACATTTGCCGCAGAACGTACCATCAAATTAGAATTGATTGGGATGCATTGTTCCATGTGCCCGGTAACGATTCAGGCTGCACTGGATATGAGTGATGGCGTTGAAAGCGTGAAGGTTACCCGAAAGCCGGATCGGGCAGTTATTATCTATGATGATGCAGATACCTCTCCCGCCAAATTGGTTGAGATAGTAGAGAAAGCCGGGTATGAAGCAAAAATTTTGCCCAATCGGTCGGGTGAAAAGAAATGATGAATGATCACTATGGAGAATCGATGGGTTGGGGAATGCCCCTTATAGGATCGTTATTCTGGATTTTTATCATTGTCGGAGTGGTGTTGCTGGTGCGCTGGCTGACAGATCCCAGCGATACTGATAGCAAAAATCATGGTCGGGAATCGGCTCTGGAGATACTTAATAAACGCTATGCCCGTGGTGAAATTGACCGGGAAACGTATGAGCGCATAAAACAGGATCTGGAGTTATGAAACGTAATCGACGAACACTAATAATTGCGCTCACATTCATGCTGGTTGGCGTGGCTGGGCAGGCATGCCGTGCGCAGTGTTGCCCAACAAAATAATATGGGCATGATGGGAAATCGCATGCCCCAAGGAATAAAACCGAGTCAATTGCCTGAACCTGATTCAGAAGGGGCGCGATTACTTGGTCGATATTGTTCTCAATGTCATGGTGTGCCCGGCCCTGGCATGCACATCGCAGATGAGTGGCCCAATGTGGTTGCCCGTATGAATCGACGCATGCAAATGATGAGTCGTAAACGCACGATGATGCGCATTGAAGCGCCGGATAATAATGAATTAGAAATTCTGATGGCCTATCTTAAAAAAAATGCTTAGCAAACCATTGAGGCTAATAAACTTGCGGGGGCAGATACACCGGAAGGGCAGGCATTTCAAAAAATCTGCGCCCAATGTCATGCGCTCCCTGATCCTGCACAACATACGAGTAATGAATGGCCAGCAGTAATTGAGCGTATGCGCAAAAATATGTCGAGCATGGGAAAACGACTACCCGATCAGACAACAACTGATAAAATATTACGTTTTCTGCAAACACATTCAGAAAAATAGGCTTATTTGATACTAAATCCGAACGTCAGCTTTACCCGCTAATTTTAGTATCAAGCAAAATTCGTGAAGGTCTGCTTCGTGGTGGATCCAGACGCTCGTTTTTTTGATAATTAGGTGAAACTTCTACAAAGCGGACTTTTCCTGACATAGAATATTTTATAAGTGTCGCTGGTTTGGCAAGACATACCAGTTGGATCCTGGCATGTTGCTTCTCCCTTAAAACCGTCATTTCGTCCATGAAAAAGGCTTTCTAAGCTCTATTTTATCCCTTGTCAGGGCTGAAATACCCTTTATTCCAGAGGGCTCTTCCCCAAATCGAGTGGGTAGATTAATGTAATGCCCTATGAGAGACAAAGAGCTATACGCCCAGATTCTGGGTATCAAGAGACCTTGGCAGGTGTCCAGTGTAGAACTGGCATTGTCAGAGGGAGAAGTCACTGTTCATGTTGAGCAGGAGAAAGGTGCGAGATCGTGTTGCCCGACCTGTGGCAAGGAGTCGCCAGGATATGATTTTCGCCAGCGCCGGTGGCGCCACCTGGATACCTGTCAGTACAAAACCATTCTGGTCGCAGACGTTCCCAGAGTGGAGTGCAAAGAGCATGGTGTGGTCACCGTATCCGTTCCGTGGGCAGAGCCTGGCTCGGGGTTTACATCGATGTTTGAGGCATTAGTGATTGACTGGTTGAAGGAGGCCTCGACGTCAGCGGTATCACGCTTGATGGGTCTGAGCTGGAATGCCATTGATGGCATTATGCAAAGAGCGGTTAAACGAGGGCTGTCACGTAGAGAGAGACTGTGCGTGACGCAGTTAGGCGTTGATGAGACAGCGTTCAAGAAACGTCATGACTATGTAACTATCGTATCAGACCAGGAAGAAGGAACCGTGCTACACGTGGGTAATGACCGCAAAAAGGCCACGCTCAAGGGATGGTATAAAAGCCTGACAGAAGAGCAGCGAGAGGCCATCGAGAGCATCTCGATGGATATGTGGCCAGCATTCATCAATGCCACATTGGAAAGTCTGCCTGGGGCAGATGAGAAGATTGCCTTTGATAAGTTTCATGTTGCCAAGTACCTCGGCGAGGCCGTTGA
>JASBTR010000021.1 GCA_030148325.1 Gammaproteobacteria bacterium
CCGGCATCTGCCGGGCTTTTTTTATATCATTCAGATTCTACTATGTCAGCCAGAAAATCTCAGGCCCGGCCGCGTCGTGGGAGTTCAGCATGGGTGGAGCAATTCGTGTATAACCGTAGTGGCCGGTAGTTGTTGCGAGATGCTATTGCTACACAGGAACGTGCGTAACACCCAGTCCTTAATGTCTGATAAATACTATTTACTGTGTCAAGCGCTATTCTTCAGCAATCGCCGCCTTGTTTACAAAGCAGCAATTTGAAAAATTTTAAGTATATTTAAGGCATCTATCTTATGAAATGGAACCGCTGGGTTATCGTATTGTTTTCCTGCGGCTGCCTATTTTTTATTTATACGGGGTCTGCGGCTGAACTGAAAAGCGGCCGGAATGATCCCGCAATGCTGCCGACAAATACAGTTGATATTGGCGTGCTTGCTTTTCGAGGTGGCGACCATGCTCGTTTGAAATGGCATGAAACAGTAGCGTACCTTAATTCTACAATAACGGATGTTCACTTTCGCATGCAGACGCTTACTTTGCCCCAGATGCGGCGTTCGGTTGCTGAGCAGACTGTTGCCTTTATCCTGACTAACCCGGGCAATTACATTGAGCTTGAAGCTGACTATGGCGTTAGCCGTATCGTTACGATTGATTCGGGTAAGGGGGGCCATGAAACAGAAATAAGGGGGACCATCGGTTCCGCGATAATAGTGCGGAAGGAGCGTCAGGATTTGCGCACGCTTTCTGATCTTGAAGACAAGTCATTAATGGTAGTGTCAAATCAGGCTTTCGGTGGCTTTCAGGTTGTCTGGCGGGAGCTTGATAAACATAAAATTGATCCTTTCACTGATCTTTCACGACTCGAGTTCGCTGGTTTTCCCCAGGATAATATTGCCTACGCAGTCATTGACGGGCGAGTCGATGCCGGGGGGGTGCGGGCCTGTGTTCTGGAAAGGATGGTAGCGGAAGGTAAAATCAACAAGGGCGCCCTGAGAGTGCTCAGCCCCCGCAACCATGAGTACTTCCCCTGTCAGAGCAGTACCCGGCTCTATCCTGACTGGCCGTTCGCCAAGCTAAAGGCGACATCGAATGAGCTGGCCAAGCGTGTAGCCCAGGCATTGCTTGCCATGCCGGCAGACAGTCTGGCGGCCAGATCAGGCGACTATGTCGGCTGGACTATTCCCATGGACTACCAGCCAGTGCATGAATTATTCCGTGACTTGCAGATCGGTCCTTACGGCTGGATGCGCAATACCAATTTTCAGCAGCTGTGGCAGCGATATCGGTACTGGATCGTGGTTTTCATATTAAGCCTGCTGTGGGGGATCTGGCATATGATCAGAGTCGAGCACCTGGTTACCTTACGTACAGAGCAATTGTCAAAAGCCAATCGCGATCTCAAGACTGAGATGGATGAGCGACAAAAAGCAGAAGAACGCGTTCGCCTGCATCAGTCAGAACTGGCGCATGTATCACGCATCAGTGCAGCAGGAGAGCTGGCCAGTGGTATGGCGCACGAAATAAATCAGCCTTTGTCAGCCATCAACAGTTATGCACAAGGTGTTACATGGCGATTGCAGTCCGGTGCGTTAAATGTGGACGATCTGATTGAGATCCATCAACACATTTCTGTGCAGGCAGAACGGGCGGGAACGATCATCGAGCGATTTCGTGGCTTTTTACGCAAGCAAGAGATTATTTTCACTGATGTGGATATCAATGAAGCGATTTATGAGGCAGTGGAACTTTTTTCCAGTGAGGCGCGGAAACGGGACGTCAGTATTGAGCTACATCTTGCAAAGCCTCTGCCACCTGTTTGTGCTGAAATGATCCAGGTAGAACAAGTGTTCCTGAACCTGATGCGAAATGCAGCCGAAGCCATGCAGGAGCTGGAAGCAGACAAGCGTATATTGCATATATTTTCTATAGATAACGGTGACAGTATATTGGTGCAGTTTCGTGATAATGGGCCTGGCATCTCTGATGAGCTTGCGGCGCAGCTTTTCGATCCCTTTTTTACCACCAAGGAAGATGGCATGGGGTTGGGATTATCGATCAGTCGCTCGATTGTCGAATCTCATGGTGGCCAACTTGTCCTGTTGGAGCATACAAAGCACGGTGTGGTTCTGCAGGCGTTATGGCCTGTATATAAAGGAGAGAGTGTCATTGAACACTGAGGTCAGGGTTTTTATCGTCGATGATGACGGCTCTGTTCGTCATTCATTGCGATGGTTGCTGGAGTCGGTCAAACTGCAAGTGGAGACTTTTTCCTCGGCTGAGGAGTTTCTGCAAAATGTCGATACCGATCATGCTGGTTGTCTGATTCTGGATGTACGGATGCCGGGCATGGACGGGCTGGAACTGCAACAGGCATTGATGGCCAGAACATCAACTTTGCCGATTATTATTCTCACCGGTCATGGCGATGTTCCTATGGCGGTACGCGCCATGAGTGAAGGTGCCTTTGATTTCGTGCAAAAACCATTCAATGGACCGCAACTACTGGAGCGAGTTAAAGCGGCAATTACACGTAGCCAACAACTGCTGCAGGAAAAAACAACTTGCGCCAGGCTGCAATCCTGTTATGAAACACTTACGCCTCGCGAACGGCAGGTGATGGATATGATCGTCTCCGGGAAAGCCAATAAGGTCATTGCGGCTGAGATGGGGATTGGACAACGCACGGTAGAGGTACACCGTCATCATGTAATGGAGAAAATGCGCGCGCACTCAGTCGCCGAACTCATACATTTCTACCTGCAACTCAAGGAAAAAACATAAGAGATACGTAATTACTCTATCGTCTATACTCTTAGACTTTTCGTCAGCCTCTGTACTTTATGGTTACGCAGAATTAATCAGCGTTTCCCCAAGTAATCTACTCAGAAATATGTCGGTTTTCCACAATACCGACCCCCCAACGATTGAACTAATCTTTCTGTAACAACGTTCACGGCGCATTCATACCGTTAGCATGAGTTCCCGCAGAACACCATCTACAGAGGGTTATCTCAATGGAACAATCACGAAGAAAGTTTTTCAAGGGGATAGTGGCCGCAGCTGGAACGACTGCACTGGCGAGTACGGCAAACGTATCGGAGGCCGCCGAACGGCCAATGGGGGATGCGGCCCAGCGTTGGGGAATGGTAGTCGACCTGCGCAAATGCATTGGTTGCCAGGCATGCACGGTGGCCTGCCATATGGAAAACGAGGTGCCGATTGGCGAATTTCGTACTATCGTTTCCAATTACGAGATTAAAACCGGGGACAAAACGCGCAACGTTGTTCTGCCCCGCCTGTGCAACCATTGTGAAGATCCTCCCTGTATCCCGGTTTGTCCTGTGCAGGCCACGTTTCAACGTGCTGATGGCGTGGTCGTGGTGGACAATACACGTTGTATCGGTTGTGCTTATTGTGTTCAGGCCTGTCCGTACGATGCGCGCTTTATCAATCCCGAAACCAATACGGCAGACAAATGCACCTTCTGTGTTCACCGGCTGGAAGCCGGATTGTTACCTGCCTGTGTTGAAACCTGTGTAGGCGGTGCGCGTATTTTCGGTGATCTGAAAGATCCGCAAAGCCAGGTTTCCCAACTTATTGCCAAACTTCCGACCGATGGCCTGCGGCCCGAAATGAAGACCCGGCCACAGGTGTATTACATTGGGCTGGACGAACGGTTTAACAGCAAAATAGAGGGCGCAGCATCCATGTGGAACAGGCAGGAAGCGCTCGGTGAGGAGGAAGCATCATGAATGCAGAGCCAAACATCATTGAGCTTATTAATGTCACTCATGCAGTAAGCTGGTTGTCCTGGGGCGTTCAGTATTTCTTTTTAATTGGTCTAAGTTATGGCGCCTTCTTCCTGACCCTGCCGGCCTTTGTGTTTGGTCGCAAGAGCATGGAACAGGTTGGCCGTCTGGCATTGTTGATTGCGCTTACCTGTGGCATTGCCGCACCGATTGCACTGGTGTCTGATCTGCATCAGCCGGGTCGGTTCTATAATTTTTATCTGCATTTCACGCCAGGTTCATGGATGTCCTGGGGTTCATTCTTTTTGCTGGCCTATGTTGTCCTGCTGCTGGCCTATGCCTGGTTGATTTATCGTCCGGATCTTGAGGCACAGGCGAACAGCCGTACAGGGTTTGTAGCCAGTGTCTCGCGGATATTGGCATTCGGTGGCAATGAAGCACCTGGAGCTATCCGGCTAGCGGGTTATTTGACCCTGGTTAGTGCAGTTCTGGTGGTAACGTATACCGGCGCCGAAGTCGCGGTGATCCGTGCCCGTCCATTGTGGCACAGCCCGATGATGCCAATAATATTTCTATTGACCGGACTGAGTGGCGCGACAGGGCTGGCGTTGTTGATGAATCGAATTGTTGCGGATGGCAGTGAGTCAGTCAGTTTACGCCTGCATCGCTTACTGGTAGTTTTTCTGGGCCTGACATTAATGACGGTATTGATCTGGATGCTGCTGGGCCTGATCGGTCTGACTGCTTCTGGTATGCAATTGATGCGTCTCGCCAGTGAATACAACCCCGCCTCATTTACGCTGCTGTGGTTTGGACTTTGCACGCTGCTTCCATTTTTACTTATTGTCAAAAAACCGCAGCAGGCAGGCTGGCTAACGGGCTTTCTTGTCCTTGCGGGTGCGTGGCTGTTTCGCTGGAGCATGTTTATCGATGGGCAGCGCATGCCCAAGACCGGCGCCGGGTTTAACGCTTATCCGATCCCACATGGTACAGAAGGCCTGCTGGGGATAGCTGGAACTCTGGGGTTATGGTTACTGCTGGTTATTATGGTTATCAGCTTTCTACCCTGGCAGGGCGGTAAACAAAACACTTCGCTCTAATCGATGCCAGATATTACACGTTCTACGATATTGGAGAAATGATCATGTCAAGTTCTCGCCGCAATTTCATAAAAGGGGCAACGGCTGCTGGTGCTGTCGGCGCCTTTGGTTTTGGCTACAGTCACACCGCCAGCCAGATGTTGAAGAACATGTTGGCGGAAGAAAAACCGGCGGATCCGATTTTTGGCAATGCGCCAAAGCCGGAATTTTCAGTTGACAGCAAAACCGGAGAACTGCGGGTAAATCCCGACCAGGCCGTGGCCTATACCATGTGTATGGGATGCACTACAGTTTGCGGCGTGCGCGTTCGCATCGACAAAAAAAACCAGAAAGTGTTACGCGTTACAGGTAATCCTTATCATGTGCTGTCCTCGGATCCCTTCCTGCCTTACGAAACCAGTATCAAAAACAGTTTTCAGGCTTTGAGTCGTTTTGAAGAGAAAGGTCTGGTTTCACGCTCAACCGCATGTGGCAGGGGTAATGCGGTACTGGATAAACTGACAAGCCCGGAACGGGTCAAGGTGCCACTAAAACGAGTTGGCCCGCGTGGTAGCGGAATGTGGGCGCCGATTTCTTTTGAGCAGCTTGTTGAAGAAGTGGTTGAGGGAGGTGACCTGTTTGGCGAAGGGCATGTGGATGGCTTGCGCGCGATACGCGATCTGAAAACGCCGATTGATCCCGAACAACCGGAGTTTGGACCGAAAGCCAACCAACTCGCTGTTATGCCGCCATTCAAGGATGGCCGCCTGCGTTTTGCGGCGCGTTTCGCCAAACTTAGTTTTGGCACGGTCAATTTTACCGGCCATCGTTCGTACTGTGGCCTGTCCATGCGTTCCGGTTATGCCGCGTTACTGGGCAACTGGAAAAAACAGCCCCACCTTAAACCTGATTTTGCCAATTCCGAATTCCTGATGTTTATCGGTACCGCACCGGGTAATGCCGGCAACCCGTTCAAACGTCAGGGACAGTTAATTGCAAAGTCGCGCAGTGAAGGCAAGCTCAAGTATGTTGTCATCGATCCTGTGCTGACCAACAGTGACAATCTGGCCGCCGCCGATCGCAGCAGCTGGATCCCGATCAAGCCTAATACGGACGGGGCGCTGGTCATGGGGATGATTCGCTGGATTCTGGAAAAACAGCGTTTTGATGAAAAATTTCTTAAACAACCTGGACCTGCAGCTGCAAAGGTGGCGGGTGAGGCCAGCTGGTCCAATGCAACCCACCTGGTGATCATGCAGGAGGGACACCCCCATTACGGCCGGTTTTTGCGCGCCTCTGATCTTGATCCGGCTGTGGCGAATAAAAAAGGCAAACCGGCGCCGGTAATGGTAATGGATACTACGACTGGCAAGCCCATGGCTTTTAACAAGGCCGGGCCGGCTGAATTATTTTATGCTGGAAAGGTGCAGACAGAAAAAGGCGAGGAAATTACCGTTAGCACCAGCCTTGCACTGTTAAAAGAAGAGGCGGACAGATACGGGCTTGATGAATACGCCAGTAGCTGTGGTATAGCGGTTGACACGATAGCCAATCTGGCCCGGGAGTTTACCAGCTATGGCAAACGTGCTGCGGTGGATACCCATGGCGGCACCATGGGCAGTAACGGTTTCTATAATGCCTTTGCTATCGTCATGCTAAATGCACTTGTCGGCAATCTTAACTGGAAGGGCGGCACTAGCACCGGTGGTGGACGTTTCAAGGAGATTGCCCCCGGCCCGCGTTATAACCTGAAAAAGTTTCCCGGCAAGGTCAAGCCCAGGGGGCTGGGACTCGGTCGAAACGGCTTTGCTTATGAAAAGAGCAGTGAGTACAGGCAAAAAGTCGCGCAGGGAAAAAATCCTTACCCGTCACAGGCTCCCTGGTACCCGCTTTCACCTGCGATGTCCTCAGAGTATCTGACTTCGGCATTGAACGGGTATCCCTATCGACTCAAGGCCCTGATCCTGTGGAGCTCCAATCCTCTTTATGGGATTGCTGGCCTGAATTCGCAAGTGCGTGAAAAGCTGGCCGATCCCCAAGCGTTGCCGCTCATCGTCTCTGTTGATCCCTTTATTAACGAGTCGAACACGTTTGCAGACTACATCGTGCCAGACTCTGTCCTGTATGAGAGCTGGGGCTGGGCCAGTGCCTGGGGTGGCAACCTGACCCGCGTCAGTACTGCGCGCTGGCCTGTGGTGGCACCTGCCACGGCCAAAAACGCCGAAGGTGTGGCGATAGAAATGGAGACCTTTTTTATCGCCGTCGCCAGGAGAATGGGTTTACCGGGATTTGGTGAAGGCGCCATACAGGACAAGGAAGGCAACAAGTATCCGATACACCGGGCCGAGGATTTTTATCTGCGCGCCGCCGCCAATGTGGCTTATGCCGGAGGCGCTGTGTCAGATGTCAGTGATGAAGAACTGGCGTTGACCGGAGTCGATCGGATCGTTCCGCAAATAAAGAAAACACTCAAGCCGGAAGAATGGCGCAAGGTCGCCTATGTGTATGCTCGCGGAGGGCGGTTTGAAAACAGTGACCAGGCCTATGCAGGCGAATGGTTGAAGCATCGCTATAAAAAGCCGATGCAGATCTATGATGAGCGTCTTGCCACGGCTCGCAACAGCCTGACGGGGGAGCGTTATACGGGAACCCCGACCTGGGTGGCGCCAAAACTTGCGGATGGCTCATCGCTCGAACAGGCTTTTCCTGAAAAACAGTGGCCCTTCAAGGTCATCAGCACCAAGTCAAATCTGCAGTCATCGCACACCATCGGTCTGCCAGGTCTGCAAGAGATTCATCCCAAAAACGGCATTGCCATCCACGCCACGGATGCGGTTGCACTTGGGATCCGTACGGGTGACAAGGTACGGATCACCACGCCGGGCGGTTCGGTGGTCGGGGCGGCTGTAGTCCGGCATGGCATTCAACGAGGCGTGCTGGGTATTGAACACGGCTTTGGTCATCGGGAGTTAGGCGCCCGCGCCCATCGCATTGGCGGCAGCCTGCAAGAAGCAAACAGGCTCGCAGGATATGGGGTTAACATTAACGATCTTGGTTTTGCCGATCCCCGTCGCAGTGGGTTTTCTGTACTGACTGACTGGGTGGTGGGAAGTGTCGCGCGCCAGGGATTACCCGCCAGGATTGAACGGGCCTGATGAATCTCTTTGGGTATCATTCCCCGCAGCTTGCTGCGGGGTAGTTTATTTGTAAGAAAATAATCGGGTTTATGATGACTGCAGCGTTGACGGCTTTGCTGCCCCATTTCTATTTCAGCCAGGATCTCCGGCCCGGCCGGGGTAATGCCAGTGGGACTGAGCGCACGCAGGGAATAATAGCCTCGTTTAATATAACAAAAATTGACTGTCTTGGTGACGCGGGATAGTCGCCGAAATACCAGAATTATTCAGTTATAATGGGATTGACGCCCATTACCGTGATCACTTCTTCCAGTTTTTCCAGTACAGCGCGCAGGGTTTGTGAGTCAAAAAAAACTGTTCGATAAAGGGGTCAGTATCTGAGGTATCCCCAGGAAATAGCGATCAAAAATAATAAGTTAGGTATAAAAATGATTAGTTAGACATGCATGGTGATATGTGATCAATTAAAGGTGTCTAAACTAAAAAAGGATCATCACCATGCATGCAGAAAAAGTATGTCACAAAATCATGAAGAATGCTTGTCAATGGAT
>JASBTR010000033.1 GCA_030148325.1 Gammaproteobacteria bacterium
CGAAGGACAAGCAGATTAAACACTCTATTCACAGTATTTCCACGCTCATGGTTCGACAAGGCTCTCCTGAGCGAAACCGAAGGGCTCACCACGAACGTGGAAATTCACAAGTGATCTGGTATTTGGAACAGCTATTTAGGCAAGGGTGCATATCCGCTTTCAGCAGGTAAATTTAGAAAAATTTCACCACAGAGGACACGGAGGTCACAGAGATCATTAATGAATCCCCCACCACAAGCGAACGGGATATCGTTATGCAGGTTCACATTACATCCAACGTGATTAATATGTAACACCCAGTCAAATAAAAAATTTTCTCTGTGACCTCCGTGTCCTCTGTGGTGAAAAATATTAAATATGAACTTGCCTGTTAACAAGCATTTCAGGAACTACACGCCAACCATGCTAGAATGCCGAGCCATGTACCGGCACCATCTTAAACGCGCCAGACGGCATTATCTTTCTCCACGCAAACTGCGCCTGCGCATCACTTTCTGGGGCGGCGCACTGATGATTGGCGCCACTGCCGCCGCCTTCGCCCTGCTCAGCCATTTCAGCGACGAATATTTTTACCAGCTTTATCTCAATCACCCTTATATCGCCTGTGCCCTGCCACCTTTTGGTCTGGCGTTTATCGCCTGGCTGACACACAACTTTTTCGAGGGTACGGAAGGCAGTGGTATTCCTCAGGCCATCGCCGCGCTGGAAATGCGCCAGCACCACCTGCGGGCCAAAGTCCTGTCCCTGAAAGTCGCGGCTGGTAAGATCTTTCTCACCAGTCTCGGCCTGCTCTGTGGCGCATCGATTGGCCGCGAAGGACCAACGGTGCATGTCGGCGCATCGATTATGTATTCCCTGCGCCACCTTGCCCTGTTTCGCGGCCACAATATGACCCGCGGACTGATCCTGGCCGGCGGCGCCGCCGGTATTTCCGCCGCATTCAATACGCCCCTGGCGGGAATCATGTTCGCTATTGAGGAAATGAGCCGCGCCTTTGACAAGCGCAATAGCGCCACCCTGATTATTTCGGTGGTGCTGGCCGGTGTCGTTGCACTTTTTATCCTCGGCGACTATACCTATTTCGGTAAATCCAGCGCCGCCCTGCCGCTCTCCTCTGCCTGGCTGGCTGTGTTGATCTGCGGCATTGGCGGCGGCCTGCTCGGCGGTCTGTTCAGCACCAGCCTGATCCAGGGGACACGCCGACTCGCCACCCTGAGCCTGCGCCACCCGGTGAGTCTGGCCTTTGTCTGCGGCCTGCTTATCACATTGTTTGGTATCAGCAGTGATGGTCTAACCTATGGCACCGGTTATGAAGCCGCGCGTCACCTGGTTGATGGCGGTGAACCTGTACTGGCCTTTCCGTTCCTGAAAATGCTGGCGACCATCGCCTCCTATCTCAGCGGCATTCCCGGTGGCATTTTCGCCCCCTCGCTTTCCGTCGGCGCCGGACTCGGTGCGAATCTATCCCTGCTGATGCCCGACTCACCCGCCTCGGCGTTGATCATGCTGGGTATGGTGGGCTATTTTACCGGTGTGGTACAGACACCTATTACCGCCTTCATTATCGTCATGGAAATGAACGCCGATTCATCCATGCTGATGCCCCTGATGGCCACCGCACTGATTGCCAAAGGGGTCTCCCACCTGGTCTGCCCGGTGCCGATTTATGAAGCGCTGGCGCAAGCCTATCTTGCCAGAAACAGGGACTGACATATGCTCTGGGTTAAAGCCTTTCACGTCATTTTTATGGTCACCTGGTTTGCCGGGTTGTTCTATCTGCCGCGCCTGTTCGTCTATCACGCCGCGGCCGACGATCAACCCAGCCGCGAACGCTTCATAATCATGGAGCGCAAACTCTATTACGGCATCACCACTCCCGGCGGGCTGGCAACTATTCTGCTCGGACTCTGGCTGCTGTTCGATTATGGCTGGGCCGCCTATAGCCAGAGCGGCTGGCTGCATGCCAAGCTGTTGCTGGTGGGCATACTCATCATCTATCACCTGCATTGCGGCAAACTGGTAAAAGATTTTGCCCACGACCGGAATCACCACAGCCATGTATTCTATCGCTGGTATAATGAGTTTCCCGTTTTGATCCTGGCAGGCTGCGTTATTCTGGTCATCGTGAAACCCTTTTAACCCTCGGATAACCCGACTGCAGACAGACGGCTAACAACAGAGAGTAAGCATGATCCATCCCACCGCCATCATTGCCCCCGGCGCACGCCTCGCTGCCGATGTGGACGTCGGCCCTTTCACCATTATTGAAAACGACGTCGAAATCGGCGCAGGCTGCCGGATCAGCAGTAATGTCCGCATTTACAGCGGCACCCGCATGGGTAGCTACAACCAGGTCGATCACGGCGCAGTACTGGGCTGCGAACCTCAGGATCTGGGCTTCACTGAGGAAAAAGGCAAACCCCTGACGATCGGCGATCATAACCGTTTCCGTGAGGGCGCCAACATCAGCCGCGGCGTCAAGACTGAGCATGGCACTATTGTAGGCAGCCATAACTACATGATGGCCAACAGCCACATCGGCCACGATTGCATCGTCGGCGACCACAACATTTTTGCCAATACAGCGATGCTGGCCGGGCATGTGGAAATGGAACACCATTGTTTTCTCTCTGGCCATACCGCCATCCACCAGTTCTGCCGCATTG
>JASBTR010000042.1 GCA_030148325.1 Gammaproteobacteria bacterium
TTGTCTGATTTTGGCTAATTTTAGCCCTGCCTGCGTTATTTTTTACTATCAATGGAGTGCATTGATACGTAAAAAATGCCTTGTCAGGACTAAAATTTCCTCAAAATCAGCCTAACATCTGAAAGATCAACAGACCCTGGCGTTAATCTCTACGGGTTTAATTCCCCACAGCTTGCTGTGATTAATATTAACCGCCAGGACGCAAAGGACGCCAGGATTTAGCCAAACAATTCCTGGCGTCCTTTGCGTCCTGGCGGTTCAGATTGTTCCTTCGACTAATACCCCGTAGCTTGCTGCGGGGTGGTTTATTGGCGTAACGATGGCTGATAACACGGCCCTTTTCTCCTTCGCGATATCTCGGACGGGGCTTCCAATAATCAAAATTATGCAGGCGTCGTTACGGATCGTATAATTTAGACTAATTCAAAATTGTTTGCCGAGAGGCGTCCGAAAGTTGATATCCCCGGAGATGTTAAGTAAATGCTAATATATTGATATTGATGGCTTTTTTATACATTTTCGAGGGAAAATGCAAGCAAAATTCATTTATATGCCCATCATTGACCCTTTCAGGTCAAGCCAGTATACTTCGCGCGCTTGAGTTATCCGATCGGCGCCGATACCATGCCGGTACAAAATCCTGGGTTTTTTCATGATTTATCTTTAGGGACAGGGCTGTCAACTACAGGTAGTGCAAAGCATGAGTTTTGCAGCTAAAGCATACCGGCGCATGCTCTACAAAATGGTAGGGATCCAGGTAGCGCTTATTACCATGGTAATAGTGGGGGCATATCTGCTATGGGGTATAGAGTACAGCGCGGGTCTGCTTTACGGTGGTGCGGTAACCATTTTCACGACCCTGTATAGTGGCTGGCGTTTTAAACTTGATACCGAACGGGCCGATAAGTCAGCACCAGCAA
Organism: Gammaproteobacteria bacterium; assembly: GCA_030148325.1. Lineage (GTDB taxonomy): Bacteria > Pseudomonadota > Gammaproteobacteria > UBA6429 > Thiohalophilaceae > JAADGZ01. The sequence continues at coordinate 921 of JASBTR010000042.1, forward strand.
TGATGGCGGGTCTGTACAGGGGAACCCTGTTGCGGTTTCTCATGGTTATCGCCCTGCTGCTGCTGGGGCTCAGGTATTTTCAGCTTGATCCTGCAGCGGTTATTCTGGGGTTTGTCGTAACCCAGTCCGGATATTTTTTCGGGCCACTGACGGCGCGCTGGGGTCGGCAATAGCGGACCCGCACGGTTTATCAAAGATTTAGTTTTAGCAAAGTTTATTGATACAGGTTTGGCAACGAATTATGTCCAGCGACACGCTTACATCCACTGAATACATCAAACATCATCTGCAAAACCTGGCCTGGGGGCAACATCCAGACGGAACCTGGGGTTTTGCACACACCGCCGCAGAAGCAAAAGAAATGGGTTTTATGGCTATCCATGTGGATACCATGTTCTGGTCGATTTCGCTGGGGCTGCTGTTCCTCTATTTTTTCCGCAAAGTGGCGAAAAATGCGCAGTCGGGCGTTCCCGGTGGCCTGCAGAATTTTGTCGAGATGATCGTGGAGTTCGTCGATACCAGTGTGCGCGGTTCATTCAGCGCCAAAAATGATCTGGTCGCGCCATTGGCGCTGACGGTTTTTGTCTGGATTTTTCTGATGAACTTTATGGATTTAATTCCGGTGGACTGGATTCCCGGGCTGGCTGCCGCCAGTGGCATTCACTTTATGAAAGTCGTACCTTCCACCGATCCCAATGCCACTTTTGGCATGGCGCTGTCGGTCTTTGCCCTGATGTTGTTCTACAGTATCAAAATCAAGGGCATTGGCGGCTTCACCGGTGAGTTGACCCTGCAGCCCTTCCAGTCGAAAAACGCCCTGGTACAGGCGATTTTTATCCCGATTAACTTCCTGCTTGAATTTGTTTCACTGATTGCCAAACCGGTGTCACTGTCACTGCGACTGTTCGGCAACATGTATGCCGGTGAAATGATCTTTATTCTAATTGCCCTGATGTTTAGCGGTGGTCTGGCGATGGGCGTCTTTGGCGGCCTGTTGCAACTGGGCTGGGCTATTTTCCATATTCTTATTGTTACGCTGCAGGCCTTTATCTTTATGACCCTGACGATCGTATATATGGATATGGCGCACAGTGAACACTGATTCGTTTTAATTTGATTTTTATATTTTTCATGAGGAGATAAACATGACAGAAGCAACTGCAATGCTTTACATCGCCGGCGCACTGATGATGGGCCTGGGCGCACTGGGCGCAGCCGTAGGTATCGGCGTTCTTGGTGGCCGTTTTCTGGAAGGCGCCGCTCGCCAGCCGGAGCTGATTCCCATGCTGCGCACCCAGTTCTTCATCGTTATGGGTCTGGTTGACGCCGTACCGATGATCGCCGTGGGTATCGCTATGTATGTTCTTTTTGCGGTGGCAGGATAAAACGGTCAGGAATAATTAAATTCCGCGAATAATAAAATTAAGGTTCGGGCATGAATATTAATTTAACGCTCATAGGCCAGTCGATTACTTTTGTGTTTTTCGTCTGGTTCTGCATGAAATTTGTCTGGCCGCCGATTATGGTCGCGCTGGACGAACGCAGGAAAAAAATTGCAGACGGTTTGGCCGCTGCTGAACGTGGAGTCCACGAACAGGAGCTGGCGGAAAAACGCGCTACTGAAGTCCTGCATGAAGCTAAACTGCAGGCGCAGGAAATTATCGGCCAGTCACAAAAACGCGCCAGCGAAATCGTGGAGGAATCCAAACAGCAGGCGCGCGAGGAAGGCGAACGTCTGCTGACTGCGGCGCGTGCGGAAATTGAACAGGAGGTCAATCGTGCGCGCGAAGAGTTGCGTGGGCAGGTGGCAAACCTGGCGATTGCCGGCGCCAGCAAGGTGCTCAGACGCGAAGTAGATGCGGCTGCCAACGAAGATCTGTTGAAAGATCTGGTTTCCCAACTGTAAAGGGCCACGGCTATGGCAGAAAAAAGCACCATCGCACGTCCCTACGCACAGGCCGCATTCGATCTGGCGCAGGAACACGGCGATCTGAAAAGCTGGTCGGAAATGCTCGAACTTTGCGCGATGATTGTCAGCGATGAGCAGGTCAGCCGGCTTATCGGCAATCCCGAAGTCAGCCAGGATTCACTGGTAGAACTGATACTGAATGTTGCCGGTGACAGGCTGGACACGGTTGGGGCTAATTTTATCCGTGTACTGGCCGCCAACGGGCGCTTGAACGTGTTGCCGGAAATTGCCGCCCTGTATGAGCAGCACCGCGCCGAAGCCGAACGTTATATCGATGCCGAAGTGATTTCCGCTTTTCCCATGAGCGATGCTCAGCAGCAGGCGCTGGTGGAAGGCCTGAAAAAAAGGCTTGGGCGTGAAGTCCGGCTGACGGCAAGCACGGATGAGACACTGATCGGTGGCGCCATTGTGCGTGCAGGTGACCTTGTGATTGATGGTTCCGTTACCGGACATTTGAATAAACTGGCGCAGACGCTCATTTAGCCTGGCCGGTTGTTAAGAGGATATTGATAATGCAATTGAATTCAGCAGAAATCAGCGAACTGATTAAAAAACAGGTCGAAAGTTTTGAAGCTGTTACCGAAGCGCGTAACGAAGGCACCGTAGTCAGCCTGT
>JASBTR010000051.1 GCA_030148325.1 Gammaproteobacteria bacterium
TAAATAGCTGTTCCAAATACCAGTCCACTCCAGGATTACCGTTCGTCCTGAGCCTGTCGAAGGACAAGCAGATTAAGCACTCAATTTACAGTATTTCCACGTTCATGGTTCGACAAGCTCACCACGAACGTGGAAATTCACAAGTGATCTGGTATTTGGAACGCTTATTTAACTTTTTTAGCCTGTGTAGGATGGGTAGAGCAAAGCGAAACCCATCATTAATTATAACGCCGCAGCAATGGCCGATATTGGCTGATCAGTTCATCTCCCTCACCCAGTAGAACAAATATTTTCAGCATTGCCCGGCGCGCATAGTTATCATCGTAGGAGTGATCTTTTTCCATGATTTGCGCAAGTGTGGCCAGCGCCTGTGCATAGTTCTGCTGCACAACATAATGCGCGGACAGCTGTTTTTTCAGTTCAGAATTATCCGCTGACTCGGCCGCCTGTTTTTCAAGCTGTGCGGCAGTCTGTTCTGAATCCGAGCTGGATGCGGCAATGGCAAAAAATTCAAGCTGGGCCTGTAATTCAATGATGTCCCTGTCACCTGCTATGTTTGCCGGCAGCTTGCTGAGCAAGGTGTCGGCTTCCTGATAGCGCCCTTCGTGTTTGAGTAGCTTACAAAGCGCCAGCGGCAGGCGCGGGTTTACCGGATCTGCGACAATTACTTCGGCGATCATTTCATAGGCGCGGGCATGTTCGCCCTGCGCATACTGTTCAATGGCTTCTGCCAGCGCTCTGTCTGATTCGCGCGACACATGCCTGTCCATAACCTGCTTTAGGTCGGCTTCCGATTGATAGCCGTGCAAGGTTTCGATTATCTGGCCATGACGAAATAATTTCAGTGTTGGCACACTGGCGATACCGTATTCCTTCGTGATTTTGACCTCAGCGTCGGCATTGATATTTACCAGCAGCAGGCGGCCGCCATAGTGATAAATCAGTTTATCCAGAATCGGATACTGGCGCAGGCAGGGGCCGGCTTTTTCCGACCAGAAATTCACCAGCACCGGGCCGGCACGGGAGTTTTTCAGTACCATGGCGGCAAAATTATCGCTGCCGGCGCTGTGAATATAGGACGAGTTGAGCGTCTCTTCAATCATCAGAAATAGCCTGTTGCAAACCTTAAAACCTCAGTTAGACACTAAGGTACTATATTATCTCTCCAGATAACATAAAAATTTTTATATAATCAATTGCTTGCATTTTTTGTGAAACATTGTCCCACGACTGTCTATGCCCTTATAAATTGCCCCTATTATTCTGTTTAGTAAAGAGTGTTGTATAGTGCAGGGCAAAATTTCAGGGCGAATCTGATTGGCGTATAAGCTTGTTGCGCCGAATTAAACATTCCAGATTTTATTTTAGAAATCGACAGTGCCTGCGGGTGCTCAAAGCGAGGTAGACAAACATGATTAAACCAATTGGTTCCGACGAATTACAGCCTCTTTTCGTATACGACACCAACAAACACGAAGAGCTGAGCAAGGAAGCGGAAGGCCTGCCTTCTGTGGTTATCAGCTCACAGGCGGCCGGTAATGCAGTGATGATGGGCGGTGGTTATTTTAACCCGCTCAAAGGCTTCATGAATGTGGCCGACGCCATGGGTGCGGCAGAAACCATGACCCTGAGCGATGGTACGCACTTCCCGGTTCCGGTTCTGTGCCTGCTGGAAAATGTAGATGCAATCAAGGATGCCAAACGCATCGCCCTGCGCGATCCTAATGTCGAAGGCAATCCCGTACTGGCGGTGATGGATGTTGACGCTATCGAAGAAGTCAGCGATGAGCAGATGAAGGTCATGACGCAGAAAGTTTACCGCACCGAAGACATGGATCATGTCGGCGTTGCTGCGTTTAACTCTCAGGGTCGTATGGCTGTATCCGGTCCGATCCAGGTGCTGAACTTCAGCTACTTCCAGACTGAATTCCCGGATACTTTCCGCACCGCAGTTGAGATTCGCAACGAAATCAAGGAACATGGCTGGAACAAGGTTGTCGCCTTCCAGACTCGTAACCCCATGCACCTGGCGCACGAAGAACTCTGCCACATGGCTATGGAGCGCCTGGGTTGTGACGGCCTGGTAATTCACATGCTGCTGGGTAAACTCAAGAAGGGTGATATTCCTGCGCCGGTACGTGACGCCGCAATCCGCAAGATGGTGGAACTGTACTTCAAACCCAATACGGTCATGATCACCGGCTACGGTTTTGACATGCTCTATGCCGGTCCGCGTGAAGCCGTACTGCATGCCTACTTCCGCCAGAACATGGGCGCCACCCACTTCATTATCGGTCGTGACCATGCCGGCGTGGGCGACTACTACGGCGCATTTGACGCGCAGACCATCTTCAAGGAGGAAGTACCGGAAGGCATGATGGACATCGAAATCTTCGAAGCCGATCACACTGCCTATTCCAAGAAACTGGACAAGGTTGTGATGATGCGCGAAGCCCCGGATCACAGCAAGGATGACTTTGTTCTGCTGTCCGGCACCAAGGTGCGTGAAATGCTGGGCAACGGCATTGCCCCGCCGAAGGAATTCTCACGTCCTGAAGTGGCGCAGATCCTGATGGATTATTATCAAAGCCTGAAAGAATCTGCCTGAGTTCCTAACTCATCGCAGAAACAGAAACCCCGGCTTTGCCCGGGGTTTTTTTTATGATGGTGTAGGATGTGCTGAGGCACGAAGCGCATCGGTCGAGGTAAACCAAATGGAAGCATTAATTCTATTGATCGTTGTTGCTCTGGTGGTCTATTTTCTTATGACACCCAAAAAATAAAGCAGGTGACTCAATGGCAATCCTGTTATTCAAGCTCCATGGTGTGCCCGATGATGAAGCCGATGATATTCGCGCCCTGCTGACTGAAAACAGCATCGACTACTACGAAACTTCGGCCGGTAACTGGGGCGTTTCCATGCCGGGGATCTGGTTGCGAAACCATGAGCAACTGGAGCAGGCCAGAAGCCTGATTGATAATTATCAGCAGGCGCGTTACCAGCGCGCACGGGCTGAATATGAGCAACTCCGCGCAGAGGGACAGCAGCGAACACTGCTGGATATGATCAAGGAAAGTCCGCTACGATTTTTAGCCTACCTTGTTGCCATTGCGCTAATTCTGTATTTTTCCATTAAACCTTTCATGGCGCTGGGATCATGATATAAACATTTTCCAACGCGAGCGATGCGCTTCGTTTCACTCAGCACATCCTACGGTTTGGGATCGGAAAGCCGTGTAGGATGTGCTGAGGCACGAAGCGCATCGATCGAGAATGTCCCACCCCTCCGGTTTAGACTTATTACAAATCTAACCAGTCTCATTCGCGTGTTCATCCAGTTTTATAACTCCCCTCCATAATTTATTCTTGAAAAAAAACAGAAACTAACTTAATCTATTTGCCACACTGCAACCGGAAGCAGTTCATGGATAGATAGCTATTTTAACAGGGAAATGGAGCGGGAGGGATGTATGCCGCATTCAGTCAATAGCAAAAAGGGTGTGGACTCAGGGCTGGCCTGTCTATTATTGCTGGCGCGCTTTTACGGGGTGCCAACAGAAGGCGAACAACTCCGACATGAGTTTGGTCAGTCGGGACAGGTCTTTGACGAAGTCACACTTCTTCGTGTCGCCAGACACCTTGGTTTTTCAGCCAAAGGGACTGATAGTGACTGGTCGCGCCTGTCGGTCATTAACCTGCCTGCTATCGCCCAACATAATGACGGCCACTATGTTCTGCTTGCACGTGCAGGGGATGGCAAAGTGCTGGTGCATGATCCTCTTGAACCCCGCCCACTAAGTCTGCCCAAAGATATTTTTGAACAGGCCTGGTCAGGCCGTCTCATCCTGTTTACTCAACGTGCAGGCATTGACGGCGATAGTCGAAAATTCGATTTCAGCTGGTTTATCCCGGCCATCGTCAAGCACCGGAAATTACTCGGTGAAGTTTTGCTGGCCTCGTTCTTCATCCAGATTTTCGCGCTGTTAACGCCGTTGTTTTTTCAGGTTGTGATTGACAAGGTGTTAGTGCATAAAGGCATGACAACCCTGCATGTGCTGGCTATTGGCATGCTGGCGTTGATAGTGTTCGATGTCATTCTCAATGGTTTGCGCACCTATGTGTTTGCCCATACCTCCAGCCGCATCGATGTGGGTCTCGGATCGCAACTGTTTCGACACCTGTTGCGCTTGCCGATTGCCTGGTTTGAAGCAAGGCGAGTGGGCGACACGGTGGCGCGTGTACGCGAACTGGAATCCATTCGCGAATTTCTTACCAGTTCCACGCTGACCCTGGTCATCGATCTGTTTTTCACCCTGGTCTTTTTTGCCGTGATGTATCTTTACAGCCCCCTGTTGACCCTGGTGGTATTGTTAACCATTCCCCTCTACGCCATTTTATCAATTGCGATTACCCCGGTATTGCGTGCCCGCCTGCATGAAAAATTTAACCGTGGTGCGGAGAATCAGGCGTTTCTGGTCGAGTCCATCAACGGTATAGAAACCCTCAAGGCGATGGCGGTGGAGCCGTCCATGCAGCGGCGTTGGGATGAGCAACTGGCAGCCTATGTCAAAGCGGGATTCAAGGCCAACAACCTCAGCAATATTGCCGGACAGGTCGCCAGCTTTGTTAACAAGGTTACCACTATCGCCATTTTATGGGTCGGTGCGACCCTGGTCATGAAAGGTGAGCTGACGATTGGCCAGTTGATTGCCTTTAATATGCTGGCCGGACGGGTCAGCGGCCCCTTATTGAAACTGGTGCAACTCTGGCAGGAATTCCAGCAGGCCGGTATTTCCGTACAACGCCTTGGCGACGTCCTGAACGCCAAACCGGAGCCAAGCTATAATCCCAATCGCACTACCCTGCCTAAACTGGATGGACAGGTGAGCTTCGATAAGGTGACATTCCGTTACCGCCCCGATGGTCCGGCGATCCTGCAGAATATGTCGTTCGACATCCAGCCAGGGCAGACCATCGGCATCGTCGGGCGTTCCGGTTCAGGCAAAAGCACGATTGCCAAACTTATCCAGCGTCTGTATGTTCCCGAAGCCGGCCGGGTGATGGTCGATGGCGTGGATCTGGCGCAAATCGATCCCGCCTGGCTGCGCCGACAAATCGGCGTGGTGCTACAGGAAAACTTTTTATTCAACCGCAGTGTGCGCGACAACATCGCCCTCGCGGATCCGGGTATCGATATGGCCCGCGTCATGGACGCTGCCAGACTCGCCGGTGCGCATGAGTTCATCGTTGAGTTACCCGACGGCTATGACAGCCTGGTAGGCGAGCATGGGGCGAACCTGTCCGGCGGACAACGACAACGGCTGGCGATTGCCCGCGCGTTAATCACCAACCCCCGTATCCTGATATTCGATGAAGCCACCAGCGCGCTGGATTATGAGTCCGAACATATTATCCAGCAGAATATGGCGCAGATAAGCAAAGGCCGAACAGTCTTCATCATTGCCCACCGCTTATCGACCATTCGAAATGCAGATTGCATCTATGTTATCGACAAGGGCGTCATTGTCGAGCAGGGCAGGCATCATGAACTGCTGAAACTCAACGGCTATTACGCCCGATTGCATCAGCATCAACAGGGTTCCAACGTAGGATGTGCTGAGTAAAACGAAGCGCATCGATCGAGAAAATAAAACAAGCTGGCCATTGAAGAAAATGAATAAAATTAAAAACATCCGGCAGAGTTTTTCTCGCCACCTACAAATCTGGCTGTTGGCCTGGCAGAATAAAAACGTACTGAAAAATCCCGTAGGATGCTGCTGAGTAAAACGAAGCGCATCAATCGAGCAAACAAAACATGCTGACCATTAAAAAATGAATAAAATTAAAAATATCTGGCAGGGTTTTTCCCGCCACCTACAAATCTGGCTGTTGGCCTGGCAGGATGAAAACGCACTGAAAAATCCCGTAGGATGCTGCTGAGTAAAACGAAGCGCATCGATCGAGAAAAATAAAATATACAGACCTACAAAATGAATAAACTAAAAAACACCTGGCATGGATTTATACGCCACTTACAAATATGGCGAATAGCCTGGCAGCACGAAAACGCACAGCCGGAGAAAAAAAACCGAAAAAAACACGAACTGGAATTCCTCCCGGCGGTACTGGAAATCCAGGAAACTCCCGCCTCGCCGCTTGGCCGCGCCATAGGCGCGGTTATCCTGCTGCTGTTTGTACTGGCCGTCATCTGGGCGAGTTTCGGAAAAATTGATATCGTCGCTGTCGCCCAGGGCAAAATTATCCCCAGCGACCACAGCAAAGTGATTCAACCACTGGATACCGGTGTGATCCGTGTCATTCATGTGGATGAAGGTCAGGAAGTCAAACAGGGCGAGGTTCTGATTGAACTGGATGATACTGTCATGGATGCAGAGCATGATCGTGTAACAAACGAACGACTGGCGGCGGAAATGCAAGCTTCTCGCTTGCACGCATTGCTAAACGGCAAGGCGAAACTGATAGCACCGCAGGGCATCAGTGCGCAGCAACTGGCTATGCAAAAGAAACTGTTACAGGAGCAACGGGATGAATACCGGGCAAGACTTGAATCCGCGCGCCAGGCCATCGAGCAGCGCAAGGCCGCCGTCGCTATCACCAGTGAAAATATCAAACACCTGATTGAATCCGTGAAACTGTTAAAAGAGCGTACAGAAGCTGTTAAAAAAATGGCGGATAAGAATTTTATATCCAGAATCAAGTACCTTGAAATTCAGGAACTCTATCTGGAAAAATCACAGGAACTTGCCGCCAACAGGAAACAGCAATCGCTGGATCAGGCGGCACTAAGTGAAGCAAAAACAAACTATCAGGCCATTAAGGCTGAATTCAATAAAACCGTGCGCACCGACCTGGCCAATGCCGAAACTCGTGCCCGATCACTGTCTCAGGAAGGCATCAAAACGGCAAGTCGAAGTGGCCACCAGCGCATCACCGCGCCCATCGACGGTGTCGTTCAACAACTCGCTATACATACAGTCGGCGGTGTTGTTACCCCCGCACAACAGTTAATGATCATCGTGCCCAAAGAAGATCAGCTTGAGATCGAAGCCTGGGTGGAAAACAAGGACATTGGTTTCGTCGATGCCGGACAAAAGGCGGAAATCAAGGTCGAAGCCTTCCCCTTCACCCGCTACGGCGTGATCGACGGCCGGATACAACATTTGTCACAGGACTCCGTCGCCCTGGAAAATATCGGTTATGTTTACACCGCCCGCATCAGCATGGAAAAGTCAGTCATCAATGTGGGAAACAAAATCGTCAACCTCAGCCCCGGCATGACCGTCAGCGTAGAAATAAAAACCGGCAAACGGCGATTAATCGAATTCTTCCTCAGCCCCTTATTGCGAGGCATACAGGAAACAGCGCACGAACGTTAGTTCCTTAACTGGGGTCAGAGAACAATTGTTTCTAATATAGATTTATTTTAAATAACAAGGAGCAATAAAATGGCAAGGAAGCGGAGAATTGCATTAGCGGGTGTACCGCAACATGTAATACAAAGAGGGAATAATCGGCAGGCCTGTTTTTATAGTGAAATGGATTACCGGTTTTATCTGGATAGTCTGAAGAAAGCAGCGGATAAATTTAACTGCGCGGTTCATGCGTATGTTCTGATGACAAATCATGTTCATTTATTGGTAACAGAACAGGCACAATATGGAATATCACAAATGATGCAATCGGTAGGTCGGCGTTATGTGCGTTACATCAATAACACCTGCCAGCGAACAGGTACACTATGGGAAGGCCGATACAAATCGAGCTTGGTGCAAGATGAACATTATCTATTGACCTGTTACCGTTATATTGAACTCAACCCGGTGCGAGCAATGATGGTGGAGGCGCCCGGCGACTATAAATGGAGCAGCTATCATTTCAATGCTTATGGTAGATGCGACGAAATAATTTCACCGCATAAACAATATCAGGCGCTGGGAAAAGATAAAGAGCAATGCCGCCACCAATATCGGGAATTATTTCGTTACCATGTCGATGATGATCTGCTGCATGATATACGTGATTCTCTCAATCATGGATGGCCATTAGGAAATGAGCGTTTCAAGGAAGAAATTGAACATACATTGCAGCGAAGGGTAAGGCCGGGAAAATCAGGCAGACCGAGAGCGGAAGAAAGAGAGAAAAGTTATGGCGTATATTAGAAAGAATTGTTCTCTGACCCCATTTTTACTATCATTTTTAAATGCGCCACAGGAATTTCTGCGGAACAACCATTACGTGAAAAAATATTGGACATCTACAATAAATCTAATGGTGATATTAGTATGTCACACATGCGTGGGGCAGCAAGATTTATGGAGCTAATAGATGGACATCTGAAAATTGAGATAACAAAGATGCATGTTGCGGAAGCGTGGTTTAATCGGACGCAAGGTTCGCTGTTTGTTGTTTTAGCTTTACTTTCGCTTATTTTTCCTTCCGTAATAAACGACCCAAGTATTTATCAATTTTTGGTCTTTACCGCTATGGGAGGATTTCTTTTGATGTTTTCATTGTTTATTTTTGCTCAAACGTTCCCT
>JASBTR010000078.1 GCA_030148325.1 Gammaproteobacteria bacterium
ATATTTAAGGAATGATAATTGACTAATACGCCTGATTTGTCTGGTATGGGATTGTTTCGGCTGGTGTTTTTATTTGCCCTGACCTTTTCCATTTTATACTGGGGCTATCAGGAAGCCAGAGGCACTGCTATTGAAAGGGCCGTAATTGATACGGCCACGGTAAAAACCAGCGTATTTTTCATCAATCAGATCCGGCCCGATGAACAGGTCAGGGCGCAGGGACACCGTCTGGTATCCTCGTATGTCAAACTCTCCGTGTTGAACGGCTGCGAAGGTACCGAGTCTCTTTTTCTGATTATTGCCGCTATTGCAGCATTTCGTAGTTCCTGGCGTCACAAGGCAGCAGGTTTTTTTCTGGGGATAGCATTAATTTACTTTGCAAATCAGGCTCGGATCATCGGCCTGTATTTTTCGTTGCGCCACGACCGGGTGTGGTTTGAGATGTTACATGGGTATGTTGGCCCGACATTCATTATTGCACTGGGTTGCATTTTTTATCTGTGGTGGACGAGATGGTCGGCCAGTCAATGTTACACCCTAAAGTAAATGTAAAAATTGCTTTGTGGTTAACGTTTGTCTGGGCAGGACTGACCGTAGCGGCATGGAATTTCAGTAGTATTTACGGGCAAAGTATTTTGCCTGTTTATGTATGGACTATTGAAAATATATCGAATCACTACCAGGTACAATCTATACATATCGAAAGGCAGGGGGGAGAATGGGTTTTCATGGTTGACGCGTTGACGACGGGCGCGCGCCAGATTGGTGATGGCGCTATACCTGATGGGATTTCGCTCTCGAGCTCAACCTTACTTGCTCACGCTTTGCAACATGTTATTGTACTTTATACGGTATTACTGATTTGGCCTACGGTTACAGTGCGGCGCAAGTTGACATTGCTCGTATTGTCACTTCCCTTTCTTGCGTTAGTGGAAATGCTCGATGTGCCTTTTGTTTTGCTCGGCTCCATGGATGATTTGCTACTGTTCAATTTTGTTCCGTCGGCACTAAACTCCTCCTTTTTTGTCAACTGGATGGATGTTATGAATTCAGGCGGTCGTCTCGCTTTATCTTTAATCGCGGCAGCCATAACAATTCTTGCCTGGCGGTATCTGGACTCATATGTCACTTCAACCAGATCCAGCGACTGATGCTTCCAGTCATAGTCTGAAGACCGCTTCATTTTTTATATCCAAATAAAAGTTCCAAATTTCTGTCCATCTTTTAACGTGGTTTTAAACCTTCGTAGGATGTGCTGAGTGAAACGAAGCGCATCATTTCCTGGATACACGAACGATGCGCTTCGTTTCACTCAGCACATCCTACAGATTTATAATATCTGGACACCCTTTTGGAACTTTTATCTGGATCATTATTTTGACTAAATTTTTGTGGGGATAACCCCGGCTTTGGCCCCGATTTTTGATTCATTGATTATTCATGGAATGGTAACTCCTGTGTCATACGAGATGATGATCCTGGTGCGTGTATCTTCGTGTTTTGAATTTAAAACGAAATTTTAGCGCTACTGTATTATTTCTTTGGGGATTCATTCAATGTTTAAACGATTATCAATATTGTCGATGGCTTCCTGTACCGCCATTGTAACCGCTTCACCTGTCTATTTGAACGAAATAAACTACCCCGCAACAAGCTGAGGGGGTAGTTGTTTGTAGGTTCGCCTTCGGGCGAACATGTGCGGCTCACCTGTGCCCGCAGGGTAGAAGCCATACCTACAATAGTGCTTCGCAGCAAGCTGCGGGGAATGACCCAAAGAGATTCAAGCGGGGTGCGTGCTTATTGTCTGCACTACTGCTCCAATTGAAATGGTACTTCCATCACATATCAAAAATACAGATTAATATTTTTCTTCAGGTTCATCTAACTGTCATCTGTATTTTGTAATGTCAGTAACGATGAAAGTACAAAGCAAGGTGTAGAACAAGACTAAATATTTTATTAACTATGCTGATTGCCGGATGGTCTGGATATCAACAAGGCGTCATAAGCGAAAATCAAAATAAGAAAATCAAAATAAATAGGGAAGGGTATTGTTATGGAAAGTCTTTTTCGTTTTCGTTCGTTAAAATTTGGCCTGTTGTCTGTCCTGTTCATTGCGCAGCTGGCGCTTGGGACATCGACTGTTTACGCTGGGGTGGCCGGTCCAGGCTGGAACAAAGGGGTCGCCGAGCCGGTCAGTCCGCAACAGGCGCGTGATTACTACCTGTCTCTCTCTCAAGCGACCTTCACAACCTCGGCGCTGACCACGGCGGCCGTAGCGCCCCAGACACTCCCCGAGATCGTGGCTCTGGCCCGCGCCCTGCAAAACGATCCCAAACTGATCCACGAGTACGTCCATAATCACATTGACTACGTTCCCTACTACGGTTACCTGAAGGGGCCCGTGTTGACCCTGCTGGATCGTAGCGGCAATGACTTCGACCAGGCCGCCTTAATGGTCGCGCTGCTCAGGGCGGCCGGACACACGGCCGATTTTGTCTTCGGTCAGATGACCATTCCTAACTTTGGCGCGGCCGACCAGCGCGACATGCAACACTGGCTGAGTGTCGATGCCAATGCCAACATCATCGCCAAGACCCTGAGCAGCGGTGGCATTCCAACGACGGTAACGGCCACCAGCACCACCCTGGATCGGGTCTGGGTACAGGCGACCGTGGGTGGTTCCCAGTACCTGTTCGATCCGGCCTTCAAACAGTATACCGAGATCCCCGGCACCGACCTCAAGACAGCCATGGGTTACCTGCGCAGCGACCTGTTGACCGCTGCAGGGGGAACGTTAGGGACCGATTCTATTCAAAACCTGGACTATGCGGGTCTGAGCGTCAAGCTGGCCGCGTATTCAGGAAACCTGGCGGCCTACCTGCGCAGTAACCTGGCTAATGCAGACATGGAGCAGGTCACCGGTGGCCGCGAGATTGTCGCGGAATATCTCGATCAGTTGCCCATCGCTCTTGCTTTCCCCAGCACCGTCACGACCACCTGGATCGATATCCCGGCGGCGTACACGCACACGGTTCGCATCCAGCATGGCGGTATCGATCAGACACTGAATGTTCCCGAGGTGGCCGCGCACAAGCTGGCTATGACCTATGATACGGGGTTTGCCGCCGCTTCCACCCTGCCACTCAGCGCGCCCGACACCCCGGTTACGTTCGCCACGCCTGCTCCGGCATCGCTACCAGGTGACGCGGTGGGCAGTGCCTCGGTCTCAGGGGACACATTTACAACGCAGGCTGTTCAGCCCACTGTAGATCTGGGTCGAGTAACACCGTCCTTTACCGGCTGGCCGTCGTGGGGCATCACGTTCACCAATAACAATACGGTCACCATTTCGGTCGCGGCCAACTTGTTAAATAATGCCAGCGGCGCTTACCGTTTTCTTAGTGGTGGCGGCACTACGGCATTGAGTCCGGGACAAAGTGTAACCATCCGGCTTGAATTTAACGGCACGGCGCAGGCGCGTGGTACCAAGACAGCGACGTTCCGGCTCGAACAAATATATAGCGGTACGGTATTTGCCAGCGATGACTGGCCACTCACAGGATTTGTAGCGGATGCCCCCAGTATCAGTCTGTCGGGGTATACCGGGGCAAATTCTTATTTGAACGTTCCGGTGGATACGACCGTGAACCTGCATAATAACGGCAGCTTTGGTTTGTCGGTCGACGCCACCATGACGCTGACCGGCGCGAATCCCACCCTGTTCCAGTTAATCAGCGGTCAGGGCGTGGGAACGATTGCTGCGGCAAGTAGTCGTGGCATTGGCTGGCGCTACCTCGCTAATGCAGTAGGCAGTCACAGCGCTAATATCAACGTCCAGTTCAGTTACGATGGCATCGCCTATCCGGCGAGCAATTTGATCGCCTTAAGCGGGACGACCACATCGGCGCCGATCGCCCAGCTCTGGCTCGATGACACCATTGTCGCCCAGGAGACGGCGCCGATTTCCGGTGGACTGGCGACGACGATGACGCTGAGCATTGATCATCCCTATAGCGCACTGACAGGGACATATGCGGATCAGACCTCGGATTATGATCTCACGCGTGGATCGACCTACGTCATTCTGTCTGAATTTAGCGGCAGCCGTGACGGTCTGTTACTGAAACAGCGTCAACGCCTACTCGACAAACTGCGCGCCGGCGGGCTGGCGGACAATTCCCGCGAAGTGCTGACCGAAAGCCTGAATGTGATGGGCCAGACCTGGATGCGGCAGACCACGCTGTCCGATAGAATGCTAGCCGAAGTCTCCGATACTATCAGTATCCGCCACCATCGTTTTGGGATCATGGCGCAGGAGACGGGCTACTATGTCGATATCAAGAGTCAGCTTACCTCGACTATCTCCCGCCATGGCGTCGTTGCCGATGAGGCTACGGCTTTCCGGGCGGGCAACTTCCTGGCCAGCGCGCTGGAGCACGGCGTGCTGGAGCAGTTGCAGGGGGTCACCCGCCCGGCGGTTTCCACTGTACGCCTGTTGCACCTCACCAACCAGGGTGGCGGCATGATCTTCCGCGCCGATGCCGCCAACTGGGCGACGGTGCAACCGCAGTTAACCGGCTACAGCGCAGCGGATCTGACTGAGTTTGGCGTCCGCGTTAATGCTGGGGCGATCCTGATCCTGCCGGCCGATGGCCAGATTGTTTTCAACCAGTGGCGTGGTAAAGGTTACATTGACTCACAGGAAAATGCCGACGGTAGCGCCTCGGTGGGCATGATCATCGGTGGTAACCTGTTTGGCGGTTATCTGTCGATTCCCGGCGTCGCTGATCCCTTCAGTGTGACGACTGAATTCAGTCCGGAACTTGCACTCAAGGGCCAGATAACGAACCCGGCCAGCGCAGAGCCGGTGGATATGGCCACCGGCGCCTACCTTTACAACCATCAGGATCTCGGCCTGGGCGGGGCCGAGCCCAATGGCCTGCACTTCGGTCGCAACTACAACAGCGATGACCGGCATACGCTCTCTACATTAGGCCACGGTTGGGATCACGGCTATAACATTGTTCTCGACCTGCACAGCGATGTGGAATCGGGGCTCGGCCAGCGCGCGCCGCTGGACGCCACCGCCATGCTGGTGGCCTCGGTCGTGAGCCTGGATCTGATGACTCCGGTTGTCCCGGATCTGAAAGACTGGACCACCGCGACGCTGATCGGCCAGTGGTCCATGGAACAGTTGTTCGAAAATGCCGTGTCGGTTCGCTTGCAGGACAAGGCGCTGGCCTACATCCAGCTACCGGATGGCAGCTATAACCCGCCGCCGGGCATGACCACCGCACTGGTGAAAAACGGTAGCCTGTTTGAGCTTCGCGAGCGCTTCGGCACGGTCATCGCGTTTGACGCCAGCAACAGGATCAGCACCTGGACCGACGTTGATGGTAACCAGATGAGCTTCACCTACAGCGGCAACAACCTGGCCACGGTCACCGACAGCGTCGGGCGATCCCTG
>JASBTR010000079.1 GCA_030148325.1 Gammaproteobacteria bacterium
CAATCCGCTGCAATGAAAAATTTGAAACTTCTACCGGGAAATTCGTTTTACCGAATTACCGTTGTAACGCATTGATTGGTCTCCGATAATAATTTGGCTGAAAAACCGCTGATCCTACGGCCTCAGATTGAGAAATAACAGCAACCTTAAAACGCTATTTGGCGTGCTGTACGCAATCAATCTTTCATGTCGAGGTTTTGACCCGAAAAGTTGCGATGTGTTCTGTTCATGTGCTGACTCAAATCGTTAAGGCCTTGATCTGCTCAAAGAATACGGGGTTAGGTAATGCCATCGCAAAAGCATTACACTACTTCAAGGATAATGCCCGACGCGTACACCCCAAACGGGACAGACGTAATGGGCGGCTAAAAATTGGATTGGTTCCGTATTTTGAAAATCCTTAAGTACCTACGTATGATTAGTAAATAGATATACTGTCCCCTGGATTTCAGTCAGAACTGTTCCTTTCCCTCTTCCAGCAGCGGTTTCATGACTTTTTCAAACACCTTTGGCGGCAGATACTGGATTACGGTTCGGCCATCTTTGTCGCGGGCGATATCCAGCCCCTGTGACGGATACAGCCAGTGCAGGGTTTCATTTTTGGTTTCGCGAATACGCCGGGCCGGTTCGCCAAAGCGCGCCAGTAGTAGATCGTTATCCAGTTTTGTTTTTGGCAGGTAGGTGATCCCCGCAATCGGGGATTGTTTTAGCCGTAGCAAATCATCCGGGTGCAGTGTGACCTTACGGCTGCCATCACCGAGTGTGCTGATGCGGGTGCCGTGATTGTAGATGGCCTCCAGCTGCACTTCGTTGACTGCCACAGAAAGGACTATTTTAGCACCTAGACCGGCAAGGCGGGTGTTGTTGAAATAAACTTCTACGACGCGTTTATTGTCAGGCGAGACGAACATGCTGACCTCGGCATTTTCATTGAAACGCTGAATTGCGTCCTCCACCGTACTTTGTCCCAGCAGCAGGCCAAAAACACGGATGCTGCCATCTGTCGTTGTTTCAATTTGCCAGGGCAGGCTCTGGGGCTGGACGGGACTCTCTTTATCTCTGGATGGGAAGTAAATAGCGATAGCCAGTAGCAACAGGCTGGCGCCGAGAACGCTGAGAAAAATCCGCCTCTGTTTCATTCCGTATCAACCCTTATGGCATCCGGATTAGAAAACTGCCGGACAATGCCCTCAGGAAGTTTCCCCAGTCGAGCCTGATGCATGGCGTCAGATTCCATGACGATGAGTACGAGCGTAGTCAGCATGGTGGGCAGTATACCGATTGCGCCGAATGCATAATGCTGGGGTTTTAGATCACCATCCGAGATCAGCAGCACAGCGCCAACGGCCACGCCCATGATAACCAGCATGGTTATGAACAGGCGGCTGCGATGGGCGCTGATTTGCCAGTGGCATTTCACAAACCAGGCGTCCTGCGTCAGTGAACGGCGGGCGCGGTAGAGCAGGTAGAGCAGTGTGCAGAGGGAAATGCTGGGCGTCACCAGCATTAGCAGGGGATAGGTTCCGGCCATGCCGAGCAGGGCGATAAAGATCAGGATATGGTTGGTAATTAGATTGATTAAAAATATCTCGTGGGGATGACGAGCCTGTTCCTTCTCATTTTCCGGGATTTCGAACTGCATGTGGCTGTTTTTCGCTGGTTTTATGTAGGTAAGTGGGGATTTTAAAAGGTTATTTTGATACGCGTCTATACGTTGTCAGAATAACACGAATGCAGCGGGATAGGCAGAACTGAACCAGACAAACAGATGAGCCCCGAAATACCTGAACAGATGGCCTGAAGCTAATACTTTCCAGTTAACAGCCGATATTAATAGAAACCTATAAGTATTTGCTTTTGGGGGGATTTCTAATATCGCACTATTTGAGAGGAAAAGTTTTGTCAAACGACCCATGTTTACCAGAACAGGCTATCAGGACATGACTGCAAGCTGGCGTAGCGTGTTGCTTGTGTTGGGACTCATCTGTTTGCTGATGCCGGCTCATGCGGCGAAAAAAAATGACGTACGGGTGTTGATCGATGTTTCCGGGAGCATGAAACAGAATGATCCGCACAAGCTGCGGGCGCCTGCGCTTCGCCTTCTGGTGGGGTTGCTGCCGGAAGGCTCGGAATCGGGAGTCTGGACCTTTGGCCAGTATGTCAACATGCAGGTTAAACACGGACGTGTGGATAGCCGCTGGAAAAAACAGGCGCGGGCCGAGTCGGACAAGATCCATTCGCGCGGACTCTACACCAATATCGAAGAGGCCCTCAAGCGCGCCTCCTCTGGCTGGATGCGACCGGATACAAACACACGCCGCAACCTTATTCTGCTGACCGATGGTATGGTGGACATATCCCGTGATGCAAAAAAGAATGCGGCCTCACGCGAACGCATTCTTAAAAATATATTACCGCGCCTGAAGAAAGCCGGTGCGCGCCTGCATGCCATCGCCCTGTCTGATGGCGTGGACAAGGCATTGCTTAAACAGATAAGCGCAGCAACCGGCGGCAGTTATATTCAGGTTGATGACGCCAGCTCACTCGAGCGCGCATTTTTGAAATTGTTTGAAAGAACCGCGCCGGTGGACAGCCTGCCGATCAAGGGCAACCGTTTTAAGGTCGATACCAGTGTCCTGGACATGACTGTGCTGGTATTTAGAAAGGGAACTGAACCGGTCGTGCTGGTCTCACCACAGGGTGAGTCGCACGATAAGCATAAGCATCCGAAAAAATTTAACTGGCACCAGGAACAGTCGTATGAACTGATCACGGTTAAAAAACCGGCTGCAGGTGAATGGCGTGTGAAAGGCTCCAGGGATCCGGATAACCGGGTCATGATTGTGACCAACCTGAAGCTTGATACCAGTGAATTGCCGCCCTGTATTCTTGCCGGGGATAAACTGCTGGTTGAGGCGGAATTACTGGACAGGGGCAAGCGAATAACCCGCAGGTCATTTTTAAACCTGGTTAGTTTTGAAATAGCCACAAACGATAATGTCCGCTACTCAATGCAGGATACAGGCGAAGCGGGAGATAAAAACAGGAATGACGGCCGCTACAGTGTTGATCTTACGGACAAGTTGGCAGGTGGTGAGCAGTCGTTGACGATACGGGCAAAAGGTGCGACCTTTGAGCGAGAGTTTCGGTATGCGCTGGATAATTTCCTTAGTATTGTTGACGTTAAATTAAGTGAAGACGAAACTGCAGAACACTTCTATCTTTCTGTTATTCCGCATCTGGAAATACTGAATCCGGAAAGTTTACAGATAACGCTTGAACTGGAAGGAGAGGGTTCGCTAAAGATCAATCAGGAGCCGGGTGGTCTGTGGCTGAGTGAAATTGACAGAAAAAAAGAAGGGAAATTTGTCACTGTACGAATTCAGGCTAAACGGCATACGGGTGAAAAAGTAGAGGCGGAAATAAGGAAAAAACTGGTTCTTGAAAAGGACAGAAAGAAACATCATGGCGCATCCTCTTCGAGTGAAGAGAAAAGTAATGAACACAAGGGTGAAAAAAATGCGCATGAAGAAAAAAACAAAGGGGGCAAGGATGCTGAGCAGGCGGAAGAAGAGGAAGACACAAACTGGTTTCTTGTGGGTTGGGTAACCATGGTGATTAATCTTGTTATCGGTATAATCGGTGTTCTGGCATTTCAATATTGGAAGAAGCGAAAAGCAGAACAGGACGCCGAGGATGACAAGGATGTGGCGTTATGAATGAATTTTACTCAAGTCTGTTTTTACTGATAAGTGAGATTGGCGTAATCCTGTTTCTGATTCTCGGTGCCATCCTGTTTGTGTCCAGAAGACGATGTGTGAAGGACAAGGCGCTGGCGATGGTGCTGGTGCAAAAGATTAAAAATGCAGAGCCGGAAAAGCGTGAAAAATTATTGTCGCTATTAAAAGATGTATATGGATATGATGATGAAGAGGCCGAAGCCAGGATGGAGGCGTTGATTGATTGTGAAAAGACGCTTTATGGTAATTTGCTGAAAATATTTCTGAAAAAGGAACGGGAGAAAATATCAGAATTTGATAACCACCTTAACAAGCTGATTGAATCATATCAAGGGTTTAGTCATAGTGAGGGTGGAAGTGAAAGCCAGGATGAGGCGCCAAAAAGTTCAAAGCTTATTCTCGTACGCGAAGAAAATACCAGCCTGCGTGAGGCAAATGCAAAATTAAAAAAGGATCTTGATGCGGCTATGCAGACTATGGAATCCATGATGTCAGAATATACCTCCATGTATGAAGGTGGGAAGAAGGATGGCGAGCAGCGGATGAAAAATGAAATGTTTAAATTGCAACAGACGTTGGCACGGAAAGCTGAAGATGATGAAGTTGAGGATATAGAGATCAATGTCGAGGAGATCGATCTTGATGAGAGCGAAGAATCAAAAAAATAATTTCGTTCAGTATTGAGTAACTGGGGAGTAGCATGAAAGCCGGCATTGGTGGGATAATGTCGGCTTTTTATTGTCTGGCCGGATCTATTTCGGTCAAAGCGGGAACAGCAGATGGCCGTTATCTGGCGAAAAAAACATGCAGGCTCGACCTATGAGATCAGGGCTGCGGGGCGAAGCCGACGTCTTTACACCAACGGCGTGTTTCACACGCAATATAATCCGGCGAGAGTCGTGACCGGCGGTATATGGGATTTGCTCATGATTCCTGCTTTCTTCAAACCGGTGGAGGAAGTCAGGCGGGTTTTAGTGCTGGGTGTGGGCGGGGGGTCGGTGATTCGCCAGTTAAATCGATTTGTCTCGCCGGAGCACATCATTGGTGTCGAGCTTAACCCGGTTCATTTATATGTTGCCAGGAAATATTTTGGCGTTGACCATTCAGAGGCGGAATTGATAGAAGCGGATGCAGTGTCGTGGTTGAATAATTATGATGGTCCACCGTTTGATCTGATTATTGATGATCTGTTTTCTGAAGAAGACGGCGAACCGGTCAGGGCTGTTGCCGCCGATCATAAATGGCTGTCGGTGATTACGCGTAACCTGAATAGCAGAGGCATGCTGGTGATGAATTTTATCAGCGGCAAGACGCTGAAATCCTGTGCCCTGTTTTCTGAAAAAAGGAACAGGGCCTATCGTGCGGCTTTTCAGATAAGTATGCCGATTTATGATAATGCGATCGGCATTTTTCTGGCATTCAACGCAACAAGCACCGATCTGAGAACGAACCTGAAAGCACAGCCAAAACTGGGAACCAGTCTGAATAATAAAAATCTTAATTATTCAATTCGAAAATTATTTTAGGAAATTCGATATATATTTTAGTTGCTGTTCATTATTGTAGGTGCGGCTTCAGCCGCACGCGGAGGTGCGTATACAGGCAGGTCCTGCTTTAGGGGGTGTGGGTCGTTTATCGGGCTCCGCGTTCGCATGAATACGAACCTGGAATTAATACTCACAGCCTGTGCGGAGCACTATTGTAGGTACGGCTTCTACCCTGCGGGTGAAATGCCCGTTACACAGGGTGCACCACGAGCCGCACCTGTTCGCCTTCAGGCGAACCTGCATAACTGATATCCTGTCTACTTGTGATGGGATGATTCATTTATCCATGTTTATGGGGAGGGGAACAGTTATTTAGTTATGTGATATTTTGTTTTCGGACAACAGGAGATTGACAGAATGATGCGCTTTGCGACAACTGTTTTTATCATGCTGGTGCTGGCGGTTGCGCCCGTACACGCTGCTCCGCGACACGAAGCCGGTATTGCCAGTGCGCACCCGTTGGCGACCGAGGCAGGTTTTGAGATTCTTGAGGCCGGGGGTAATGCCTTTGATGCGGCGGTGGCGGTGAGTGCGACCCTGGCGGTGGTGGAGCCCTATAGCTCCGGACTCGGCGGCGGTGGTTTCTGGCTGTTGCAGGAGGCGGATAAAACCGAGGCGATGATGATCGATGGTCGGGAAACCGCACCCTTAAAAGCGCATGAAAAAATGTATCAGGATGAAACGGGCAAGGTGATCCCGGGGCTGTCGATGGACGGTGCACTGGCAGCGGGCATTCCCGGAGAACCGGCGGCGCTGGTGCATATTGCGAAAAAATACGGTCGTCTGCCTCTGAGTACTTCGCTGGCGCCGGCTATTCGTGCGGCTCGCAAAGGCTTTGCCGTGACCCGGCATTACAAGCGCATGGCGGCATTCCGCCTTAAAGCACTGCGCGCCTCGAAGGCGGCGGCAGACGTTTTCCTGTACCGCAATGAGGTGCCACGCGAAGGTTATATCATTAAACAGCCGGATCTGGCGCGTACGCTGGAGGCCATCGCGACGCATGGCACGGCGGGCTTTTATCAGGGCGAAATGGCAAAAAAACTGGTGGCGGAAACTGTCAAAGCCGGTGGGATCTGGAGCGCGAAAGATCTGGCGGCTTATAAGGTACAGGAGCGCAGGCCGGTGACGGGCAGCTGGTATGACTACCACATCACCTCGGCTGCGCCGCCTTCCTCAGGCGGTGTCGCGATCATCGAAATGCTTAATATGCTGGAAAATGATGGCCTGCGTTCATTGTCGGGTGTTGCGCGCAAGCATTTACTGATCGAAGCCATGCGTCGGGCTTACCGCGATCGGGCCGAGTTTCTGGGCGATCCAGATTTTGTCGATGTCCCGCTTGAACGCCTGACGGACAAAGCCTATGCGCGGGCGTTGCGTGAGACGATCAGTCCCTCGCGCGCCACGCCCAGTCGGGACCTGAAGCCGGTGGTTCCGCCAGCGGAGGGACATCATACTACGCATTTCTCTATTCTGGATGCCGAGGGTAATCGTGTAGCGGCAACCCTGAGCATTAACTATCCCTTCGGCTCTGGTTTTATGGTTGCCGGTACCGGGGTGCTGCTTAACGATGAGATGGATGACTTTTCCGCCAGGCCGGGTGTGCCCAATGCCTATGGGCTGGTAGGGGCGAAAGCCAATGCCATTGCGCCGGGCAAGCGCATGCTCTCCAGCATGAGTCCGACCTTTGTCGAAGGCCCGGACAGACTGGCGATTCTCGGCACGCCTGGCGGTAGTCGCATCATTACCACTGTGCTGCAGGGTATTCTGGCAGTGACTGAAGGCAGGCCGGCAAAACGCATCGTCAGCCAGCCGCGTTTTCATCACCAGTATCTGCCCGACGTGGTGCAGTTTGAGCCTCGTGCGCTGACGGCGGGGGAGGTCATAGGCTTACAGGGCAGGGGCCACCGCCTGAAACAGCTTCGTGATACTTACGGCAACATGCAGATCGTGATACTTAACAAGGCCCGCCACTCCGTGAGCGCGGCCAGTGATCCGCGCGGCGAAGGCCTGGCATTGGTAAGGGCGATAAAAAAAGCCCCCTGATAACGCAGATCAGGGGGCGAGATGCACGGTGCCCGGAAATTCGAGCAGGGGAGGGAACTAGTTGCTGCCTCTGCTGATGAGGGTGCTGGCCTCAAAGTCTTTGGGCGCACTGCCGAAGGCAGTGGGGAAGCCGCGTACCGAGACGCTGGAGCCCGTACCGAAAGCGGAGACATCCAGGCTTGAGGTGGCAATTTCATAGTTCGCAGGATCAGCATCGTTGCCGGCGTCAATGCCTGTGCCGCTGAAGTCATACAGCGCCGGGTTGCGGCCGTTGATGCTGCTGAGCGTCATATCGAAAACATTGTCGTTGCTGATAACCTCGCCCCTGACATTACTCATCAGCATGCGGGCATAGCCGTTGGCAGCGTCGATGACCAGGTTGCTGATGCTGTCATCGGTGATGGCGCCGAAAACGGTCAGGCGCTGGCCGACGGAAATGGCGTTGATGTCGAAGCTGTCCATCGACAACTGTTTTTTCACCGTGGTGCTGGCGGCCAGTTCTACGCTGACGCTGTCGTTGAAGACCACGCTGCCGTTGCTGCGCATGAGGGTTACGCCGCGCAGGGTGAGGGTATCGCCGTTGCGGGCCATGACGCTGCCGGTGACCACATCCATATCCCCGCCGGGGACGCTGCTGCCGGCATAGACTTCATTCGCCTCAAAACGCAGGGGCCTGAATTTTAACGCGCCGCGCACGATGATGGCGGTGAAACGGGTCTGTTCCTGAGGTATCCCCAGGAAATAGCGATCAAAAACAATAAGTTAGGTATAAAAATGATTAGTTAGACATGCATGGTGATATGTGATCAATTAAAGGTGTCTAAACTAAAAAAGGATCATCACCATGCATGCAGAAAAAGTAT
>JASBTR010000188.1 GCA_030148325.1 Gammaproteobacteria bacterium
CGGTGGCTTCCCGCCTGCTGCCGAAAAGACTGCGCCGGCCCATTAGCGTGATCTATGCGTTTGCCCGTACTGCCGATGACTTTGCAGATGAGGGTGAGCTGAGCAAAACGCAGCGTCATGCAAAACTCGATGACTACTCAGCTAAACTGAGCGCCATTGCTCAGGGCGAGGCTCTCGATGATCCGATCTTTTTCGCACTTGCTGATGTGATAAAAAAGTATGATCTACCCCTGTCGCTGTTTCATGATCTGCTGAGCGCTTTCAAAATGGACATCGACAAAACCCGCTTCGCTGACTTTAGCGAAATCCTGAACTACTGCCGCTATTCGGCCAATCCCGTTGGCCGCCTGCTGCTGCATTTGCATGAGGCAGCGACACCGCAAAACCTGTCTCATTCCGATGCCATTTGCTCGGCGTTGCAGCTGATCAATTTCTATCAGGATCTGCAGCAGGATTATCACGAACATAACCGTGTTTATTTACCGCTGGATGAAATGCAGCGCTTCGGCGTTGATGAGGCGCACCTGAAACAGGCGCGCGGCGACCCGGCGATGCAAGCGCTGATGGATTTTCAGCTTCAGCGCGCCGCAGCAATGCTCAAACATGGTTCTCCGCTGGGAAACACATTAAAAGGTCGGTTTGGACTGGAGCTGCGTATGATCATTCACGGCGGCGCCTGTGTGCTTGGCAAACTCCAGCAGCACAATGGCGACGTCTTTCGACGCCCGCGGCTGAGCAAAGGGGATGCACTGCGAATTGCCACTAAAGCGCTATTCCGAGTTTCAGTGTAAAATAAACACAGGTTGTCACCCCTGTAAATATCCATGCAAAATGCACCTGATCTTTTTTCCTATCGCCGGTACTGGGCGAAACGCTTCGGCACCGCAGCTGTGCTGCCCATGTCGAAAGAAGAGATGGACGAACTCGGCTGGGATTCCTGCGATATTATTCTGGTGACCGGCGATGCCTATGTGGATCACCCCAGCTTTGGCATGGCCCTGATCGGTCGCCTGCTCGAAGCGCAGGGCTTTCGAGTCGGCATCATTGCCCAGCCCGACTGGCGAGATACCGCCGAGTTTATGAAGCTGGGCAAACCCAATCTGTTCTTCGGCATCACCGCCGGTAACATGGATTCCATGGTCAATCGTTATACTTCGGATCGTCGCATTCGTCATGACGATGCCTATACGCCGGATGGCGCAGGCGGCAAACGTCCCGATCGTTCGGTGGTGGTCTATGCCCAGCGTGTGCGCGAAGCCTGCAAGGGCGTGCCAGTGATCATCGGCGGCATCGAGGCCAGCCTGCGGCGCATTGCGCATTTTGATTACTGGTCGGAAAAGGTTCGCCGTTCGATCCTGCCGGATTCCAAGGCCGATATGCTGCTTTACGGCAACGCCGAACGCGCCATTGTCGAACTCGCCCATCGTCTGGCACGAGGTGAAAAAATCGCTGACATCCGCGACATACGCGGCAGTGCATTCATGACCACTGACATTCCTGATGACTGGGCGGTGATCGACTCCACCGACCTTGATCAACCCGGACGGATTGAAACGCATCCCAACCCCTACGCCGAAAAACCCGACTGCGCGGCAAACGCGGGCACGCCGTCCAACGTGGTTCAATTCAGCACTCATACCCGCAAACTGGATCGTAGTAAAACCGTGATCCGCCTGCCCTCCTATGATCAGGTGCTTGAGGACCGGATTTACTATGCGCATGCTTCGCGCGTGTTTCATCTGGAGACCAATCCCGGCAATGCGCGGGCGCTGATCCAGCAACATGGCAAACGTTATGTCTGGCTCAACCCGCCGCCCGTTCCGCTGAATACCACCGAGCTGGATCGCTTGTATGAATTCCCCTACACCCGTAAACCGCACCCCGACTATGGCAGGGCAAAATTACCGGCCTGGGAAATGATCCGTTTTTCCATCAACATCATGCGCGGCTGTTTCGGCGGCTGTACCTTCTGTTCCATCACCGAACATGAGGGCCGCATTATCCAGAGCCGCAGCGAAGATTCCATTATTCACGAAATTGAAACCATCCGTGACAATGTGTCGGGCTTTACCGGTAATATTTCCGATCTGGGTGGGCCCACGGCCAATATGTATCGGCTTAAATGCAGATCGGAAAAGATCGAGTCAGCCTGCCGACGACTGTCCTGCGTCTATCCGGACATCTGCACCAATATGGGCACCGATCACCGGCCCCTGATCAAACTGTATCGGCGGGCGCGCAAGATCCCCGGGGTCAAGCGTATCCTGATCGCCTCCGGCCTGCGTTATGATCTGGCCGTACAATCGCCTGAATATGTGAAAGAACTGGTCAGCCATCATGTGGGGGGCTATCTTAAAATCGCGCCCGAACACACCGAGACCGGTCCCTTAAGTAAAATGATGAAACCGGGCATTGGCGTCTATGGCAAGTTCAAACAGATGTTTGAAAAATATTCCAGAGAAGCCGGCAAGGAACAGTACCTGATTCCCTATTTTATTTCCGCCCATCCCGGCACCACCGACGAAGACATGCTCAACCTCGCCCTCTGGTTAAAGCAGAACAACTTTCGTCTGGATCAGGTTCAGGGCTTCCTGCCGACACCACTGGCGATTGCCTCAGCCATGTATCACACCGGCAAGAATCCCCTGCGTAAAGTCAGCCGGGAATCCGAAGCTGTCAGCAGCCCCAAAGGCATAAAACAACGCCGCCTGCACAAGGCTTTTCTACGTTATCACGATGCCAATAACTGGCCACTGCTGCGCGAGGCGCTGAAAAAAATGGGCCGCGCGGATCTAATTGGCAACGGCAAACGCCATCTGGTACCCAGCTGGCAGCCCCAGGGAACCGGTGAAAGCGACAAAGCCAAACACAAAATCGTAAAACCCAGAAATAAGGCTTTCTCGGGTAAAAACCAACGTACACGGCATAAGAAAACGGCGAAGAAAAAATATGCTCCCCGCAAAGGACGCAGAGGTACGCAAAGGGATTGAATCAATTACCCTGCAACAAGCTAAATAAAAGTTCCTAATTCCTCTCCACTTTACAACACGGTTTTAAGCTCTCGTAGGATGTGCTGAGTAAAACGAAGCGCATCGTTCGCGTGTCCAGCCTGAAATGATGCGCTTCGTTTTACTCAGCACATCCTACTTTATAATATCTGGACACCCTTTTGGAACAGTTATTTAGAACCCACCCTACGCCTGGCGGTTCAATATTAATCACATCAAGCTGCGAAGAATTAAATCTGCATTTGATAAGCCCCCCTATGGCTGCAATAATCAGGCACTCATACCGATCACGGACAACGCATTTTTCATGACTCCCGAGCAATACTGTCAGGACAAGACCGCCGGCAGCGGTTCCAGTTTCTATTACAGTTTTATGGCGCTGGGCAAAAACCAGCGCAAGGCCATTATTGCCCTGTATGCTTTCTGTCGTGAAGTCGATGATGTTGTCGACAACCCCGGTGAGGATCAGATCAAGACTATCAAGCTGCAATGGTGGCGTGATGAAATCAGCCGCCTGTTCGAGCGCCAGGCGCAACACCCGGTCACCCGTGCGCTGGCACCCGTGCTTGAACAGTTCGATCTGCCAAAAGAATATTTTCTGGAAATCATCGATGGCATGGAAATGGATCTCCACAACCACCGTTATGACAATTTCAAATCCCTGAACCTGTACTGTTACCGGGTTGCCGGCGTCGTCGGTCTGATGGCGGCGGAAATTTTCGGTTACACAGATCGACATACGCTGAAGTATGCGCGCGACCTGGGCACGGCCTTTCAGCTAACTAACATTCTGCGTGACGTGCACGAAGATGCGCAACGGGGACGCATCTATTTACCGAGCGAAGATTTACAACGGTTTTCAGTCACCGAAGAGGACCTTCTTGCAGGCCGTGCTTCGGATAATTTTCAGCAGCTTATGCAGTTCGAATGTGATCGGGCCAAACAGTATTATCGCAGCGCCTTTGAACACCTGCCCGAGCAGGATCGTTATAAACAGCGTTGCGGTCTGATCATGGCCGCCATCTATCATGCGGTGCTGGAGAAAATGGAGAAAAACCACTTCCCACTCAACAGCCGGATACGACTCTCTACCAGCCACAAGCTCTGGCTAGCCCTGCGTACCTGGCATAGAGAATGGCGGCATCGCCAGATCAATAATGGCTGATCCTGATTCAGCAGAAGCAAACCCGATTTTAATCGTCGGCGGCGGCTGGGCGGGACTGGCTACCGCCGTCAAACTGAGTAAAAAGGGCCATGCCGTCACCCTGCTGGAATCTGCCCGCCAGCCCGGCGGGCGAGCGCGACGGGTTGCATTTGAAACCGGCACAGATAAAAAGATCACGGCCGATAATGGCCAGCATCTGCTGATCGGCGCCTACCACTGCATCCTCGAACTGCTGGACGACATCGGTATGAATGTTCAGCAAAGCCTGCTGCGCCAAAGCCTGAATCTAACCATGCAGAGCCTGCATGGTGACAGCCTGAAATTAAAAACACCGAGACTGCCCGCCCCTCTGCATTTACTGTTCGCCCTGCTGACAGCCTGCGGCCTGAGTATGCCCGACCGCCTCTCCGCCCTGCGCTTCGGCCTCGCCCTGTTTCGTGGCACGCTGTTCACAGAAACCGATATGAGTGTCGCCGAATTGCTGCAACGGCAGAAACAGACAGGCCGGCTTGTCAATGCTTTCTGGGAACCCCTGTGTCTGGCCATGCTCAACACCCCCCTGCAGGAAGCTTCCGCCACGGTTTTTCTACGCGTGCTCAGCGACGCCTTCCTCCGGCAGCGTCGGGACGCTGATTTACTCTTTCCCCGTCAGGATCTGGGTGCGCTGTTTCCCGAACCGGCCATGCATTACATCGAACAGCAGGGTGGCCATGTGCATCTGGGCATGCACGTCACCTCGCTGAAAATAGAAAACGGCGAAATCCGCGGTGTTCAGGTTGAGGATACCTTTATCCCTGCTCGGCAGCTGGTGCTGGCCACCTCGGTGCATGCGACCCTTACCCTGATTCAGGGACAGGACGAGCTTACGCAACTGCATTCAAGGCTTGCACAGTTTCGTTTTCAGCCGGTCACTACGGTTTACCTGCAATATCCCCCCGAGGTGCAGCTGCCCCAGCCCATGCAGGGTCTCATCGATGGCTACGGACAGTGGCTTTTCGATCGCCGCCACAGCAATCAACCCGGTATGATAGCGGTAGTCATCAGCAGCCATGGTTCGCATATGGACGAGTCCAAAGATACGCTGAGCAACAGAATTGCCGCCGAACTCGCCCGGCTCTTCCCCCACTGGCCCGCGCCGAAAGCCCAGTTTGTTATTCGGGAAAAACGCGCCACCTTTTCGAGCTGCATCAACATCAATCGGCTTCGACCTGAGAATCATACGCCGGTTAAGGGCTTATGGCTGGCGGGGGACTACACGAACAACGGTTATCCGGCAACACTCGAAGGCGCGGTGCGAAGTGGTGTACAATGCGCGGCTTTGATTGATAATG
>JASBTR010000086.1 GCA_030148325.1 Gammaproteobacteria bacterium
TAGGCTGATTTTGAGGAAATTTTAGTCCTGACAAGGCATTTTTTACGTATCAATGCACTCCATTGATAGTAAAAAATAACGCAGGCAGGGCTAAAATTAGCCAAAATCAGACAATAGATGAAAGATCAACAGACCCTAGGATGTGCTGAATGAAACGAAGCGCATCATTTCAGACTAGACACGCGAATGATGCGCTTCGTTTCACTCGGCACATCCTACACATTATATCTAGACACCCTTTTGGAACACTTATTTAGGCCGTCCCTGCGGTTTCAATGTTTTCAATAATGGGGCAGTCGCCTTTTGTATTGCGACAGAGGTTCAATAATAACTGCAATTCATTTCTCAGTGATGACAGCTCTTCCAGTCTTGCTTCAATTTCCGCCAGTTTTGTCGAAGTAAGCAGGCGCACTTCATCTCGGGCATGTTGCGGATCCTGACGCATTTTTAACAGTTCTGAAATTTCCGCCAGGCTGAAATTCATTTTCTGGGCGCGCTGAATAAAACGCAGATGGGAAATATCCGCCTCTGTATATTGGCGAACACCCGAAACACTACGCGCTACCGTGTTTAACAGGCCAATTTTTTCATAATAACGCAGTGTATCCTGCGTAAGCGATAACTGTGCACTGACTTCACTGATTTTATAGCGCCGATTATTCAATTGCTGCCCTTACATCCAGATGTTTACGAACAGAAAATATTCATTAATGAGATAAAGACCGCTGAGAATCAGGATGGTTCCGGCGATAACTTCAAACAGCTTCTGCCGCCGCTGCAGAAAGTCCAGCGATTCCAGCCAGCCCATGCTCATCGCCCCCAGAATGACCGGCACACTGCGCCCAAGTGCGAAGGCAAACAGCAGCAGGAAACCAAAGCCCGGCGAGCCAATGGCGGCGCTGGCCGTCAGCAATACCAGCAGGGCGGGAGTACAGAACGGACACACGGCGACCGAAAAAGGAATTGCCAGTAAAAAAGCGCCGCCGATGTTACTCACCCGCCAGGCACGAGCGCTGATCCAGGGCAGGCGAATTTTAAGCCAGCCCGACCAGATCAGCCCCAGAAAAATCAGCACCGGCCCCAGCAACAACCCCCACTGACGGCCCATCGCCGCCCTGACCCACTCTCCTCCAAGGGCCGCCGCCACACCCAGTACCACATGCGTAACCAGCATACCGACAACAAAGGCTGCACCCAGTATCAGGGCCCGTTTTGGCTCGTGTGCTTTGGTCACATAGGCCAGCATGACCGGAATGGAGGCAAAGGACACCGGGTTGAAGCTAAAGACAAAACCTGCCAGAAACCCCAGCCCAATTCCCGCCAGACTGGCCTGTTGCAGGCTCAGTTTCAGTTCCGTTACGGAAAGATCAAACGCCGGCAGCAACAGAACAAGCGCCGCAACATAGAGCAGGCCTGCCGTGACGAAGGGCGTGCTCCTGGCAAGCTGCGCCAGCAGACATTGATCTTTTTCCTCGATTTCCCGACGGCTGGCAAGCACCACCGGCAGGGTAAACAGGGAAGAAAACAGGAGTCCGGCCAGGGCGGCAAAAACCAGCGAGTCCACCTGTATCGACATCCCCACAATGATCAGAAACAGGGGCAAGGTGCAGGCCGGCAGGGTCAGGCCCAGGCGCACCGGTTCCGGAAGACGATCCGCCTGTGGCAGGAGGCGGTATATTTCCAGATGCGGCACAGGCAGATAGACAAAGCGCGATACGATATAGACCGTCGCCATCAGCGCCAGAATCAGGCTTGGAAAATAACCATTCCAGACAAAGGGTGTGCTCAGAAGCACGACCAGCATTAATACCCCGGCGAGAAAACCGCTGCGCACCAGCCAGAGCAGGAAAACCGATTGGGACAGCCGGGACCCGGCCTGCCGATGCACTCGAACCGAGAACAGGGTGTGGGTCGCAATCGTGCAGGGCTCATAAAAAGCCAGCAGCCCCAGCAGGGCCGCCGTTATCAATAAAAGCGCGCTCATGTGCCCTCCCGGCCAAGCCGCTCTTCCAGAGCAAACTGTAATTTCCGTACTGACGGCAGGCCGGTGAAAACCAGTTGCCCATCGATAGCAATAGCCGGGGTGGATAACACCCCTAAACTGACAGCGTAATCCAGCTCTTCCAGGATATTCACCTCACGCCACTGGATACAATCGGCCCCCTTTTCGAGGGCTATTTTCTTCAGTAGTTCACGGGCATGGCTGCATTTACTGCAACCCGGCGAGGAAAACACTTCAACGGTAATACCCATGGTAAAATTCCTGTTTCATAGACTCTAAGTAAAAGTTCCAAATTCCTGTCCACTTTAGTTAATGGTGATTTTAGACCTCCGTAGGATGTGCTGAGTGAAACGAAGCGCATCATTTCAGACTAAATAAGCGTTCCAAATACCAGAACACTTGTGAATTTCCACGTTCGTGGTGAGCTTGTCGAACCATGAGCGTGGAAATGCGGTGAATAGAGTGCTTAATCTATTTGTCCTTCGACAAGCTCAGGACGAACGGCTATTC
>JASBTR010000094.1 GCA_030148325.1 Gammaproteobacteria bacterium
AGACTAAAAGTTGATCCCGTAATAGATTAATCAGCGGCTGAATCAACGTTCCGGCTTTCACCATCCAGTTGGCGAGCGTGGCGCGGGGAATGTCGACACCAATGCGTTGCAGAATGCTTTCCTGGCGGTACAGCGGCAGGGCATCCTGGTATTTTGAAACCGTGATATGGGCGAGCAAACCGGGTGAGGCCAGGCTTTTGGGGATGGCTTGGGCAGGCAGCGGAGCCGTCCTGATGCACTGCCCGCAGGCGCAGGCATACTTTTTACGAATGTGGCGCAGCATCTGGATTTTAGCGGGAATGATGTCCAGTTGCTCGGAGGTGACTTCCCCGATTTCAATCAATGTCTGGCCATCATGGGGACAACATCGCGCGACCTCATCCAGCTCGTGCACGATGTCCACGCGGGGCAACGTGTCTGGCAAGGCTTTGCGCCCGCGCTTTTTGCGCATATGCGCCTCAACGAGGACAGATTCGCCTGTCTCATCCTCGGCCTGTTCTGTTTCAACCCCAACCTCGGCTTCATCAAACAAGCGCAATTGATTAGGCGCGATTTTCTCACTGCTCGCGGCATAGCGTCGGGCCAGGGCCAGGTTGAGTTGTTCTTGCAAGGAAAGGATTTTCGCCTGTTGTTCCATCACCAATGCTTTCAAGGCATTGATGTCATCGGGAAGGGAGGGTGGGGTACAGGACATGCCCGCATTTTATCAAAATCGAGCCTGCCCCATGATCGAAGTTTTCGATCAGCCTATAAAAGCGTTTGATAGTTTAGAGTGCTATGAGGCTTCAGTTTCGTAATATCATAGCCCTGAAGAAGCCAGTGCAGCTGGTCTTCGTCCAGTTCAATTACCGACTCACGCATGCGCCGTGGCCATTTGCACTGCTTCGAACTGCTACGCATTTCATGCAGCATTCCCTACGCTTCGCTCCGGTCAATTTTTCCTGCTCCAGGCGCTTGTACCACAGCGCAAACCCCGTCCTGTCCCAGTACAACAGCTTCAGCTTGTCGCGCTTACGGTTACAGAACACAAACAGTGCCCCGCTCAGCGGGGATAGTGCCATCTCACTTTCCACGATAACGGACAGGCCATTAATCGATTTACGAAAATCTACCGGCTCACGATGCAGGTACACACTGCTAACATCCACAAACATGTGCATGATCTAAGCCCGCAGGTGTTGAACAAACTCTGCCAACCAGTGTGGTGAGACTGACGTCGGCACACGTAATTGTACTGTGTCACCCCAGTGAAGCTCAATCATCATGCTCACACCTCGACCGGGTATGGCAACAGGAATAAATGATGGCGTTGAAACATCGGCCTCCTTAGCCAGTAACTGTTTACGCCGTACGCTGAAATGACTCGCGCACAGTTCCCGCTCCCGGCAAAATGCCGCTGCCGTCAGTCCACTCGATTCATGCTCGGCAAATAACTCACGCCACTGCGCCTCGGTTCGTCTTTTCATAGCCTTTCTCCTTCACAAAAAAGGCTCACGCTATATCAAGAGAAAACAGTTGGATAGGGTGCAGTTAATTTGGCGCTTAGTACGCCAGGAGAAGCTGGCAAAGAATAGTGGGTGGAAGTCCCGCACGAGGCAAGGCTTAGCCAGCCGTCTCGGCCCCGAGTCATGCGCGGTAGTCCGTGAGGGCTGACGTGAAGTGTTGACAGGGGAGACCATGGGCCAGGTATGGAGCTGCGAAATAAATTGATTCCGAGGTGTTGATGCTGTTAAGCGAAGCAGAAGACGATATTGCCACACGCGCAAAAGGCGAGCGTGCGGTAGACCTTGCGCAGTCGGAGACCCTGAGCACGTGGAGACGTTCTTTGATCGGAACCTGGGAGATCTCACTTACGCCCGGGCAGGTATACCCGGGCCGGTTGGCAAAGGCGATAGCCGTACGGTCAACGTGCACGTGGGTGAGAAGTCGGACAGGATCATATTACCGATGAAGCGGCCGAACAAAGGGGATAAAAGCCCGGCGGAGGCCGTGGAGGGAAGGATCCTGGTCAAGGGGAACAGTGTTGAGACGACCGCAGTCCGGACTCAGAGCCGGGTGGCTGCGTCGAGCGGACTTGATGCTGTGCGGGAAGTTGCAAGAAAGGATAAGGAAGCAAAGTTTACAGCCTTGCTACATCATATTACGGTTGATGTCCTGCGACAGAGTTATCGCAACTTGAAACGTAGGGCGGCGGCAGGAATCGATGGTGTAACCTGGCAGGCCTATGGAGAAGGACTGGAATTGAGACTGCATGAACTGCATACACAGATACATCGGGGAAGTTACCGAGCGTTACCGGCACGGCGGCTTTATATCCCCAAGCCGGACGGGACGCAGCGCCCCCTGAGTATCTGGTGTCTGGAGGACAAGATTGTTCAACAGGCGGTGGTTCATGTGCTCGAAGCCATTTTTGAAACGGAGTTCTTAGGCTTTTCCTACGGGTTCCGACCGGGGCGTGGTCAGCATGATGCGCTGGATGCATTGTCGGTTGGACTTTACCGTCGGAAAGTGAACTGGGTGCTTGATGCAGACATCCGTCGGTTCTTCGATACCATGAACCATGATTGGATGCTCAAATTCCTCAAGCACCGGATACAGGATAAGCGCATCTTGCGGCTCATCTGCAAATGGCTGAAGATCGGTGTGTTGGAAGGCGAGAAACCTACCCGTGCTCAATGCGGTGTTCCGCAAGGCGCAGTGGTTTCTCCGATTCTGGCCAATATCTACCTGCATTATGTATTCGACCTTTGGGCAAATGCATGGCGCAATAAGATAGCGACAGGCGACATGGTAGTTATCCGTTATGCGGACGACAGTGTTGTCGGTTTTCAGCATAAAACAGATGCAGATCGTTTCCTGCAAATACTGCATGAAAGAATGTGCAAGTTCGATCTGGCATTACACCCGGACAAGACTCAACTCATTCGGTTTGGTCGATATGCCGAGGTGCAATGTCGGGCGCGAGGAGAAGGCAATCCGGCCACCTTTGATTTTCTCGGTTTTACGCATTACTGCACGACATCGAGAAAGGGGGGGTGGTTCGTTATTGGTCGCAAGACCGTGAAGAAACGCATACGGGCACAACTTCGGGCTATCAAGGATGAGCTGCGCAAGCGGTTGCACGCACCCGTGGCGGAGGTCGGTGCATGGTTAAATCGGGTGCTGAGAGGGCACTTGAACTACTATGCGGTACCCGGCAACGGCCAAAGTCTGGATGCGTTCCTTCACCAGGTGGGTCGGTTATGGATACGCGCCCTGCGGCGACGCAGCCAGCGCAGCCGAATGACCTGGGCGCGGTTTGGCCGACTAATGGATATTTCTTCCCGCTAGTACGTATCCTGCATCCATGGCCCTTCAAGCGCTTTGACGCCAAAACCCAAGACAGGAGCCCAGTGCGTTAGTAGCGCACGCTGGGATCTGCGCGAGGGGTGCCGGGCAACCGGCATTCCTATCGCGACCAATGAAAGCGGGGTGTAGGTACTGGATGTGTTTTGAGCATTTAATGACCAAACTATGATTAATCATGCTGAATAGCGACCAATCTTAGTCATTATAAGTATTTGCTAATAATAAAAAAGCCAACTGAAACAATCAGTTGGCTTTCCTGTATGGTGGAGGCGGCGGGAATCGAACCCGCGTCCGCAAGACCTCCGCCTTTGGCTCTACATGCTTATCCACGCCTATTAAATTTAACTGCTAGCAACCCGACGGGCGGGGCAAACTAACAGCGATTTCGGTAAAGTTTTAGCGCTTCCATCCCGAACATACTTCCGCGCGATTCTGTGAGATATGACCCCTGAAACCTGAACGCACAGACACGGCTTCAGTCAGAGGGCTTTACAACCGGTTTTTAAGCGGCTAAAGCGTAGTTGTCGTCGTTGGCAACTATAAGTGTTACAGATGGATTTACGAGGTATTCTGTCCCTCGGCATGCACCTCCGGTTTTGTGACCCACGTCGAAGCCAGGTCGCCCCCCATTGGTTGTATTTCAGACTGTTATTGTAGCGTAAAGTTCCGGGGAATATACAGGGATTATTCTGTCACCAGACAAGTGGCGAGGAAAAGCAGGAACATCCTCGTTCCTAGTTCCTCGTCCCTTTGAGTATCCGGGCCTTGTCTCGCTTCCAGTCCTGTTCCTTTTCGGTGGCGCGTTTGTCGTGGCTCTGTTTGCCCTTGGCCATGGCGATTTCCAGCTTTGCACGCCCCTTTTTCCAGTACATGGCGGTGGGAACCAGGGTGAAGCCTTTGCGTTCTACCGCGCCGATAAGCTTGTTCAGTTCGTCCCGATGCAGGAGCAGTTTACGGCTGCGCTGGGGTTCCGGGTGGATATGGGTGGAGGCGGTATTCAGGGGCGTAATCATGGCGCCAAACAGGAAGGCCTCGCCATCTTTTATCAGCACATAGCTGTCGCGTAGCTGGATGTGACCGGCGCGCAGGCTTTTGACTTCCCACCCTTCAAGCGCCAGGCCGGCCTCGAAGCGTTCGCCGAGGATGTAGTCGTGGCGGGATTTTTTGTTCAGGGCAATGGTGCTGCCGGGGCTGGTTTTTTTCTTTTTTGCTTTTGCCATTGCTGCATTATATCCGAGCTGTGCCGGGATTGTCCCGGATCCAGCTTGTGATAAGACATCAAACTTGTGAAATGGCGGATTTTACTGGAAAATCAGTGTCTTTAAGCCTAAGGAATGAGTCACCTATGGGGAGCAAGCGCGTATCCATTCACGGCCAGTGGTCATCCCGCTGGGCCTTTATTCTGGCGGCTACCGGTTCGGCTGTGGGCCTGGGTAACATCTGGAAATTCCCCTACATAACCGGTGAGAATGGCGGTGGCGCTTTTGTACTGGTATACCTTATCTGTATTGCCCTGATTGGCATCCCGATTATGATGGCGGAGGTTATGCTGGGACGGCGGGGCCGGCAGAGTCCGGTTAATACCATGGAAATGTTGGCTGTTGAGGCTGGACATCGGCCCTACTGGAAGTGGCTGGGTTGGCTGGGGGTGATAGCCGGATTCCTGATTCTCTCTTATTACAGCGTTATCGCAGGCTGGGCGCTGGCCTATGTGTTTCGCACGGCGTTCGGCGTCTTTACTCTGGCGACGCCGGATGGCGTCAGCAGTATTTTCTCTGATTTTATTGGCGCACCCGAGGGACTGCTGTTCTGGCATACCCTGTTTATGCTTATGACCATGATTGTGGTCGCTCGCGGGGTGCGGGGTGGGCTGGAAAAAGTCGTTAAATTCCTGATGCCGGGCCTGTTCATTATGCTGGTAGTACTGGTGGGTTATGCCATGAATTCTGGCGAGTTCAGCCGGGGGCTCGATTTTCTGTTTTATCCGGATTTCTCCAAAATTACCCGGGATGGCGTACTCATTGCCATGGGGCATGCGTTCTTTACCCTCAGTCTGGGTATGGGCGCGATCATGGTTTATGGTTCCTATCTGCCCAGTCATGCTTCGATTGCCCGAACATCGGTGATGATTGCGCTGGCTGATACGCTGGTGGCGTTGATGGCGGGGATGGTGATATTCCCGGTTGTGTTTGCCAATAACCTGGAGCCAGGCGTCGGCCCGGGTCTGATTTTCCAGACCTTGCCGCTGGCCTTTGGGCACATGCCTGGCGGGGTGTTTTTTGGGACGCTGTTTTTTATTCTACTGACCTTTGCCGCCTGGAGTTCCAGTATCTCACTGATTGAGCCAGCTGTGGCCTGTCTGGTGGAAAACCGGGGCGTTTCGCGCATACATGCTGCGGTGACAATGGGCATTCTTTGCTGGCTGTTTGGTCTGTTGACGGTATTCTCGTTCAACATCTGGGCAGACTTCGCGCCACTTGGCATGTTTGAGCATTTTGAGGGTAAGACACTGTTTGATTTACTCGACTATCTCACCTCCAATATTATGTTGCCGCTGGGCGGCTTGCTCATTGCCATTTTCGCAGCCTGGATTATGAAATGTGAGGCCAGCCGCGACGAACTGGAACTGGGGGAAGGGTTTGCCTATATGAGCTGGCGTTTTCTGGTACGCTACATCACCCCGATTGCGGTGATGATCGTATTTTTACGTGCTATCGAGGTGATCTAGTTTTTGTTGCACAGGACAATCGTTTGACCACTATTACCAAAAGTGCACTGGTGGAATACAGTGCGGAACAGATGTATCGGCTGGTGGATGATATTCCTCGCTATGCTGATTTTTTGCCCTGGTGCCGGGAGGCGAAGGAAGTAGAACGAACTGAGGATGAAGTCAGGGCCAGCCTTGATATTGCACACAGCGGCCTGCATAAATCATTTACTACCCGCAACCGGCTGGTGAAAAACCAGAGCATTGAAATTCACCTGGTCGAAGGGCCATTTCGGCATTTGTATGGCATCTGGCGATTCCAGCCTCTGGGTGACGGGCAGGCCAGCAAGGTGACGCTGGAGATGGATTTTGAATTTTCCAGCAAGATCCTGTCCATGACCTTCGGTAAGGTATTCACTTTTATTGCATCGACCCTGGTTGATGCTTTTGTAAAGCGGGCGAAAGAAATTTATGGCTGATTCCGATGCAAAGATGATCCATGTGGAAGTGGCTTATGCACGGGAAGATGTGCAGGTAATCATCGGACTGGATGTGCCGGAAGGCACGACCCTGGAACAGGCGATACAGCAATCTGGTATTCTGGAACGTTTTCCGGAAATTGATCTGGAGAAAAACAAGGTAGGGATTTTCAGTAAAATCAGTAAACGTGACGCGATCTTGCGGGAACATGACCGAGTTGAAATATACCGTCCGCTGATTGCCGATCCCAAAGCCTCGCGCCGCAAACGAGCCGAGAAAAAAGCTTAGAACAGTCCCCAGTTCAACACGGTCATATAATCCGGTTGCTGTAATTCAGATAGAATGCAGGGCTGCAGATCAGGTACACTAGACGACTTTATGGTGGCTTGTATCGGTTCCCTCGCGACGATAGGCTGTGAACTCCGCCAGGCCCGGAAGGGAGCAACGGTAGCGGTTGATTCGGGCGCCGGGGTGTAGCTGGTACGAGCCGCCACCCATATTCAGGGACGAGGGGCGAGGGACGAGGGACGAGGCCTATAAATCTTGGAGCCTCGTTCCTCGTCCCTTGTTCCTCGTCACTTATCTCGGCGAGATACATGAGCTATCAGGTACTGGCGCGCAAGTGGCGGCCGCGAACATTTGAGCAACTGGTCGGGCAGGAGCATGTGCTGCGCGCCCTGATTCATGCTCTGGATGAAGATCGCCTGCATCATGCCTTTCTGTTCACCGGCACCCGCGGCGTAGGCAAAACCACTATCGCCCGCATCCTGGCCAAATCCCTCAATTGCGAACAGGGTGTCAGCAGCCACCCCTGTGGCGAATGCGCCGCCTGTCGGGAAATCGATGAAGGCCGCTTTGTCGATCTGATTGAAGTGGACGCCGCATCCCGCACCAGGGTGGATGAGACCCGCGACCTGCTCGAGAACGTACAGTATGCGCCGACACGAGGGCGCTACAAGGTCTACCTCATCGACGAGGTGCACATGTTCTCCAACCATAGTTTCAACGCCCTGTTGAAAACGCTGGAAGAACCGCCGCCCCATGTAAAATTCCTGCTTGCCACGACCGATCCGCAAAAACTGCCGGTCACCATTTTGTCCCGCTGTCTGCAGTTTAACCTGCGCCGTCTGGCGCCGGAATGGATTCAGGACTATCTGCAGAAGGTTCTGTTAGAGGAAAATATCCAGGCGGAAGCGGCTGCCCTGAAACAGCTGGCGCGTGCGGCTGACGGCAGCATGCGTGATGCCCTGAGCCTGCTGGATCAGGCCATCGCATTTGGTGGCGGCACGGTGGGGGATACTGATGTACGCGCCATGTTGGGCGCCATCGATAGCCAGCATGTATTCCGGATTTTACAGGCCCTGGCTGAACAGGACGCGGCGGCCGTGATGGCCGAAGTCGCACAACTGGCCGACCAGGCGCCGGATTTTGCCGATCTGCTGGCCGAGCTGATTTCCAGCCTGCAGCATATTGCCCTGCTGCAACAGATCCCCGCTGCCTGGGAGGAAAGCATGGGCGACAGGGATGCCTTGCAGGTGTTGGCGGAAAAACTGGGGCCGGAGGATGTACAGCTGTTTTACCAGATCGCTCTGATCGGTCGCCGAGATCTATCCCTGTCACCGGATGCCAGAAGCGGGCTGGAAATGGTGCTGTTACGCATGTTGGCGTTTCGACCCATCGATGCGCCGCCGGTTAAAGCCACGACCAGGGCGCCGGCTTCTTCGTCATTGGTTTCTTCTTCGAAACACACGCCTGAATCCGTATCGAAATCAATCCCTGAATCGACTCCAGAGCCCCGGTCTGCCGTCAATGCACCATCGGCCGAGCCAGACTTGAAACAGGTTCCGAAACAGACAGGGACAAATGACTGGCACCAGATTGTCGAGGGACTCAAGCTGTCCGGTATTTTACAGCAACTGGCGGCGCACTGCGCCATGAGTCAGCACGATGCTGATTCCATATGTCTGTGTCTGGATGAAGCTGGCGCGCCGATGCTGAACCCGGAACGGGAAAAACAGATGCAGGAAGCTTTAAGTAACTATTTTGGTCGACCGGTGAACCTGCGCATCGAAATTAGCTCATATGAAGGGGAGACACCGGCGCAGCGTCAGCAGC
Source organism: Gammaproteobacteria bacterium (assembly GCA_030148325.1). GTDB lineage: Bacteria > Pseudomonadota > Gammaproteobacteria > UBA6429 > Thiohalophilaceae > JAADGZ01. The sequence continues at coordinate 8,651 of JASBTR010000094.1, forward strand.
GTCTGCAACAGGAGCGGCAGCAGGAGGCCGAGACAGCCATAGAGAATGATGAAAATGTGCGTTCATTAATAGATGCCTTTGATGCCACCGTGAACCCACAGAGCATTCAACCACAGGATTAAAATCACTATTTTTGAAAGAGGTAAACATAATGAAAGGTGGAATTGGTAATTTGATGAAACAGGCCCAGCAGATGCAGGCCAATATGCAGAAAGCGCAGGAAGAAATGGCCAATATCGAAGTGACGGGCAAGTCCGGTGGAGGACTGGTGTCTGTCGTAATGACCTGCCGCCATG
>JASBTR010000106.1 GCA_030148325.1 Gammaproteobacteria bacterium
TCTGATTTTGGCTAATTTTAGCCCTGCCTGCGTTATTTTTTACTATCAATGGAGTGCATTGATACGTAAAAAATGCCTTGTCAGGACTAAAATTTCCTCAAAATCAGCCTAACATCTGAAAGATCAACAGACCCTGGTAAAACCAAAGTAAGAATTTGCAGCTGGTCGCACCTTGCCTGCTACAACCAGCTGCGGGTGGGCCGGCCTTCCAGATTGGGAGAGACTAAGTGAGTGAATATTAAAGTACAAATACCGTACTCCGTGAAATAGCATGAAATAATTTATGGTTAAGTTTTTGGATATTTGCGCCGATATACTCTCCAGGATACATATTACTTTGACAGAAAAGGCTGAAAGCGATGGCGATGAGTATTGATCGAATCCTGGGTGATGCGGTAACCGGCGCGCAGCAAGGGCTGCAGACCGCCCGTAAAAATTCTGCGCAACTGGCCGCCGCCGGGGGCGGGGGCAAGAGTGCTAATGCAGATGAAGTCGGCAAAGCCCGGGTGGAAAAGGCGGCAGATACGGAACTGGGTAAACTGGTCGATGTCGAAGTCTGAGAACGGGATTGGGAACAGGACATGAATACATTGCCAGCACAAGTGGCGCATGAAGATATCTGTCTGGCAGTGCATGGTCTGCTGGAGTTGCCGGCCATTTCACCCATGTCAACAAAATTGCTGGGTGTGATTGGTGATGATAGCGTTTCTATTCATCAACTGGCTGATATTATTCGTCAGGATGCAAGTCTGGATGCGCGGATTATCGGTCTGGCCAATTCCGCTTATTTTGGTCAGCGCGAACCCATTACCTCGGTGGAAGACGCCATATTCAAGGCACTGGGCTTGCGCCTGACACAGAATCTTGCCTTGAGCATTGCGCTTTCAGGGCCGTTTGGCTCACATACACAGTGCGCCTCCTTCGATGTATACGGTTTCTGGCTGAAAGCGGTGTTGACGGCGAATCTGACACAGAGCTTTTGCGAGTTGTTGCAGGAAGAGCATCGGACTAACAGGGATACGGCTTATCTTGCCGGCTTGCTGCATGAGTTTGGTTTGTTGCCGCTGGTATATCTTTTTCCGGAACAAATGAACCTGCTTTTTGCCAGCAGTGATACCCGGCATGAAAATCTGTGTGAGACGCTGAGAAAAGAACTGGAGACCGATCAACATCAGGTCGGTGCCTGGCTGGCGACGAACTGGAGGCTGCCAGCGGTGATTATTGATGTAATCGCGCATCATGCTGACCCGGGTTATGAGGGTGAACATATGTTACTGGTGCTTCTTGTTCGTTTCTGTTCAGGTTGGGCTATTCAGTATATGGAAACTGGAGCCTGGGACAGGCTGCCGGAAGGAACTGAGACTCTGCTTGACTATACCGGCCTCGACCGAGCACAGATATTAAAAATATTGAAACAGCAACATGCAAAGTCCGGGGCGCTTGAATCCATGGCCAATGCACTGGCGGAAAGTTGATAACTGCATATGGATAACAAGCCGTTTATTGAAGCCTATCAGGAAATCAACTCACGCTTCATCAAACTTCTAAGTTCCATGTCGGCGCTGCGCGCCCTGTCTGGTTTTGAAGTCAAGTATCGCAATGAAAACGATATTATTGCTGATTCACTGGGTGTGCTGCTAGATTACCATGAACTCGATTATGTGGCGATTTTTATATACGAAGAAGATGAGTTGAAACAGGTTGCCAGCAAAAGCTGGGATAGCGATATAAAACAGTCGCATTCAAAATACGACAACCTGTGTGACCAGCACAGGGCGCTGCTGGCTGAGGTGAAGGCGTCGGGTGAAGTGCAGCAGGCTAACCAGATACCGGGCGCAGAATTTTCCGGTTCAGCCAGCGCGATTCCCATCCATGCCAGCGATGTCCTGATCGGTGTGTTTCTCGCATGCCATCCTGATGATGAATTTTTTTCGATCTCCAATGAACGCAATCTGGTGATTTACTGTAATTTTCTTGGCCAGATGATTATGAACAACCGCCTGTTGCATAGTATGGACAAGATGGTCAATGAGCGTACTCAGCAGTTACAGCTGGCGCTGGATGAGGCCAGTGAACTGAAGCGGCGCTATGAAGAATTATCCATTATTGATGAGTTGACCCAGTTGCATAATCGTCGTTTCTTTTTCCCTGAAACCCGCGCGGCGCTGGCCCAGGCGATGCGCTATAAAAAAGATTTTTCCCTGCTGATGATGGACGTGGATTATTTCAAGCTTGTCAATGATCGCTATGGCCATTCGGTAGGCGATGACGTTCTCAGGGACATTGCTGCGGCCATCAAGACCGAGGCGCGTGAAGTGGATATCCTTGCGCGCTGTGGTGGTGAAGAGTTTATCCTGGCCCTGCCGGAGACGGATGAGCAGGGCGCCGAGGTCATGGCCGAGCGGATCCGGAACAAGATCAAGTCTCTGCGCTGGCAGGTGGATGAGAATGAAATTTCTGTCTCCATTACCATTGGCATTACCCGGCTTGAAAATCACAGCAATCAAGATTATGTCGGTTTGCTGGATGAACTGATTCTGCAGGCCGATCAGGCGCTGTACCATGGCAAGGCCAATGGTCGGGATCAGTTTAACGCTTTTAGCAATATCACCTGCCCGCTCGATATCGGCGAATAAATCGGGCTATTTTTTTTGCCTGCGTCTTTGCCGCGTCAGGCTCCATGTCAGGTGTTCGCGTAAGAGTTCAGACGCGGCTTCCATTTTTTTCTCCAGTGCGTAAATGATGGTTTCATCGGCAGGCGCATTACCCAGCGCCACGGCGATGTTGCGCAGCCAGCGCTGGTGGCCCATCCGCCGCAGGGGGCTGCCTTCAGTGCGTTTCAGAAAAGTTTCTTCATCCCATTGAAACAGGGATAACAGTTGTGGCGCATCCAGATCGTTGCGTGGGGAATAATCCTGTTCGGCACTGGGCCGGGCAAAGCGATTCCATGGACAGACCAGTTGACAGTCGTCACAGCCATAGATGCGGTTGCCCATTGGCTCACGAAGTTCAAACGGGATAGCGCCGGCATGTTCAATGGTGAGATAGGAAATGCAGAGTCGGGCATCGACGCGGTAAGGTGCGACGATGGCGCCGGTAGGGCAGATGTCGATACAGGCCTGGCAACTGCCACAATGATTGTCCGCCGGAGCGCTCAGTGGCAGGGGTAAATCGGTAAACAGCTCACCGAGGAAAAACCAGGATCCGGCGCGCTGGTTGATAACATTGGAGTGTTTGCCCGCCCAGCCCAGCCCGGCTTTTTCCGCCAGCGCTTTTTCCTGTACCGGCGCGCTGTCGACAAAGGCGCGATAACCGAAGGGGCCGATTTCCAGCTGAATTTTTTCTGCCAGCTTCTGCAGGCGTTTGCGCATGATCTTATGGTAGTCGCGCCCCAGTGCGTAGCGGGAGACATAGCCGAGTACAGGATCATCAAGCACGCTTTGTGGATCACAGCCTGCTGGCGGCAGGTAGTCCATGCGCACGCTGATGATGCGCAGGGTGCCGGGCACCAGTTCCTGTGGCCGGGTGCGCAGGGCGCCATGACGCTGCATCCATTCCATTTCGCCGTGGAAGCCCTGATCCAGCCAGTCTAATAAACGCGCTTCGCTGGCCGACAAATCGGTATCGGTAATGCCGGTCTGTTGGAAGCCCAGTTCACGGCCCCAGTGGTTGATTTTGTCGGCCAGTTGCTGAAGCTCGTCTGCTGAGAGCGCGGCTCGGTCCCTTGATTCAGCCATGGCGCGCCATCATCGCGTACATGAGTTCATTACCTTCTGGCGCGCCAGGGTTAGTTTCAGTATGTTAGCTGCAGGGGTCATGAATACATGAACACTAAAAGTTAGCTGACATACATACGGTAGTACTTAGGGTCTGTTGATCTTTCATCTATTGTCTGATTTTGGCTAATTTTAGCCCTGCCTGCGTTATTTTTTACTATCAATGGAGTGCATTGAAAAATGCCTTGTCAGGACTAAAATTTCCTCAAAATCAGCCTAACACCTGAAAGATCAACAGACCCTAAGGAATTTATTCACCTGTAGGTTCGCCTTCAGGCGAACACCAGCGGTTAAATAACGTAGAGTGTGGCGCATAATTGAGTATTTTGTGCGGCTAAAGCCGTACCTACGTATGAGCTGACATATACTACTCAGGGCGGATTACCACAGCTACGACCCATCCACCGCGCGCCGCCACAGTCACTGGAAGTCCAGTTACCGCTGCTTTTCCAGTTGACTGGCCCGCCGCCGCCGAGCATGGCCTGCATGTAGTAGGGTGCACTGCTGTAGGGTTCATTGCCACCCTCCTGACTGATATCCACCAGGAGGGCTTTGTTACGCCAGCCGTGGGGTACCGCCGCGTGGCACCAGGAACATTCCATACGTCCTATCCGCAAGGCATGACCGATGTGCAGGTTGGTGCTGCGGAACGAAAGCCCGCACATTCCACCGCCACCCATCCCACCGCCGCCACCGCCACTTGACCCCCGGAACCCACTGCTGTTGGGTGAGGCGTTATTCGGGTTGGCGTAATCATCGTAGTTGTGGCACTTGAAGCACAGGTCATCGGGCTGCCCGGTGCCGGTTTCATTGTTCCAGTCGCCCTTGAGGATAAAATCCCTGGTCGAGCCATGCGGCCCCCAGGGTGCGCCATCCGGGCCGCCGGAAGGTTCCGACGTCCCGTTGGCCGTGGCCGAGCCGTGGCAGTCGCTGCAATACATGGTCTGGTTGCCGATGTTGGTGCCACTGCCATCGCTGAACGGCGCCAGGAAAACGGCGGTGCTGGTACCGCGCACCGCCGCCGTGCGCCCGGTCGGCCCCAGTACCGGATGCCAGCCGCGGTGGTTGCCGCCCGGCTCGCCCAGATCAGACGCCGGCGCCTGAAACTCCATGGCCTGATTGGTAAACTGCAACAGGCCGTTGGTGCCGCTGGGCGTGCCGCCCCCGGCGTCACCCAGGGTGGGCGGAATATCATAGGCGTAATCCGAATGACACTTGAGACAAACCTGGTATTCACGGGTCACATGGGCGCTGCTGACATCCGTGGAGGCGCCCAG
>JASBTR010000125.1 GCA_030148325.1 Gammaproteobacteria bacterium
GGCGTATTGAAAACCTGGAACGCCCAAAGGCTAAAAAAAGCCGATAGGTTGATAAGGACGATACGCGCGTATTTCATCGAGGCCAGAGGAATAAAACCTCCTCACCAACAGGCCGGATATATGAGAGCAATCCTGTCCCTGCCAGCACCGATACAGAATCTTGCAAAATGGGAGGAGACCATATATGGGCTGAGTGAAACGAAGCCCAACATAGCCTCATTCGATATTCTGTTGGGCTTCATTTTATTCAGCCCAACCTACAGTTTCGCTGCGAGGAATTAAACCCTCAGAGATTAAAATACTCGACTAATGCGCTTCACATCCTGCCTTTAATTACAGGCGTTCCAGCAGCTTACGCCAGGGTTCCAGTGTTTCGGCCTTGCCCAGAAGAACAGGCGAATCGGCCTGCCAGCGCCATAGCGATTCAAGATTGAAGGTGTATTCAAGCACAAGATCCTGACGTTCAGATACCTTGCGTAAATTTCGGTTCAGACTGTCAAGCACCAGCGGCCTGGCATTGTCCGGCATGTAGATCAGTACCATATGCGGTTCAATGATGCCCCGCTGCAGATCAGCTATTTTGCCATAGGCGAGACGCAGATGGCTGTCAGCTACGCCCAGTTTGCGCAGAGTGAAGTATTTGGCAATCGCGACATCTTCGCAGTCACCCCGGCGGCGCTGCAGCAACTCGTTCGGTGTTGCCCAGTAATCTTTCCGGCCCCATACCCTGGTATCATGTTCACGCGGAATATGATTAAAAAACGCATTAATGGCTTCCACTTTCATCTTTTCCGAAACGCCCTGTAACCGTAGTTCAGTCACCAGTTCCTGCAGGCGAACCTTAATCGGCAACTCTCGCATCTCTGTATTTGAAGCCGCCCAAAGCGGGCCGCATAGCAGCAGAACAGAACCCAACAAACTGCTCCGTAGCAAGCTGCGGGATAGTTGTAGATTCGCCTTCAGGCGAACCTGTGCGGCTGAAGCCGCACCTACAATAGCGCTTCGCTGCAAGAAGCGAAGAATTAAGCCCAACGAAATCAAGATCCCCTGAAATATACCTGGGAAATTTCCGTATACCCTATAGCCTGTTTTTTGCAGGTTACTGTTTTTAATGTATATATGCATGGGACGCCGCCGTTCATGATGTAACCGTCATGACGACCCGCAGCGCTGGTAACTTGATTCGCCCCCCTCAAACCACCCAAAAAGTGTGACCGCGATCACGCATTTTGATCGCATGCTCAAAACCGGAGATTTCAGCTGAATCGCACTAAATAAAAGTTTCAAATGCCCGATCAGTTTTTTGAAAACCCCTATTGTAGGTACGCCTTCAGGCGCACATGTACGGCTAAAGCCGTACCTACAGGCTATGCCAGGCATCATAGGTGTATGGGCATTCGGAACAGCTATTTAGACAGAATGAATGTCACTCCATTTGTATGACCTGTGTAATCATTTTGTATTGGTTTTGTCATACATGCGTCATACACAGATGCGAAAGTTCACCGCACAGATAATGGCAGGGATGAGATGCGGAAAATGGAAAACAAAACGTGTTGTATATCGGTTCGTCTTTCTGAAAACGAACGTCAGAAAATAAAGATAACTACGGAAAAGCTTGGCGTTAGAAATTCGGACTTCATTCGTTATGCCATCAGGACAGCTTTAACGCGACTATCCGCATTTCATAATTCAGGCTTATGTGGAACCGCCCTGCTGCCGACTATGATTGAACACTGCAATGAACTTAATCGTCACTTTGACCTGGATGCCGACAAACTGGATGCCATTATTAATGCTGAAGCCGATGAAGCAGAGAGGCGGGTTGCACGCAATGATATTGAACTGCTGGCGCTATGCGGCATGTCGGTCGAGATCATTCAGGAAAGATTCAGGCAAATCACCGGCATCGAGACAAAAAACAATGAAGTCTATCAATTCATGAAGAATTATCTTGTCGAAAAATATCAACAGAGATAAATCTCGCAATCAGCCCAGCAGGGCAGGCACGCTGTTTGTGCCCACGCGTAAGACTGTGCGGCTGAAGCCGCACCTACAGAGAATAATATAAACAGGAGAAAAGCATGTTTAAAGAAAAACAGATTTTTATCGGCTGGAAATATTTTCTAATTCTGGCGCTGCTTGTCAGCACGCCTGTTTCGCAGGCCGATACGGTAATCTATGAAGACGCTCGACTGGTAAGCGGTGATAGCAAAACCTATGTCGGCTATTTCAATCAAAGCCTGGATTTAACACAGACCGGCAACTATCAGGCGACACTGAGTGATTTTGAGTTTCCCGCCAGTTTCGATATGCTCGGCCTGACGATAAGCAGCAGTACACAGAAGATGGGCGAAGTCTGGAACAGCGGCAGCTTTAGCTTTAACGCGGATCCTGGAAAATATTTCCTCGGCCTGTTTTACAAAACCGATGCAAGCCTGAACCTGGGTATGTATGGCGTCAAGCTCAGCTATCCTGGTCAGCCCGGCGCCGTACCCTTGCCTGCGGCATTGTGGCTGATGCTAACCGGACTGATGGCGATAGCCGGATACATGCGCAGGCAATAAGCACTGTTTGTCTTCGTGCAAAACCATGTAGACTATTTATTGCCCCGTTTCAGTCCCAGGCCCAGCGGATCATCGGGATCTACATCATCCATAAAGGGAATGCGTCGATCACTGTTGGTGACCTGATAGATGGCGCCCATCCAGTTGCCTACCACTTCCACGGCGCTGTCGCGCCAGGTGTTATCCAGTCCGCTGGCAATCAGTTGTTCCGGAAATTCCGGTATCGGCTTTGCCTGTTTCTTACTGCTTTCTACTGCCAGTCGATATTCCTTGATCACGGCTTTTTCAAACTCGGAAAAATAATTTTCCGGAAACGGCGGGAAATTTTTGTTCTCACCACTGGCATATAGCAGCACTTCCCGCTTGAACTCCTTGAGCAGGGAAATAGTGTCGTATTCGGGGTGTCCCTGAAAAAAAATCACGCGCAGGCCATCCGCACTGGTTGCCAGATGCACACCCTGCTCTCCCTCGACCAGCACCCGCAGGCCGGCCGCATCAAACTGTTCACGGGTGACGGCATTCCAGCGTGAATGCGGTACATCGAAGCGGGTGTTGATGTCATTCACCAGCGGATGGGACTTGTCCACCACTCGATGGGGGAAGACGCCCCAGATTTTCTTTTCCTGTGGAATGCGTTTCTGGCCATAGCGAAACTGCAGCATGGCATGTGTCGCCAGACAGGAACAGAGGATTGAAGTCACATTTTCCAGGCCCCAGTCGATCACCTCGATCAGGGGTTCCCAGAACGGCTGGTTCGCCAGTTCCGGTCCGATTACATTGGCGCCGGTGACGATCAGGGCATCCAGCCCCTGTTCCCGAATCTGCTCAAACGGTTCATAGTATTTTTCAATATACGCCTGCGCCTCGTCAGAGCGAGGCAGTTGTGGCAGAGTAAACGGATGTACGTAAAACTGGGCAATAGGATTACTCTCGCCCACCAGGCGAAAAAACTGGCGCTCTGTCGCGGCCAGCGCTGCATCAGGCATCATGTTGAGCAGGCCGACATGGAGTTCGCGGATCTCCTGATTCAGGGCAAAATCCGGCGCCAGGACGCGGATACCTTCCTCCTGCAGACGGGCAAAGGTCGGCAGATCATTATTGGCTACCAGTGGCATTGTTAGTTTGTTTCCTTGCGCGCAATCGCGGTTTCCAGCAGACCGAGAAAGTCCTGTTCATCCCGAACCTGCGCTACCTCGTTTGAGGTCACCGTGTAACCGTGCGGCCTGGCAATGGCTTCATAGCGCGGAATACGCGAATGGAACAGGCGCGGAAAAACCCAGCGGGTAAAATCATCGGGATTAATCTCGGCCGCAAATTGCAGGTTATTTTCATCCAGATAGTGTTGCAATTGCTGCTGCAGGAACTCCGGCCGGTAATAAAGCGGCTTGGGATCACTCTGTGCGCGCTGGATCAGTTTCTGCTCTTCTTCCGCATCGGTGACCTGGATATAAAGAATCAGGGTATGCTTCACCAGCAGATCCATTACTGCCGGTTCATCCAGCTCACACAGGCTGCCGCCCACATCATTGACAAAATGCGGGTAACCGTAAATCTCCTGCGCCTTGCGAATAAATTCCGGCACATCACGCATGGCGGTAATTTCAGCCTCACGGTACTGCGCCTGTCGGCGAATAAAATCATCCAGCGCCACGCCGCCTTTCTCCGGATTGCCCAGCTTGCCGACAAAACTCAGCACCGGCCCCAGATCATGCACCTTGATGTTATTGCGAATGTAAATCCAGTCGTTGCGCAACAAATCCCGCAGAAAAGGCGTCTGCATGGCCTGCTGCTTGATCAGATCCAGAATCGGCTCATCCAGATAACGCGTACCGATACGGTAGTCACCGGAATAATGGAACCAGTTATGCTGGCGCAGCAGGGCAGAGAGATGGGTTTTGCCTACGCCCGACATCCCCAGCAGGGTGATATTCCTGTTTTTCCAGGCGCGAAAGGCATCGACAGTGAACTTCACGGGGTACTCCACGGTTACAAATCCTAAAGCAGATATTATGCAGGATTTGTCCGCCCGGTGACATAGCCTCCGGAAACATAGGTTCGGCGGCTGATTTCCAGAAATTTTCACTTCAGGGAATAAACGACATATCCCCTGTGTCAATTGTTATTAGTGCTCTGCGCCTGTGCTCTGCAGGTTTCCCGGAGCCAAAACCATAATAACGAGTGAGGAACAATAATGAATATGTCTAAAACCACATGCCGGCTTGCCTGTCGGAAACTGCTTCTACCGCTGGCGCTTTGTATTGGTGCCGGCCTCTCCACCGCTCAGGCGAATGATGAAAAAGTCATCAGTCTGATCCAGCTGTCTGACGTACATGGGAATCTGGTTCCCCACACCGGTGTGATCAAAAATCCGGATGGCAGCGAACGCTATGTCACCCAGGCCGGTGGTCTGGCCAAGAACAAAACCCTGATCGACCAGATCCGCGCCGACAACCCCAATAACCTGCTGCTCGCAGTCGGCGATACCACCCACGGCACGGCCGAAGTCATGTTCACCGTTGGTGACGCGATCATGCCCACCCTGAACACCTTTGGCATCGATGCCTATACCCCGGGCAACTGGGAATTTGGCTATGGCCCGGCGGTATTTCGTAACCGCTTCGCCAGCTTCGGTCCCAAACCGCCGCTGCCTGCCAACCTCCGCATCATGGCGGATGCCTTCGACGGCCCCGGCATCACCGCGGCCAACTTCCCAACCCTGGCCATCAACCTGTATAACGATGTCACCGGTCTGCCCCTGCCGCCGCAACTGCATAACAAACGGGTGCTGCCGCCTTATAAAATCTTCAACCTCGATGGCGTCAATGTTGCCGTGATCGGCATCACCGCCGCCATCGTGCCGCAACAACCGGATGTCATGAATATCGGCCTGCGCTTCACTCAGGGCGTGGAAGAACTGCCGGGTATTATTCAGGAAGTCCGGAATCTCGGTGCCACTGTGATCGTCGTGCAGTCCGAACTGGGGCTGCCGCAGAACCTTGAAATCGGGCGGCGCATCAAGGGTATCGACGTCATCTTCTCGGCTCACACGCATGAAACTACAGTCAATGCGCTGGTCGCCGGTAAGAAGAGAGTCAAATCCCGCACACCGGGACGCATGCATCATCTTCGTCATAATGAAACAGTGGTGGTCGAAACCAACGAGGATCTTTACCTTGGCCGACTCGATCTGATCATTGACGGCGGCGAAGTCGAGAAATTCATCTGGGAAGCCATTCCGGTGGATGATGACGTGGTCGAAGATCCGGCCACAAAAGCACTGGTGGATGCGGCTGAAGCGCCGTTCATTGGTGATACCCTGGTCCGTCACACCTTTATGCCCGGCGGCTACTGCCCGGCCAATAACTGTGGTGACATTACTACACGTGGTGTGCAGTTGACGGAAAGCCTGGACACCGTTGTGGGTTACACCGAGGTTATGTTGCATCGCGATAATACGCTGGAAGATGAAATCAATAACTTCATCGCCGACGCCATGTTTAACGTCAGCAATACGGTTGTTCCCGGCGGCGTGGATTTGTCCATGACCAACGGCTTCCGTTTCGGTAATGCCATCTTCTCCGCCAATGAAGTCTCGGCCGATCAGACCTTCAGTGATGGTCGAGAAGCCGGTGAAATCACCCTGCGCGATCTATTCGCCCTGTTCCCGATTTCACCGGGGGTCGCCGTGGCTGAATTTTCCGGCGCACGGATCAAAAGTGATCTGGAAGTGGTGCTGTCTGCCGTGTTTAACCGCAACCCCTTCCTGCAGCGCGGCGGCTGGTATGTGGGCCTGGGCAACATGACCCAGAAAATCGATCTCGATAACCGTCCTTTCAGCAGCTCCGGCGGTCGTATCGTTGAAACCACTGTTGGCGGTATGAAGCTGGACACCAGCAAGCGTTACCGTTTTGCCTCCTGCTTCCCTCACGGTGAAGCCCTTGATCGTATCTGCCGCACCAGCGGCGGCGTCAATCATCTGTTCTTCGAACTGGCTGATGCAGATGACTATTCCAGTAGCATCAGTCTGGTTCCCGCTGTGAACAGTGAAGCCATCATTACCGGCCCACGGGTGAAACAGGTTCTGCCCGATCGTTTCGTGCATCCAGTACACATGATGCGCCGCTATCTGGACAGCCTGCCTGGGCGTACCGTCACCGCAGCTGATGCTGCCACCGGCCGTATCCAGACAGTCGACTCCACCATCGCAGGCAACCCACCTGTTCCGGCGCCGGTATCCGAAATCGATCCCAGCCTTATCCAGCCGCCGGAAGGCGCAGGACCAAAATTCTTCTCGGGGATTATTGGGAATGCAGGAGCAGGACACTGACAGCCATTTAGCTATCAGTTGAAATAAAAAAGGGTCACTTTTCAGTGACCCTTTTTTTGCATATATATAATGATGGGTTTCGCTTTGCTCTACCCCT
>JASBTR010000026.1 GCA_030148325.1 Gammaproteobacteria bacterium
GAGCTACTGTAAAACTTATGACCAATGGGGTAGAGTGCGTTTCCAGCTTATCTGTACTAGTTTGGGGAAATCTATGATAAATGTCATGCTGGTTGATGATCACGATCTCGTGCGCACCGGCGTTAAACGTCTGCTGGAAGACAACGGGGGATTCACGATTGTTGCCGAGGCGACCAGCGGTGAGGAAGCCCTGCAACTTCTGTGTGAGACGGATCCCCAGGTCGTGTTGATGGACATCAATATGCCCGGAATCGGCGGCCTGGAAGCGACGCCCAAATTGCTGCGGCAAAAGCCCGATTTGAAGATCATCGTGGTTTCCATGCATACCGATGAGCTGTTTCCCCAGCGGGTGCTAAAAGCAGGGGCCATGGGCTATCTTACCAAGGGCTCCCGTATCGATGAAATCGTGCACGCTATTCATGAAGTACTGGCCAATCGTCATTACATCACGCCGGAGATTGCCCAGCGGTTGGCGCTGTCCCAGGTTGAGGAAAGCGGCGAGTCGCCTTTTGACAGCCTTTCGGCGCGGGAACTGCAGGTTATGTTGCTGATGCTGGAAGGCAGGAAAATCAACGAGATTTCCGAGCAGCTGTGCCTCAGTCCGAAAACAGTCAGCACCTATCGTCACCGTCTACATGACAAGGTAGGGGTGAAAAGTGACGTGGAGCTGGCGCGCCTGGCGCTGTTTCACGGGCTGATTGAGAATGTCCCGTTCAAAACCTAGACAAAACTAGAAAGCGATAAAAAACATATATATAAAGCTTTTTCTTAATTTTAATTCGAGTATATTTTTGCGTGCCAAAAGCCCAGTTTTCCCCTGATATTTTCAACCCGGACTGTCATCTGTGCCCACGCCTGAGCCAGTTTCTTGATACGGTTAAGGCGGAACATCCGCAGTATCACTGTCGTCCGGTTGAACCCTTTGGTATCAAGCATCCCGGCCTGCTCATTGTCGGCCTGGCGCCGGGCAAGCATGGGGCGAATGCCACAGGACGCCCTTTTACCGGGGATCATGCCGGGGTTATTCTGTATGAAACCCTGCACAAGTTCGGCTTCAGCAACCAGCCGGAGTCCACGGCGCGGGACGATAGTCTTAAGCTGAAAAACTGCCGCATCACCAATGCCGTGAAATGCCTGCCGCCGGAGAACAAACCCACCGGCGGCGAGATCAAAACCTGCAATCCTTATCTGGCAGCCGAGCTGGCCGGGCTGAAAAAGGGGGCGGTGATCCTGGCGCTGGGTGGAATTGCGCACAAGGCGGTAATTTCCGCGCTGGGGCTGAAACAGGCTGAGCACCCGTTTGGCCACGGATTGAGATATCCCCTGCCAGGCGGACAACAACTGCTCACGTCCTATCACTGCAGCCGCTATAATACCCAGACACGGCGGCTGACCACGCCCATGTTTGAACAGATCTTCAGGGATATCCAACGCATGCTGGATAAAGGCAAGCACTGAGTTACTTTTTCCGTTCGCGCGAACCCATGCAGGTTCGCCTTCAGGCGAACCCTGTAGAAGTACAGATAAATCTCCCCGCCGCAAGCGGATGAGGTATCCGCTATACAGGTTTGTCTTCTATCCGAGCGCGTACATGTTCAGAGGATCGAATACATAACACCGGTTTTTCCTTTATGACCCAGGCCGCAACTCCATCATCCTCTAATAGCCAGCCCTTTGATTCCGGCGCTTTTCTCAAGACCGTGCCGGGCAGGCCCGGTGTCTATCGCATGCGTGATGAAACGGGGGAGGTGATCTATGTCGGCAAGGCCATCAACCTGAAAAAACGGCTGGCCAGCTATTTTCGTAAGAATCTGGACAGCCCCAAGACCAAAGTTCTGGTATCGCACATCCATGAGATCGAGGTCACGGTGACGCACACCGAAACCGAAGCCCTGTTGCTTGAAAATAACCTGATCAAAACTCTCAGGCCGCGTTACAACGTGCTCTATCGAGACGACAAAAGTTATCCCAGTATTTTTCTTTCCAGTGAACACGATTTTCCGGCGCTTGCCGTACATCGTGGTGCGCAGCGGCGCAGGGGCCGGTACTTTGGCCCGTATCCCAGCGCCGGGGCGGTGCGCGAAACCCTGAACCTGCTGCAGAAACTGTTTCCCGTGCGCCAGTGCGAGGACAGTTTTTACGGCAATCGTTCGCGTCCCTGTCTGCAATACCAGATTAAACGTTGTACCGCGCCCTGCGTTGGCCTGATTTCAAAACAGGCCTATGCCGAGGATGTCGCGCATGCGGTGATGTTCCTTCAGGGTAAAAGCAATAAGGTCATCGATGCGCTGGTGATCAGCATGGAACAGGCGGTGGAGAAACTGGAGTTTGAGCAGGCAGCCCGCTATCGAGATCAGATCGCCAGCCTGCGTCGAATACAGGAGAAGCAGTACATCAGTCAGGAGGGCGGCGACTTCGATGTAATTGCCGCCAGCGCCGGCGGTGGTCTCGGCTGTATCCAGGTTTTCACCATTCGCGGCGGACGCAATCTCGGTAACCGCAGTTTTTACCCCCGTCAGGGCGGGATTGCACCCCGGCAGACGGGTATTGCCGCGGAACAGGAGGATGCCAGTGAATCTGCTCGCGCCTTACTGAACGCGTTTTTACCCCAGTATTACCTCGCGGGGGAAGGCGGACAGGGCAGCCGTGACGTTCCGGCAGAAATCCTGTTAAGCCATGCGCCGGAGAGCATGGCGCTAATGGAGCAGGCATTAGAGACGCAGGAAGGCCGTAAAATCCGGCTGGCGACACGCCTGCGCGGCCAGCGCGCGCGCTGGTTGAAAATGGCACAGCAAAATGCCGATCAGGCCCTGAGTCTGCGGCTTAGCAGCAAGGCCAATATGCTGCAGCGCTTCGAGGCCCTGCAGGAGGCGCTGGAACTGGCGGAGATGCCGAGCCGGCTGGAGTGTTTTGATATCAGCCACACCATGGGCGAGGCGACAGTGGCCTCCTGCGTGGTGTTTGATTTAAACGGGCCGCTGAAGTCCGACTACCGCCGCTTCAATATCGAGGACATTACCGGCGGTGACGACTACGCCGCCATGCGCCAGGCGCTTTCCCGTCGTTACAAACGCCTGAAAGAGGGCGAAGCCAAACTGCCGGATATCCTGTTTATCGATGGCGGCAAGGGCCAGTTATCACAGGCGCAGGCGGTGCTGGAAGAACTGCAGATCAACGGCATCCTGCTGGTGGGCGTCGCCAAGGGGCCGGAACGCAAAGCCGGCAAAGAGGTGCTCTGGCTCAGCCAGCCCGGTTCAGGTTCAGACTCCGGCTTGTTGGATGCGGTGCGCGAGATTATACTGCCTCCAGATGCGAACGCCCTGCATCTGATCCAGCAGATCCGTGATGAAGCCCACCGCTTCGCGATTACCGGACACCGGCAGCGCCGTCAGCGCAAACGCAATACCTCGGTGCTGGAGTCGATTTCGGGGCTGGGACCGAAACGTCGCCAGCTGTTGCTGAAACAGTTTGGCGGCCTGCAGGAAGTCGCGCGCGCCGGCGTGGAAGATCTGGCCGGCGTGAGCGGGATCAGCACCACATTGGCACAATTGATCTATGATGCCTTTCATACGGATGGAAACGAATAAACATGCATTTAACCCTGCCCAACAAGCTGACCCTGCTGCGCATCGGCCTGATCCCCGTTTTCGTATTGGCCTTCTACATACCCCTGTTTGGTCTGAATAATTACATTACGACCGGGCTGTTTTTCATTGCCGGCGTCACCGACTGGTTTGACGGTTATCTCGCGCGCCGGCTCAAGCAGCAGTCGGATTTCGGCGCCTTTCTGGATCCCGTCGCCGACAAGCTCATGGTCGCCACGGCACTGGTGTTGCTGGTCAGCGCCGATAACGCCGACTGGAAACTGGCGATACCGGCCGCCATTATTATCGGTCGTGAAATAGCTGTTTCCGCCCTGCGTGAATGGATGGCCAATGTTGGTGACAAGACCCGGGTCGCGGTATCCATGATCGGCAAAATCAAGACCATGGCACAGATGCTGGCCATCGGCTTCCTGCTGTATGGCGAGCCCATTGGTGACTTTCCAACCCTCATCATCGGCTACCTGCTGCTGTATACCGCAGCCATCCTGACACTATGGTCCATGGTGATTTATACTCAGGCCGCCTGGCCCAGCCTGATTGGCGAACGCGATGGTAATAATGAGGAAATTCCTTGACATAACAGGCGACATCGCTAAAATACGCAGCTTCTTTCAGGCGGGAATAGCTCAGTTGGTAGAGCACGACCTTGCCAAGGTCGGGGTCGCGAGTTCGAGTCTCGTTTCCCGCTCCAAGTTCCAGAAACCTCGGTTATCCGGGGTTTTTTTTATAGTTGTACTCATAGTATAAAGAGTACAATAACAAGACCGGCTGGGTGGCAGAGTGGCTATGCAGCGGCCTGCAAAGCCGTGGACGGCGGTTCGATTCCGCCCTCAGCCTCCAATTTCTATCGATTTCCCCTCATATGATTTTCCCCGCAGCCTGCGGCGAGACGTCACGGAATCCCGTCGCCTTAGCTGACTGTAGGTGCGCCTTCAGGCGCACCGCCCTGTGTTGGAACACATCATCCACACAACCCTGAATCCGCCTAATCGATCCCCACAACTTACAGCGACGAAATCCATTCTCTGCTTTCCAAATCAGGCTGAAACTCTGTAGAATACGCCTCGTCCACACCCCGCCCGGGTGGCGAAATTGGTAGACGCAAGGGACTTAAAAAATTGAGCACCCAGTCAGGAAACTACTGGTGTGAATGGAGTCAAATTCGGGGAAACCTCAGCATTAAGTTGGTGGCAATCCCGAGCTAAGCCTGAATAAATTCCCGGTAACTAGTAACCGGGTTTTTTATGGAAAGTGTAGAGACTTGACGGCTCCTGCCTAAGTCGTAGTGCTAACGCTATGATAGGGTGAAGAGAAAGTCCAGACCACAAATGTCATCTATGTTAAATGACAGTAGCGAAAGCTATAGCGGGTAAGAAAATCCCTCGGTGGCAACACCGTGCCGGTTCGATTCCGGCCCCGGGCACCATTCTCAAAAATCAATAATTTACGCTTCTTGCCGCTTTTTGATACTTCTTGCGGTAAAACAGTTACTTAACATGTAATCCCTCTTTTTCTTCCCGCGCGTTACCCCTCTTTTCACCGCTTGATGTAGGATCTTCTTACGCCAAATTTACGCCATTGGCGTAAATCGAAGGGGAGATGGCTACATTCAGAAAACGGAACGGGGGTTGGCGCGCCGAGGTGTGCATCAAGGGCGCGCGGGTGGCCTGCAACCCGCACGGCTATTCGTTGGAGGCGCTGAACCCGGATTTCAGGTCGGATTGTGTCGTTGATATATAAACAAAGCAGGATGACAGTGCGAGATACCTGAGTGTGCGGGCTTACGGGCAAATTAAATATTTTTCGATATCAACCATCCGGATTGAAAGATTTTCGATTGGAATCAGTGTTTTTCGATTATTGCCGTACCGGCCAGCAAGCTGGCTGTCGTCAACCAGTAAGCCGCAAGCTATGCACCGCATGGGATGTTCATTGTTGTGTGGTTTACTTAAGTACACGATTAACAAGAAGAAGTTGTTAAATCTCTTACAGAATAAACCTGCCGCTTGAGTCCAGTTTGTGTCGGTGTCTCAGGGTGTCCAATAATAATGAACATCAGCTAATAATGTACACGATGTGGCCCGGAAACACCTGATTATCGGGTCTACTGAGTTGACGAATGTTCATTATTTCTATATGTTCACTACTAATGAACATCAGGCAGCAATGTACAAGATAATGGATACCGCCCCCGGGAAAAGAGCTTATCGAGAGGCCGAACTCCTGCGAACCGCCCTTGAGGCGTTCCATAACACCACGGGGTTGCAGATACTCGTTGAGGCAGAAGAGGTCACTGACAATACCGGCCACCAGGCAGATGCTTTGGTGCGTCTGGTTGCACCCGGGGGTGATCGGCGGCTTGTCGTGGAGGTCAAGGCGCGGCTCAACCAGGCCAACCTCGGCATGGCGGTTCATCAGTTGGAGCGATTCCCACAAAAAGGGCTGATCGTTACCGATTACGTGAATCCAAAGATGGCGGAGCGACTGAAGGCGATGGATATACCGTTCCTGGACGCGGCGGGCAATGCCTATCTCAATGAGCCGCCGGTGTATGTTTACGTCAGGGGCAACAAACCCATCGAAAAGCCCCACCGCAAACCACCCACCCGCGCCTTCCAGCCGACCGGCCTGAAAGTGCTCTTTGCGCTGCTCTGTCATCCCGACCTTGAAAACGCCCCCTATCGCGATATCGCAAAGGCAGCCGATGTCGCCCTGGGCACGGTGGGCTGGGTGATTACCGATTTGAAAGAACTGGGCTACCTGGTGGACATGGGCAAGCGGGGGCGCAGGTTGGCCAACAAGGCAAAGCTGATCGAGCGCTGGGTTACTACCTACCCGGAGCTACTGCGACCCAAACTGGAGTTGGGGCGTTACACGGCGGTTGACCGTGACTGGTGGAAACACGCACGGCTCCACAACTTCCAGGCCTGGTGGGGTGGGGAAGTGGCGGCGGCAAAGCTGACGAAGTATCTGAAGCCGGAGCGGGTAACTATCTATATTAAAGGAAAGCCGGCGGAACTGTTGCTCACAAATAAGCTGAAAAAAGATCCCGATGGCGATGTGGAGGTCCTGGAAGCGTTCTGGCAGGTCGAATATGACTGGCCGCAGCCTGAATTAGCGCCGCCATTGCTGATCTATGCCGATCTGCTGGCAACTGGCGATGCCCGCAATATCGAAACCGCAAGGATGATTTATGAGCAAGAGCTTGCTGGACTTATCCGGGAAGATTGATCCCGCGCTGGTGGAAGTGTTTGAAGCGCTCGCAGGCGTGGCCGCCGCAAGGCATATCCATTACTTTGTGATAGGGGCAACGGCAAGGGACATGATTCTGAGTTATGGACACGATATCGAAATCAAGCGAGCCACAGTTGATATCGACCTGGGAGTGGAAGTTGCTGATTGGGACGAATTCCATGCGCTGAAGAATGGGTTGGTAGCCACCGGTCAATTTGAATCCACCCAGTCAGCGCAAAGACTTTTATACAAGTGTGAACTGCCGATCGATATCGTGCCATTCGGTCCGCTTGAGCATGCCAATAAAGAAATCAGTTGGCCGCCTGACCACAGCGTCAGAATGAACGTGTTGGGGTTCGAGGATGCTTACCGAAATGCGCAAACGGTAAGACTCAGCTCCGACCCGGTACTTGATATCCCGTTCGCGACCCCGGCCGGGCTGGCAATTCTGAAGATCATCGCGTGGAATGACCGCACACCGCGGGGCAGCAAGGACGCGGGTGATCTGGCTTTCCTCATGCGTAGCTATCTGGATGCGGGCCATCAGGAACGTTTGGCCGAAGAGCACCCGGACCTGCTCGCCGACGATGATTTTGACTACGAGCGCGCTGGCGCACGCCTGCTGGGGCGGGACATGGCAGCGGTAATGTCGCCTGAGACCAGAAAGGTCGTGCTTGAGATACTTGACCATGAAACAGATAACCCTAAACGATATCGATTAGTCGAAGATATGATGGATAACTACGCCGTGACCGGGGATGTGTTTGAGGAATGCCTGCAGTTTCTGGAAGCACTCAAGGCAGGGATTCAAGAGGGGTAAAAGCAATGGTTGAATGTAGCATGAAGAATATTTAAGAAAAAGTTGGCAGCGTTTATTGCTTATGAGCGGAAATGTTAATAAAAAGGAAGCCTTCTCCCGTGTCGTGATCGATGCGAAGCTCAAAGATGTCGGCAGGGATCTCACTGATGGTCAGAATGTGCGTTACGATGTAATGAGAGCTTTTATAAAAAATGAACAAAGAATACGATGCCTCTAAACGAAGCCGACACTTGCCGAGTCTATGTAACATCAAAACTTCGCGAAGCGGAGCGGGAGTCGTGGTCGAGAAGGTCAATGTGGGCTACCACATAACAAATGGTTGGTGGGCAGACCAGAGGAGCAAACTATGGCAATAGCCAGTATCCTTAGCCGAGTTGAATTAATTTCAGGAATGTAGAAATCACATGGCAAAGAAAGCTAAACAGAAACAAGAAGAGCCAATCGAAAAGCAGCTTTGGAAAGCGGCGGATAAGCTGCGTAAAAATATCGACGCTGCGGAATATAAACATATTGTCCTGGGGCTCATCTTCCTGAAATACATCTCGGATGCGTTCGACGAACTCTACGAAAAGCTGCAAGCTGGTGAAGGCGATTACGCTGGTGCCGATCCGGAAGACAAGGATGAATACAAGGCAGAAAACGTTTTCTTCGTGCCTGAAGAAGCACGTTGGTCTTTTCTATTAACCAAGTCCAAACAACCGGACATCGGCAAAGTGGTGGATGCCGCTATGGATGCCATCGAAAAGGAAAACCCCTCACTGAGAGACGTGTTACCGAAAGTCTTTGCCAGGGGCAATCTTGATCCTACCAGTTTAGGGGGGTTGATTGACCTGATAGGCAATATTGCTCTGGGTGATGCCAAGGCACGCAGTGCTGATCTGCTAGGCCATGTATTCGAATACTTCCTCGGTGAATTCGCCCTGGCAGAAGGTAAAAAGGGTGGTCAGTTCTATACGCCGCGTAGTGTTGTTGAACTACTGGTTGAAATGTTGGAGCCATACAAAGGCCGGGTGCTAGACCCCTGTTGCGGTTCTGGCGGCATGTTTGTGCAGTCAGAAAAGTTTGTCGAAGACCATCAAGGTAAGGTGAATGACATCTCCATCTACGGACAGGAGAGCAACCACACTACCTGGCGGCTGGCGAAAATGAACCTGGCCATCCGACATCTCGATAGTTCTCAGGTCAAATGGAACAATGAAGGTTCGTTTCTGAATGACTCGCACAAAGACTTGAAAGCTGATTATGTTATTGCCAATCCGCCGTTTAACGATAGTGACTGGAGCGGTGACTTACTACGTACAGATGGTCGTTGGCAATATGGCGTACCACCTGCGGGTAATGCCAACTATGCCTGGATACAACACTTCCTCTATCACCTGAGCCCAAATGGTCAGGCAGGTTTTGTACTTGCCAAGGGCTCACTGACCTCTAAAACCTCCGGCGAGGGTGATATCCGTAAAGAGCTGGTTGAAGCCGGATTGGTTGACTGCATCATCAACCTACCCGCCAAGTTGTTTTTGAATACGCAAATCCCTGCCTGTCTTTGGTTTTTAAGCCGTAATAAAACCAACGGCAAATTCAGAAACCGAAAAGATGAGATTCTCTTTATTGATGCTCGCAATCTCGGCCATCTTATCAACCGGCGCACCAAGGAATTTTCAGAAGAGGATATTGCCACCATTGCAGGCACCTATCACGCATGGCGAAACAAGTCAGAACCCTCTTCCTCTGAACGGGGTCAGACCCTGAGGGATCCCCAAGTTTTTACCAACCATTAGCGTGTGCCCCTGCCATTTTCCATAAATCTTTGCCTGCTTGTATGATATCCTTCTCATCCATTAAAAATCGTTCATCATTAGCAACACGTAAACCTAAAAAGATA
>JASBTR010000131.1 GCA_030148325.1 Gammaproteobacteria bacterium
GCAGCGAGAGGCCATCGAGAGCATCTCGATGGATATGTGGCCAGCATTCATCAATGCCACATTGGAAAGTCTGCCTGGGGCAGATGAGAAGATTGCCTTTGATAAGTTTCATGTTGCCAAGTACCTCGGCGAGGCCGTTGACAAGGTGCGTCGTCAAGAACACAAGGCACTGATGGCTGAAGGTTATGAGGACCTGAAAGGCAGCAAGTATGACTGGCTCTATAACCCGGAGAACATGACGCACGATCAGAAGAAGCGGTTCAAGGTGTTGCGCGACAGCACACTAAAAACAGCCCGCGCCTGGGCGATCAAGGAATTAGCCATGTCACTTTGGCACTATGTTAGCAAGACATGGGCGCGCAAAGGTTGTGAGCAATGGCTGTCCTGGGCGGTACGCAGTCGTCTGGAACCCATCAAAGAAGTGGCCAAAACGATCAAGGAACACCTGTGGGGAATATTGAATGCGATTGTCCTGAAGGTAAGCAATGGTCCGGCAGAAGGTCTCAATAGCCGAATAAAGATGATCAAGGTTCGCGCCAGAGGCTTCCGCAACAAAGAGCGGTTTGCCAATGCCATCTACTTTCATCTTGGTGGGCTGGCTCTTTACCCTGAGGGCATAGTCAGATGATGTTTACCCACCCGATCAGGGGAAGAGCCTTCCAGAGAATTGCGTAGGTTCGACCCCATGTATTATACTCTTTAATAAAAAAAACTGGGAATTATAGTTTGTCGCTCAGTCGAGACGTACCGGAACATCAGGAGCTTATTTTTTGTGCATAACTTGATGATATCGCTGAATGTACTTGTCACTATCGGTTACTCTGACAAGCTTATGTTCAGAAAATAATTTGTGGGGTGCAGGATGGCTGTGCAGGGAAAGGATAAAGCCCTGAATCTGGTGCTGGTTAGCGTACATGGCTTGATCCGCAGCCACGATCTTGAACTCGGTCGTGACGCAGATACCGGTGGGCAGACGCTTTATGTGGTGGAGTTGACGCGGGCGCTGGCGCGATGCCCTGAAGTTGCCAGTGTCGAGCTACTCACGCGCCGGGTAGAAGACGCTGACCTGTCGGATGATTATGCATGCGAGATCGAGGCGCTTGGTGATGGTGCGCGTATTGTTCGCATCGAGGCCGGCCCGCCCGGATATATCAGCAAGGAAGCACTGTGGGATTACCTTGATGAATTTGCTGATAATGCGCTCGAATTTCTGCGTGCCAGTGATTCCGTTCCCGATGTCATTCATAGCCATTACGCCGATGGTGGCTATGTTGGCGCTCGTCTTGCCGGTCTGCTCGGTGTGCCGCAGGTGCATACCGGTCACTCGCTGGGACGGATCAAGCGTCGCCGCCTGCTGGCCAGAGGCGTGTCTGCGTCTGAGATCGAAGATCGTTACAATATGGCGCGCCGGATTGAGGCGGAGGAAGATACGCTGGCGGTTGCCGAACGTGTGATTACCAGTACTCATCAGGAGATTGAGGAACAGTACGAAGCATACGATCACTACCAGCCCGAACGCATGCGCGTCATCCCACCCGGCACCAATATGGCGCGCTTCAAACCGCCGCAGGGCAATGAGGCTGATTCGCCTATTACCGCCGAAGTAAACCGCTTTCTTCGGCAACCGCATAAACCCATTGTGCTGGCGCTGTCTCGCCCGGATCCGCGCAAGAATATCGAAACACTGCTGACGGCCTATGGTGAGTCTGAAGCCCTGCAATCCATGGCCAACCTGGTGGTGGTGGCCGGTAACCGGGATGATATCGAGGAGATGGATGAGGGCGCCCAGGAGGTGCTCAAGTCACTACTGCTGATCATCGATCGTTATGATTTGTATGGCCGAATCGCCTTGCCCAAACACCATAACTGGCAGGACGTGCCCCTGCTGTATCGTCTGGCGGCCAGCTCCGGTGGTGTTTTTATCAATCCTGCGTTGACCGAACCCTTCGGCCTGACCCTGATTGAATCCGCCGCCAGCGGTTTGCCGGTCGTTGCCACGGAGGACGGCGGGCCGATCGACATCCTCGCTAACTGTCGCAATGGTTTGTTGATTGATCCCCTCGACACTCAGGCCATAGCCGATGCCCTGATCAGGATGTTGTCCGATAGCGAAGCCTGGTCGAACATGGCGGCCAATGGCATCGCCGGGGTACGTGAACATTACTCCTGGGAAGCGCATGCGCACCGTTATCTGGCCATGCTCAGGCCCGTGATCCAGCGAACCGAAACACCGGCCCGGCGACCCACGCTACGACGCGCCAGTGTTTACCACGACCGCGCTATTTTTACCGATCTGGATCAGAATCTGCTTGGTGATCCGACGGCGCTCAAGGTACTGATCGATGTACTACGCGAGAACCGCAAGTGCGCCGCTTTCGGCATTGCCACCGGACGGAGTTTGAAATCGGTGCTCAAGGTGATGAAGACTTATGGCATTCCCGCGCCTGACGTATTGATCACCAGTGGCGGTACCGCGATCTATTACGCACCCAAACTGACTGCCGATACCGTCTGGCCGAAGCATATTGATTATCAGTGGACGCCTCAGGTTGTCAGGCGGGTGCTGACCGGTCTGCCCGGTCTCCAGCTGCAACCACGCTCAGAACAGAGTCTCTTCAAAATCAGTTATTACATCGATCCCGCCGAAGCCCCCAGCATTGATGAGCTAAACAGCATGCTGCATCAGCAGGGGGTGACTGCCAATGTCATTATGTCCTTTGGCCAGTTTCTGGATATTCTGCCGGTGCGGGCGTCCAAGGGCTTTGCCTTACGCCACGTGCTCGAGCGTTGGGGGATTGCGCTGGAAAAAACGCTGGTGGCCGGTGGCTCCGGTGCGGATGAGGATATGATGCGTGGTAATACGCTGGCCGTGGTGGTTGGCCACCGTCATCACGAAGAGCTGTCGCAACTGACCGATATCGAGCGAATTTATTTTTCCAGACAGGCCTATGCCGCTGGTATTCTCGAAGCGCTGGATCATTATGACTTTTTCGATAGTTGCATGTTACCGGAGGATGCACGGGCGGAGAGTCAATGAGCGAGCATCTGTTGCTATGCACCGATCTCGATCGCACCCTGCTGCCCAACGGTCATGAGCCTGAGTCGGCGGGCGCCCGTGAGCAATTCACAGCACTGGCGCAATATCCCGAGATTACCCTGGCCTATGTTACGGGCCGTCATCGTGCACTGGTGCAGGAAGCGATCGGTGACTATCGCCTGCCGCAGCCGGATTATGTCATTAGCGATGTGGGTACGCGCATCTATCGTAGTGAGGATGATCACTGGCAGCCGTGGCCGCAGTGGGAGACGGAGATCGATGGCGACTGGGGAGGCATGAAACATGCGCAACTGCATGCGTTATTCCGGGATCTACCGGAATTGCAGCTGCAGGAGCAGAGTAAACAGAACACCCATAAACTTAGCTACTATGTCTCGCTGAAGGCCGATAGCGAAGCGCTACTGGCCATCATGCAACGACGCCTGGCGGAACACCATGTTCGCGCCAGTCTCATCTGGAGTATCGATGAAGTCGCCGCCACTGGCCTGCTCGATGTGTTACCGGCGCGCGCGACCAAATTGCACGCCATCGAGTTCCTCGCAGCGCAACTGGGAATCAAAATACAGGATACGCTGTTCGCCGGTGACAGTGGCAACGATCTGCCGGTGTTGTCAAGCGCCGTTCCATCGGTGCTGGTTGCTAATGCCAGCACCGAAGTCAGAGAAGCGGCGCTGGCATTGGCGGCTGCGGCCGGTCATGCCGATGCCCTGTATATTGCGACTGGCGGGTTCCTCGGCATGAATGGTAATTACAGCGCCGGGATACTGGAAGGTATGATGCACTTTCATCCCGCTTTTATCCAGTAACGGAGGGTGTAGACATGAATGCCAGTGGATGTCCGGTTGTGTTTGGTGAAGTCCTGTTTGACCATTTCCCCGATGGGCAGGCGGTGCTGGGCGGCGCGCCATTCAATGTCGCCTGGCATCTCAACGCCTTCGGCGCCCGACCTGTGCTGATCTCGCGCGTGGGCAATGATGCACTGGGGCGGCGCATCCGTGAAGCCATGCAGTCATGGGGCATGGATACCGCCGGCCTGCAACTTGATTCTAGCCATCCGACTGGCACGGTGGAAGTCACGCTTGACAATGATGAACCCCACTACGATATCGTCGAGCGGCGCGCCTGGGACTTCATCGATGCCGATAAATTGCCGCCGATCAAGGATGCGGCGCTGCTCTATCACGGCAGTCTTGCACTGCGTAATCCGGTGTCGTGCAAGGCGCTCGACACCTTGCACGACAGGCTGGCTGTGCCGGTGTTCGTTGATGTTAATCTGCGCGCCCCCTGGTGGACGCGTGAGCAGGTTGAACGCTACATCGATGGCGCCTGCTGGGTCAAACTCAATGAAGATGAACTGGATTTGCTGGCTCCGCCGGGGGTAGATCTGGAACAACGCGCCGCCACCCTGCAACAGGCCTGCGGCCTGGAACTGTTGATCACCACTCGCGGTGCAGCGGGAGCGCTGGCGCATACGCGTAGCGGGCGCAGGCTTCAGATCGAACCCCCACCGGCCGATAAGCTGGTAGATACCGTTGGCGCGGGTGATGCCTTTGCTGCGGTGATTATACTGGGCCTGCTGCATGACTGGGTGCTCGAATCGACCTTGCAACGTGCCCAGGCTTTTGCCAGCGCCATTGTCGGCATTCGTGGCGCCACACCCGGGCAGCGGGAATTTTATACGCCCTTCATGCAACGCTGGAATCTGATGTGAACACGGCCAATTCATTTAAACTGTTTGATGATCTAGTTAGCTATCTTGATGAGGCGCGCAGCCGCGCCCACCGGGTATTGCACCATTTCGTCAGCGGCAAGCGGCCCTTTCTGCTGCGCACCGATTTGCTGGATGGCTTCCAGGCCTTATGTGAGTCCGAGGGGGGGGAGGCGCTGCAACAGACGCCGCTGGCGGAGATTCTACAAATGAGTCAGGAAGCGGCAACGGACACCCAGTGGTTTTATCTGGCCCTGCGCCCGCGCATCGGGCGTTGGCGATACCTGCGCATCCATCTGGAAACGGTAGAGGCGGAAGAAATCGTGGTCAGCCAGTTCCTGCGTTTCAAGGAAAGACTGGTGGATGTCAATGAAACGCCGGAATGGACGCTGGAAGTGGATCTGGAACCTTTCTCCCGCGAGTTTTTTAAACCGCGGGAAACGCGCTCCATCGGCCGGGGGGTGGAATTTCTCAACCGGCGTCTGTCCAGCCGTCTGTTCGAGGAGCAGGGCAAGGGTCAGCAGCGTGTGCTCGATTTTCTCAGTATGCATGCTTACCGTGGCCAGCCATTGATGCTCAATGGGGGAATTACCCGCGTCGAGGATCTGCGCCGCGCCCTGCGCAGTGCTGATCGCCTGCTGGCTGGCGCTGAGGCCGATACGCCATGGAGCGAACTGGCGCGTGAACTGAGATCGCTGGGTTTCGAGGCCGGTTGGGGTGCGAACGCCGCGCGCATACGAGATACCATGCAACTGTTGCTGGACATCCTCGAAGCGCCTTCACCGGATGCGCTGGAAACGTTCCTGAGCCGTATCCCGATGATTTTTTCACTTGCCATTCTTTCACCACACGGCTGGTTCGGCCAGTCCAATGTGCTGGGCCGGCCCGATACCGGCGGGCAGGTCGTCTATATTCTCGATCAGGTGAGGGCGCTGGAAAAGGAAATGCGGCAGCGACTCAACGAACAGGGTCTGGATATCAAACCCTCTATCGTTGTCATCACCCGGCTTATTCCCGAGGCCGAGGGTACCACCTGTGACCAGCGTATCGAGGCGATCGCCGGCACCGATTATGCGCGCATACTGCGCATTCCCTTTCGTGAAGCCTCGGGCGAAGTGGTGCCGCAGTGGATTTCCCGCTTCGAGATCTGGCCCTATCTGGAACGCTTTGCGCTGGACGTGGAGCGCGAGCTGCTGGCGGAACTGGGCGGGCGCCCGGATCTGGTGATCGGCAATTATTCAGACGGCAACCTGGTCGCTACCCTGCTGGCGCAACGGCTCGGCGTTACTCAATGCAATATCGCCCATGCACTGGAAAAGACCAAATATCTGTATTCCGATCTGTACTGGCGCGAGAATGAATCGCAATATCACTTTTCTACCCAGTTCACGGCGGATCTGATCGCAATGAATACGGCGGACTTCATCATTACCAGCACCTATCAGGAGATCGCCGGCACCGATGAAAGCGTGGGCCAGTACGAGAGTTATTCGGCGTTTACCCTGCCGGGCCTCTACCGGGTAGTGCATGGCATCGATGCATTTGATCCCAAGTTCAATATCGTCTCGCAGGGCGCCGATCCGGATGTGTATTTTCCGGCTGCCGATCGGGAGCGGCGTCTTGTTCACCTCTATGGTGAGATCGAACAACTGGTGTTCGGCGAGGACACGGCGGCGGATATCCGCGGCGCATTAGCCGAACCGGACAAGCCGTTGTTGTTCACCATGGCGCGCATGGACAGGATCAAGAATATCACCGGCCTGGTCGAGTGGTATGCCGAATCGCCGGCGTTGCGAGAAGCCGCCAACCTGCTGGTGATCTCGGGGCACGTCGATCCGCAGCGTTCTAATGATGCCGAGGAGCGCGCGCAGATACAGCACATGCACGATCTTATGGATGCGCATGGTCTTGAGACACAGATCCGCTGGCTGGGCAAGCATCTTGACAAGGATCTGTCTGGTGAACTGTACCGCGTGGTTGCCGATCGGCGCGGCGCTTTCGTCCAGCCGGCGTTGTTTGAAGCCTTCGGCCTGACGGTAGTGGAAGCCATGAGCAGCGGTCTGCCGACTTTCGCCACCTGCTTCGGCGGGCCGCTGGAAATTATTGAAGATGGCGTCTCAGGCTTCCATATCAACCCCAACCACGGTGAAGCGGCGGCAGAGAAAATGGCAGCGTTTCTCCAGCGTTGTCGCAAGGAACCCGCCTACTGGGATAAACTGTCACAGGGTTCGCTAGAAAGAGTCGCGGCCCGCTATACCTGGAAGCGCTATGCCGAACGCATGATGACGCTATCACGGGTGTACGGTTTCTGGCGTTACGTCACCGATCTCGAACGTTCCGAGACACGGCGCTATCTGGAAATGTTCTACGCACTGCAGTACCGGCCACTGGCATCGTTCTAAGGAAGTAGCAGTGGCGCACAAAAACCGTGCCCATCCTGGTTGGCCGGCATTTAATTTTATTTAACAATATGGTGTTTACCAATCAAATGCACCGTGCTTGCCTGGGGGCCTTCATCACCGGCCTCTTCCGTAAAGCGGACTTCATCGCCGATTTCCAGCACATCATAATCACCGTCAACAACACTGTTACGATGAAAATATAATTCACGTCCATCTGCTGTCCTGATCTTGCCGTAATCTTCATATGGCACCAGTTCTGATATTGTTCCGTGCGCTGGACATTCATGTGTTTTGACTTTTCTACGTTGTTTTCTTGCAAAGTCCTGTAATTGCCGCCGCGCAGCATTAAATGCATCCCGCACAGTTACATAGGCATCTTCATGGGCATGATCTTGATCTGGTGAACGGCTAACAACAATTTCATTACCCGGCACGGTTATCTCCACCCTGACATGATACAGATTTCCTTTATGATGATGCCCGTGTGGAGCTTCAATCATAACCCTGCAACTCATAATTTGATCATAGAATTCTTCCAGCATGGCAGCTTTTTCACGAACATTTGCTTCCAGCGCATCGGAATGGGGGATATCACGGAATGTAATCTGTAATGGTATTTTCATAACTACTGCCTCCAATAGTTATTTTAACAAACCTTAAAACTTAACACTCTATGCAATCTAAGGAAACTCTGATTAATTCCGTTCGCCCTGAGCTTATCGAAGGGTGTGGCTTTAAAGTGGTTG
>JASBTR010000134.1 GCA_030148325.1 Gammaproteobacteria bacterium
GGCGCCGGCACCACCACGGTCAAAAATGCCTTTGAGCATATTTTCTTCCGTGAACAGATCAACCCGCTGATCATCGAAGGCGACAGCTATCATCGCTACGACCGCGCGGAAATGAAAGTCGCGATTGAAAAATTCGCCAAAGAAGGCAAGCAACTCAGCCATTTCGGCCCGGAAGCAAACCACTTCGATCTTCTCGCAGATACGTTCAAAACCTACGGTGAAAGCGGCCGCTGCAAACGCCGCTACTACCTGCACAGCGAAGAAGAAGCCGCGCCTTATAACCAGAAACCCGGTGAATTCACTCCCTGGGAAGAAATCGACTATGACACCGACGTGCTGTTCTATGAAGGCCTGCATGGCGGCGTAGTTGACGGCGATGTGGATGTAGCCGCACATACTGATCTACTGGTCGGCGTCGTACCGCTTGTCAACCTGGAGTGGATCCAGAAAATCCATCGTGACAATGCCCAGCGTGGTTATTCCGCCGAGGCCATTGTTGATACCATCCTGCGACGCATGGACGATTATGTGCATTTCATCACCCCGCAGTTCTCTCGCACGGACATTAACTTCCAGCGCGTACCGACCGTGGATACGTCAAACCCTTTCATCGCCCGCGATATTCCAACGCCGGATGAAAGTTTCATCGTCATTCGCTTCCGCGATCCCAAGGGTGTGGATTTTCCCTATCTGCTGAACATGATTCCGAACTCCTTCATGTCGCGTCGCAACACCCTGGTGGTGCCCGGTGGCAAGATGGGCTTCGCCATGGAGCTGATCCTGAGTCCACGTATTCACGAACTAATTGAAGCCAAGCGTAAGGCTTGAGCAACAGGCTCTGGCCATTCCGATTCCGGAATGGCCAGTTAGCTACTATTTTTTCCGCAAACAAACACCGACTATCTGAACCTGGCGGCCTTTGTTTGCGGATTTCTGTTTTTTAGACTATGACTCATTCAGCGCCGTTCAAACTCGGACACAGCAACAAGCCAGACTGGCAGGACGCTATCGACGATTGCCTGCAACAAACCGGGGGCAGCACTGATGCCAACCTCGTCTTTCTCTATGTCACTGACGGCCATGCCAGAGATCTTGGCAAAATCCTGCGCAGCCTGAAACAGAAAACCGGCGTCCCTCACTGGGTCGGTAGCGTCGGCGCCGCCATCAACTGTACCAATACTGAATATTACGATCAGCCCGCCATGGTCATGATGCTGGCCACATTTCCTGAGCACAGCTTCAGCCTGTTTAATCACGCTGAGGATACCCATCATCTTGCCGCCACGAGCACGACTGATAACGTTATGCCCGGAGTACGCATCGCCCTGGTGCATGGTGATCCTCGCAACGGCCAGCTGCCGCAGGTGCTGGAACAATTACCGGACAGCCTGGGTAACGGTTATCTGATCGGGGGCATCACCTCATCCGAGAGCCAGTTATTTTTCCAGATCGCCGATGACATCACCGAGGGCCAGCTTTCCGGGGTGGTGTTCAACGACAATATCCCCGTCGCCAGCGGTCTGAGTCAGGGATGCACACCTATCGGCCAGACACACATGCTCACTGACTGTGATAACCACATGGCCATCAGTATCGATAACCGCCCGGCGCTGGATGTGTTCAGGGAAGAAATCGGCGAGGTGCTGGCCAAAGATATCAATCGCGCCGCCGGCTATATCTTTGCCGCCTTCCCGGTCCAGGGCAGCGACACTGCCGATTACATGGTGCGCAATATTATCGGTATCGATCCCCGCAATAATATGCTTGCCATCGCGGATCAGATGAAGTCGGAAACCCCGATCATGTTCTGCCGCCGAGACGGTCGCGCCGCCATACGTGACATGCGGCGTATGCTCAATGAACTGAAAAAACGAATCGGTAATGCCACGCCACGCGGCGGGATTTATATTTCCTGCATGGGGCGCGGCCGCCATCTATTCGGCGACGATGCCCGGGAAATGAAAATGATCAGCGAGGTCTTTGGCGAAATTCCCATCGTCGGCTTCTATGCCAACGGTGAAATCGCCGGGCAGCGCCTGTATGGCTATACTGGTATACTAACTCTGTTCCTGTAAAAAAAACGGCCTGCACGGACGTTGAGATCTGCACAGGCCGCATCATGACGACGGGTTAGAATTTATAAACCGCCTGGACGATCAGCTTGGAAACATCATTATTCTTCGGATTCGCACTGTTCTTCTTCGCAGAATAACCCGCATACTTGGCCAGCAAACTAACCTGCCTGTTCAGCTTCCTGGCTAGCACCAGATCCATTTCTGTACCGTAGTCATCGAAACTGCTGCTGTTATCCGGTTTGAAGCTGTGATAGGTGGCTACAAATTTCATTCCGGAAAATGGAATTACTGCCGTGACATAGGTATCTTTCAGGCCGGCATCCGGTGTACTCAGGAACTGATCCGCAAAACCATTGAACTTGTGATTGGTGCCAAAATCCGCTTTCATGCCATAGTTGCCGCTGTCCGAACCCAGTAGTTCATAACCCAGCAAAAACTTCATGGCCGAAACTTTCATCCCCGCAATCATATGATAGTAATTTACCGAGGCATCGG
This sequence comes from Gammaproteobacteria bacterium, assembly GCA_030148325.1. Lineage (GTDB taxonomy): Bacteria > Pseudomonadota > Gammaproteobacteria > UBA6429 > Thiohalophilaceae > JAADGZ01. Next base: position 2,571 of record JASBTR010000134.1, read on the forward strand.
CGCCGGCATTGGCTTTATCACGTTTCTGTGCCGCCACTTCGGCCCGATAAATAAAGTTGCCCGGTGCACCGGTCAGCAGGGCGCCATATGTCTGGGTTCCCACATTCGAGCCATTGTCAAACTCATAATCATAGTAATAGGCCGTCAGTTTACCGAAAGACAAATCGTAAGCGCCATTGAGAAAATATGTATTCTTCATATCTTCCCCTGTCGCATACTGAGTAATTTTATAACGCTTGGTGACATAGGCGGCATGATAGGATAACGCACCCACCTTGCCATCGATCTTGGCGCTGTTGTAAGTCTGGTGGTTCTGACGCCAGCCCACATTACCGATCCAGCGGTGATTGTCATAGGTTATTTCATCCCGCCCATAGCCTGCTGAATAGCCTTCGCCCTTATGTAACAGGAACATGCGGTTGAAATGACCGCCGGAGGGATCCGCCACCACCGGGTACTGGGTATTACCATTTGCGCTTGAATTGTATTTTTCAGAACCGATGCCCATCACCGTTTCCAGCTCGGCTTTCAGCTGTAAGCCTTTCCAGGTGCCGGTGGTATACTGAAAGGCACCACGCACCGTGGTCGCCTGAGCGTTATCACTGATATTTTCCTGATCAACCAGTTCAATTCGTGGCCGTAATGACCCCTTGAAGGTTCCACTCGTCATGGCTTCGTTAAAGCCGGCAGCCTGCGCCGAGCTTGTCACTGCCATATTCAGACTCACCGCTACCGCCAATGCAACTACGCTGTTACCTGCTATTTTTTTCAACATTATCATTTCCTCTCGCAGTTAAATTTCACTCACAACAAACACTCAAGTTTTATGTCAAAATCCAGATATAAGAATATGAATCTATTATAAATTTCTTATATCTGGAGCAAAATAAACACCCTGATTACACATTAAAGACACTCTATACCGGTGCAGGGCATAAATTTGTATATTAGATTGAAACGCGGGAGAGAGAATCGCCTTGACCTTTATCAATTGCGCTGATATCCATTCCTGCGGCTGTTTTTTTACCTGTGCCACACTGGATAATGAGCCGTTGCTATAATTTCAGGCAATCACTTTTTACTTTACTCAACAAAACAAAGGATATGATTATGAGTTGTCTGTTCTGTAAAATTGCCCGCGCTGAAATTGAAACGGACTATCTTTATGAAAATGAACATGTGCTTGCCTTTCACGACATCCATCCCCAGGCGCCGCAGCATATTCTGATTATTCCACGCCGGCACATCGCCAGCTTAAATGATCTGGGGCCGGACACTAGTTATCTGATAGGGGAAATGGCGCTGGCTGCGAAAACGCTGGCAGGCGAAATGGGCTTTGCCGAAAGCGGCTACCGGATCCTGATGAACTGCAACGATGACGGCGGCCAGACTGTCTATCATATCCACCTGCACCTGCTGGGTGGACGGCGAATGCACTGGCCGCCAGGGTGAAGACAAAGTTCCGAATTTCTGTCCACTTTCGTTATGGTGTTTTTAGGGTCTTCGTAGGATGTGCTGAGTGAAACGAAGCGCATCGTTCGCGTATCCAGGCATGGAATGATGCGCTTCGTTTCACTCAGCACATCCTACACAAGTTTAAAACCATCCTGATTAAAGTGGACAGAAATTCGGAATTTTTATTTATTAACCCGCCTTATTCCGTAATCAAATCCTGCGCCATCACCTGTACCCCGCCGTTGAGCACACTGGCATTGAAGCCGTTTTGCACCAGTAGAAAGGCGGTGGCTGAACTGCGATGCCCGGTGCGACAATAACAGATGTAGTGCACATCCCGATCCAGCTCTTCGATTCGCAGGCGTAATTCATGCAGGGGAATATTCATGGCCCCCGGCAAATGACTATAATTAAATTCCTTGGCATGCCGAATATCCAGCCAGCACGCACCCTGCGCCACTTTCAGACGAGCTTCAGATGGCGCAATACGATTGAGCATGGGTTCCCTGAGCATGTCGTCAAAGTCCCGCTTGTCCAGGCGCATCACTACCCCGTCTTCCAGCATGGTAACGGAGGCATTGCGCTGACTACCGGATAACAGGGCTTCCTCACCAAAACTGCGACCGGGCTCGAGAGTAGCCAGTTCGACAGTGCGCGTTACCCGCGCCTTGCCATCCACCAGTACGTAATAATAATCACCGGACTCGCCCTGCTGGACAACATCTTCCCCCGCCTTAATCTGCACCGCCTCCATTTTATCCAGCAGGTATTTGATGTTCGCAGGCGGCATGGATTTAAAAGCCATAATATGGCTCATCTTGCGAATCCACGCACGATCATCATTGGCGCTTTCTGCAGCCGTTATTTTAGCCGTATTTTGTTTCGCCGGCGCCGTCGGCCGTACGGCCTGCACCTGATCTTTATCCGGCTCATCGAGCCTTTCCCGCCGGTCCTGATCTGTAACGTTAACTGTATCTGTTATATTTTCCGATGCTATGGTTTCAGCTACCTCAGCCGCATTTTCAGCATCGGTGTTCGCTGCATTCTTACCCGTACTTCTCGCGACTTCTTCAGTTTCCTCACCGGTTTCAATCTCGGCTTTATCCACGCTCTCTTCCTGCTTCTCCAGCTCAACCGAAATACCCACCTGATCCCACATCATCATGTAGTCCAGTATGCTGTTATCAATACAGAGTACTTCAACCGGAGTAATACTGATGCAACTGGACTGTCGCGGCTGGCTGTCATCCAGCGGATAGCGGGCCTGCTCCCCGGTGTGCTGAACAATCGTATCAATACGACCATCGGAAGAACTCAACTGCACATCACCAAAGAGCAGATACATCGTCCTGTTTTCAATATCGCCTTCCCGGAACAGGTTAGCACCCATAGTGAATTTTTCGCTACAGACCAGACTCAGCAATTCATCCAGACGCGCGTCCGAGAGCTCAGCCAAAGGTTCAAAATGTTTTAACTGTTCACGCTGAAGTTTTCGGTTCTCGTTCATATCACTCGCTCAATTCAGGCTAAATGCGTTAAAAATGCAGATATATTCTATAAAAAACGGCAAAACAGCTATCAGGTGCTAAAGTTTAAGAGCACTTGACCGTTAAATCCATGTGCAAGCTGTCTGTATTGGCATTTGAATGCATTTTTGCAAACTCACTCACAGAACCGGTAGGCCCGGTCAGCGAATGCAAAACATCATTATGTCAGCCAGACGATTTACGATTAAAGAGCAACCTGGATTTGCCACCCGCACGCTTGCAGGCAAGTGTGAAGGATTCGTTGTCAGTGCATTGTTCCAGGTCGCGAAAAAAATGGAACTTATGATCATGAGCACACATAAAGTTTTTCGCGCAGTACTCGATTACCTGGCTATTCCAGCTCAACCCGTCAAGCTGGAAAAAGCAAATAGCAACCACGCCGAAGCCGTGTTGTTAAAAGATGATCAGGGCTTTGTTGTCGCGGTCTTCCCTGCAATTCATCAACTGGATCTGTCTGCACTAAAAGCCGCCCTGCATCGGGATCAACTCCGTTTTCTTGCTAGCGAAGATCTTGATGCGCTGCACAGCTATTTCCAGCAACAACCTCCTAACCCTGCCAGCAACGGTTTCAAATTTGTTTTTGACGAAGCGCTGGCAGAACATGAGAACATTACGATTGCCCTGGGCGAAGAGACACAACCGCTGCAACTGCCATCACTAAATTCCTCGGCGCTATCCAGCCATGCCCTGTTCGGCAGCCAGATTTCCAAAAACCAGGGTAAATACCCTGAACCCGAAAAGTCGGCCAATGGCGCGCCAAAACTGGATATTCGCGCGCAGCTGGAAAATATTCACAGCTTGCCGGTGATGCCCGACATGGCGCTACGCATCATGGAGATAAGGAACAACCCGGACGCCAATATCGATCAACTAACCGAAGTGGTTTCCATGGAGGCATCTCTCGCTGCCCAGGTCCTGCGCTATGCCAACTCCGCCCTGTTTGGACAACGCGGCAAGGTCAAAACGCTGAATGATGCTATTTTCAGAGTCCTGGGCTATGAAAACGTCCTGCACATGACGCTGGGTGCGGCCATGGCCCGCGCCTTTAAACTTCCGGAAAACGGACCACTGGGCGCAAAAAGTTACTGGCAGAGCGCTACCTACAGCGCCTCACTGGTACAGAGGCTATCACGAGAGCTGGACAAATCCCTGCAGGTAAAACCCGGTCTCGCCTATCTCTGTGGCCTGCTGCATAACATCGGCTATCTGGCTCTCGGCACCCTGTTTCCCAGTGAATATTTCTGGTTCAACAAGGTATTTAGCGCAAAAAAAGATACCCCGGTTATCGAAATCGAACAGCGCCTTCTCGGCGTTACCCATGCCGAACTTGGTCAACAGTTGATGCAATTCTGGAATATGCCGGAAGAAATAATCTCGGTGATCGCACATCATCACCAGATCGATTACAAAGGCGAACATGACTGCTATGTCCAGCTGGTCATGCTCGCCGATCAGATCCTCAAGGGCCACAACATGTCTGATGCCGATACTGACGAAGTATCCGAGACCCTCTGCAAGCAGTTAGGCCTTAGCGATGAACAGATCTATGAAGCCATGGATGAGGTCCTACAATCCGGTGAAGAACTGGACATCATGGTCAACAGCATGAGTGTATAAAAAAGGCGGGGTGTACCCGCCTTTTTTTATATTTTTACAGGAAGTCTGTGCTCAGACCCGCAAACCTCCCAGTCGTTTCATCGCCTGCTGCCGGTGCCAGATCATGCCGCTGGTAAACGCTGCCGCTACCAGTAAAAGCCCCGCCAGACTGATCCACCACCAGAAGCGGCTGTTCACACTACCCTGTTGTATATAATCACTGCGCGCTTTTTCAAGCTGCCAACGACTACGATCTTTTTTCAGGCTATCAATCTTCTCATTCAGCGCCATGTTTGCCGTTTCCAGAATTTTGATAGTCTCCTCCTGCTTCTGCAGCTGCTGTTTCAGCGCCTGATGGCGCGTTTTCAGTGTTTTGATACGCAGCACCGCAGGCGGCTGATCGCTGACATAGATATCCTTTATCCAGCCGACTTCACCCTTATTGGTACGAATTTTCAGGTAGCCGGGCTGCTGCTCCAGTACTTCCAGTCTCATTCCCGTCACAGCGACACTGAAAGGGGCTACCCGAGTACTGGGCTCGGAGCGGACACCCACGCGTAAATTGTCGTTAATATAAATCATCCTGGCCTGCGCCACTGAAGCCAGTGCAAACTGGCTCAGGCACAAACCGATAAATAAAATCCGGGCAAATTTTTTCATAATTAACCAACATATATGAGAACTCATCAGGTTTATCGGCCATTACCGCCCCTGTCTTTAACCCCATCTTCCAGTAATCAGAAAAGTGTGAAGAAATGCAGGATTTCCAACACAGCACATAAGGATATTCTTATACAAAAACGAACTGAAACAGCTCACAATCCATTCGCTGGGTCACTGATGCAAGTCAAAAAAGATTCGACATATATCTCCGTAAAAGGGCTGGATAATACTATAAAAATAGATATATACTCGCTTCCAGTTAACGGGGAATATGCTATTTTAGCAACCGAATCTGATAAACCAATCAACTCTCAGGAGCCCTCAATGGCGATCAAGAAAAAAGCCAAAAAGAAAACAGCAAAGAAAAAAGCTGTGGCCGTTAAAAAGCCAACAGTTAAATCAATCAAGGAACCTTTCACCAAGACCATGCTCTACACCACCATTGCAGAGCGTACCGAGCTGAAGAAAAAAGATGTTGCCGCGGTTTTTGACGAACTGGCCCACATCATCAACGGTCATATCAAACGCAACGCTGCTGGCGTGTTCACCATGCCGGGTCTAATGAAGGTTAAGGTTGTGCGCAAACCCGCCACACGCGCCCGTAAGGGTATCAACCCCTTCACCGGTGAACCTACCATCTTCAAGGCCAAACCCGCCCGTAACGTTGTCAAAGTTCAGCCACTCAAGGCACTCAAGGATATGGCGCTCTAACGGTCTCATCCCGTTCCGGCTGGAAAGGATTTCCAGCCGGTTCACTCCCGCTGTTGACGTAGCGGTTGCACATAAAAAATCCAGCTTTAATCTCTATGGGTTAAATTCCCCGCTGCTTGCGGTGAAAACCGGTAGGAGCGGGTAGTGAAAACCGGTAGGAGCGGGCTCGCCCGCGAATGAGGTTCATCCAACCGTTTTCGCAAGCAAGCTCGCTCCTACGATTGAATACCCCGTCCACTTGCGGCGGGATTATTTATTGGCTGAAATTAGCTGATTTACGCGAAATAGCAACTGTTCAGTTCTTCCGGAAAACCGAACGCGGAAACGACCTGGCTTCAAATCGTTCGCCGACTAATCCTCGTCTTGCCCAGGAGGCGAGAAACTCAAAATTTAATCTGCACCCCAAAGAAAGCCCGCTTGTCGATATTGATCGTGCCAACGTTGTTTGTATTGATGTCCACTTCAACTTTCTGATAGCCCACCAGCACCGTTGCCTGCGGTGAGACCTCGAAATTCAGGCTTGCGCCGTAGTCAAGCAGACCGTCCGCATCTCCAAAAGATACAACGCTCGGCGCAATCGTAAAAAAAGCGCCCAGCCCGAAACCACCCCAGGATTCCGGCATCAGTAAAACATCGCCGCCCAGACCCAGGGCATAAACGGTATAATCCTGCGCCTTACCCGCATACAGCCGTCCACCGATGGAGACAATAATCGGCGCTTCAACACTCTCTCCCCGAACAAAGGCGCCTATATCCGCAAGGTAACTGTTTTTGACATCCGAATTATCGGTATACAGGAATCCGACACTGGACTCCAGGTTCCCGAACGACTGTCCCAGACTATTCGTATTGTAGCGAAAGCGTGCGCTTTGACTGCTTAGTTGCGCCATTATGGAATCGGCAAATGCGGGTACGCAAAACATCGCTGCCAGCAAAAACGAAAACAGTCTTAAATGCATATTTCCTGAACGCATATTTTCCCAAGCCCCCAAAACAAGATTAGACAAAGCAGGTTCGTATTAAACAATGGCATGCGCCTGAAACCTGCTCGTTTCAAAACCTAATATTAGCTTTAATTTGGATAAAATCATAGTACGAGCCTGAACCCCGGGCAGGCCTGATTCAACACTCAGCCAGCCTCAAGCGGCTGATTGCCACCTTCAGAAACGGGATTCCCTGTCAATGATGCTTTCAATTTCCTCGACTATCTCATCCAGCTCATCCTGGTAGGCCAGATGCGGTTCTGACTGCATCGCCTGTGCATGACGATTGTAAGCCACCATATCAAGACGATCCCGCACCTGCGGGTTATCCTGAATAAAGCGCAAAAAGGGCTGACAATCCACCTGCAGGACCTCGACCGGTGACAAGGCTGTTACCGTGGCGGCACGCGGGGCACCGGTCAGCACCGACCATTCCCCAAAATACTCAGCCTGCCGCAGCAAGGCGATATTCAGCACTTCACCATTTATCTGGCGGCTCACCCGAGCCGAACCCATGATAATAAAATACAGCGAATCACCGCTATCATGTTCCCTGACGATCTCGGTATTTTCGGGAAAACCACTTAATACCGCATTATCCGCCAGAATCTGTAACTTGCTCGCAGGCAGATGTCGAAACAGGGAAACTGAACGCAATGCCGTCTCGATGATACGTTGCCGGTAGCGTTGCAACACGGCATTGCGCAGCAGCGGCCGATTATTGATCAGCGTTTCCAGTGCCTCACCTGACAGCTCCAGCATTACCGAGGGCCGCGTCACTGTCACAGCCGAAATCCTGGGCAGCTTGAAGAGGGCAGAAATTTCACCGAAAATCTCCCCCCGGCGCAGGTTTGCCAGCACCACTTTCTCACGACCTTCACCTTCGCTGACCTCGACAGCGCCGATCACGAGAATATAGACCCGCGCATCAACCTGGTTCTGCTCACAGATGAGTTCGCCGGCCTTGGCACTTCGCACCACGCCATGATCCAGCAGGTAGCGTTTCTCATCCGCGCTCAGCAATTCACCAAAAGCCATCTGTGATGCAATCGCATCTCCGGCAATATCCCGCAATGGCTGCTGTGACATGATTTTTTGTTCTGTTTTCACAATACGATCCTTGCCCGAATGGTCACTGGAAATGCAGGCTGACTGGACACGGCCCGCTTTATGGACAATCTAGTCCCGTTGCTGCTCGAACGACAGGAAGTTATTCACAGTTTCATCATCTTCCAGCGGGCATATTTCGGGAAAAGCGCTTTATCGCACATAAAATTCCCGCTAAGCTTGGCTAAAGTCACAGCAATAATCAGACCACGATGTTCATACCCCTGGATCGGAAACCAGACTGGCGTACTCCCCCCGTTATTACCCTGTTATTGATAAGTATCAATATCCTGGTCTTCGTTTTTCTGCAGGGACAGGATCAGACGCGGGAAGACGACGCTTTTCGCTATTATTTTTCATCCGGTCTCGCCGAGCTGGAAATACCCCGCTATATTCAATATCTGAACAAACAGGATAACAGCCATATCGCTATTAACCCGGCAAACGAACTGGCCCCCAGTGAACGGAAAGTTATCTACAGGCACCTGATGAGCAACGGCCGCTTTCTGCAGGCGCTGAACAGCTCACAGATCATTGCGCCAGACGATCCTGTCTATGCTGTCTGGCAGGGCCTGCGTCGCGGCTTCGACAACCGTCTGCAAAACATATTCACCTACCGCTATTCCCTGAAGCCTTATAAGGCTGATCCCCTGACCATCTTCACGTCCATTTTTCTTCACATTGATCTCGGACACCTGCTGGGAAATATGGTTTTTCTGCTGCTGTTCGGTTTTATTCTGGAATTGTCACTCGGCAGCATCATGCTGTTACTGGTATTTATTGCCTGTGGGATCAGCGCCAATCTCGTCACCATTGCCATCACCCCCAACAGTGCGCAATGGCTAACAGGCGCCTCCGGTGCCATTACCGGCCTGGCCGGTCTCTATGCCATCCTCTATGGGATGCGAAAAATTCGTTTTTTCTATTCCCTCATATTCTACTTTGACTATGTCCGCGCACCAGCGATTATCATGTTGCCTGTCTGGCTGCTTTATGAATTCGCCTACAGCCTGATTGCGCCTGACAGTGTTAATACCGTCACCCACATTGGTGGCCTGCTAGGCGGTATTCTTGCCGGCTTAATTATTAAACACAGCCCACTAAAAATTCATACCAGGGAAGAGGAGATACACACCTCACTAAATTTTGAAACCGAATTCCAAAATGCCATGACCGCACTGTCAAATTCTGAACTGGACAAAGCCTGCGATAAATTCAGGCAACTGCTGGAAATAAAGCCTAACGATGCCCGCATTCTTTTAAAATTATTTCATATCGCCAAAGCACGCGCCGATCAAACATCGGCACAACATTACATCCGGCTGTTACTGATGCAATCAGGAACCGAGCCCCGGCTTTTGCGTGACCAGCAGCGTAGTTTTCTGGAATATATGGACCTGGCTCAGGGGGAACCAGACCTGCCTGCCGAGCTTCTCGCTGAAACCGGTATTCGATTCTGTGCTGCAGGTTTTGTTGAAAGCGGTGATAAAATACTGGCGCTAGTAATCCGGCAACAGCCAACACATGAAAAAATCCCCGTACTTCTGTTGCTGCTGGCCACCCGCTACCACAAATCAGGCAAGCCTGAGAAAAGCAGGCAATATAAACAACTGCTGACCCGCCACTTCGCTGACAGCCCCGAAGCGCATACTATCCAGCAAACCCTGCCCGAACTCTAAAATAAACAACCCCGCAGCAAGCTACGGGGTATTAGTCAAAGGAACAACCTGAACCGCC
>JASBTR010000146.1 GCA_030148325.1 Gammaproteobacteria bacterium
GCCTGTTGGGCTTCGCGTTGCTCAGCGCCAACCTCCGGTTATTGATGGATTGCGTAGGTTGGCGCTGAGCAACGCGAAGCCCAACAACCCAACATTGCGCGACGTTCAACGAGCCTTTATTTCCAGAGATCCACATGCACGCCCTGCGCTTCAAGGCGCTCGGCGCGGTCGGAAATATAGCGCTGGAATTCCGGCCAGTTTTTATAGGCGCCTGAGGCGACATAGTCCATTACCGACTGGATATGGAACGACTTGAGCCAGGCTTCGGTGCGAATGACTTCCCCATTACCATCATAGAACAGCATGCTGGGAACGTAGCCGACATTCAGCGCCTGCGCCAGTTCTTTTGCCGTGGTCTTTTTGCCCTGTAAGTCGATCACCGGTGTGTCTGCCCACATATCCAGACGTGCTATATTAAAACGTTTCAGCTGCGCCCGGGTTTCCCTGCGTTTGAAAATATCTCCGTGCAGTTCGTCGCAGTCCCGGCACTGTTTCTGCTCAAACAGCAGCAGCAGGGGTTTACCGCTGCGGTTCAGGCTTTGCAGATTGTAGGGCGGTTTGAGGAAAAAATCTTCCTCATGCAGCTTTCCGCTTGCCGGTGAGGCGGCAACTTTTTGCAGGTAATCACGAAAAGCGAGCTTGCTTTCCATCTTCCGGCCGGCATAATCCAGCGCCGCTTCCAGTTTATGCGGCGCAAAATAGCCATTGATGCGTAGCGCTACCTGACCTTTTTCCGTCAACAACAGCAGGGTTGGAGTAAACATTACTCGCGCCGCTTGGGCGAACTGCTTTTCTGTCACCCTGTTGCCGGCGAGATCGGTCACCTCCCGATCCCCCCACATATTGATGGCGATCACATCGAAGTATTTGCGTGTCTTATCGACAATGCTGCGCTGGGTAAAATTGTCCTGTATCAGCTTCGCACAGTAAGGACAGCCATCCTGGTAGAAATACAGCATTACCCGCCGCCCGTTTGCAGCCGCCTCGTTGATATCATCACGAATATCGAGGAAGGAATTCTTGAACCAGGCCGGTTTTTCCACATAGCCTGGGTTCACCAACCCGGGCTCCATCACATTTTCCGCTGCACTAGCAGCAAGGGGATTAAAACTGAGACAAAATGCCAGCAGCAGGGTGGCGGATTTCACTAACATGGGAAACTCCAGTAAGGGTTTATGGTCGTACTATATAGCGTAAGTCTGCCATGCTCAGCAAATAGTTCCCGACGAAATAACTGCAGATTAAAGTGATCAGCACGCCATATTTTTGACATTTGGATGAAACGTGAACAACAACCATCTTATCTTATTGTTTTATATGGATAATTTATTTTTATCGATTTGGCACGTAAATCGCATATTTCAGATTGTCGTCAACACAAAGGTTCGTGGCTATGGCCGTTTATACATATCCTAACAAGCAGGAACAGCAGGTAGCTGCTCCTGTCACCGGTGCGGAACAGCTGGGCATCGCCCCGACAGAGCTGCAACATACGCTGAAACTGGCAGGCCTGCTTCAGACTTCGCTCGAAATCGGAACAATTCTGGGTTTCTTCATCGATGCCCTGCAGGAGAAAGTAGAATTCGATGGCGTACATTTCGAATATACGCCTCTGTTGATTGAACATAAATTTGGCCTGAAAAAACGGCATACCTGTTCCTACCGGCTGAAACTTGCCGGTGAGTTTCTGGGTGAACTGGAATTCAGCCGCCGTCATCGCTTTGCTCAGCAGGAAATGGAGCAGCTGGAGAATTTGCTCTGCCAGTTGATCTACCCTCTGCGTAACGCCATCTGGTATCAGCAGGCCGTGACCGCCGCCCAGTTTGACCCCCTGACCGGTATCAAGAATCGCGCCTCACTGGATCAAACCCTGGCGCGTGAAGTCGATCTGGCGCACCGCAACAGAACACCCCTGTCGCTGATCGTCGCCGATATTGATCACTTCAAGAAAATCAATGACAAATTCGGCCATAGCGCCGGGGATGAAATCCTCAAGGCTTTTGCCAACTGCATTGATGAAAACCTGCGCGCCAGCGACATTGTCTTCCGCTATGGCGGTGAGGAATTCGTGGTGCTGCTAACCGGCACCGATGGCCGTAGCGCCCGCGCTGTCGCAAATCGTATTCGCAAAGCCATTGAAAGCTTTGCTTTCCATTGCAATAGCAGCAGCAATGATGATTGCAGTGAAGTGCCCCTGACCGCCAGTCTGGGTTCCGCCAGCCTGACGGCCAAGGACACCGTCGACTCCCTGTTCGAGAAGGCTGACAAGGCGCTGTACCATGCCAAGGAAGCCGGGCGTAATCAGGTCGTCAGTTTTCAGTCAATGATAAAAACAGCCTGAAACAGAGCATTAAGCGGAGCTTTTTTGAACCAGGTCACAGGGAATTCCGAGAACCACGGCTGGAAGCCGCTATAATATTGGGTATACCTTTAAACCTCAGGCTAAGCCCGTATGGATTATCTCGGACAACTGGAAAAAATACTCGAATCCAAATACCGTCTGCTCACCATGGAGACCTACGACACGGATCGCGTAGTGGAACTGTTTACCCAATTGAGCCGTTTCAGTAACAAAGCTTTCTATATGAGTCAGCCCAATGCCGGCATGCACCGACTGGGCGCCGCACATATTATTATTCCCCGCACCCAGACCGCCAGGGATCAACTCGATCACATTGAGAATACCCGCCACTTTGGCATCTATAT
>JASBTR010000191.1 GCA_030148325.1 Gammaproteobacteria bacterium
GTTGGGCTGAATGGTGTTTATAAAGCCCAGTAGGTTTCTAACGAGAAAATTTTCAGGAGCTTGAAATGAAAAAACAGGCCGAACTCTTTGCCGGCAAGGCCAAGACCGTCTATGCCACCGATGATGCTGACAAACTGATTCTGCATTTCCGTAATGATACGTCCGCCTTCGATGGTGAAAAAATTGAACAGCTTGATCGCAAGGGTATGGTCAATAATCGCTTCAATGCTTTTATCATGGAAAAGCTGGAAGCTGCCGGCGTAGCGACCCACTTTGACAAGATTATCAGTGCTGAAGAATCACTGGTAAAAAATCTGGATATGTTGCCGATCGAATGTGTGGTGCGCAATATCAGCACCGGCAGCCTGTGCCGGCGTCTGGGAGTGGAGGAAGGCATGGATCTGAATCCACCCACGTTTGAATTCTTCCTCAAGAATGATGAGCTGCATGATCCCATGATAAATGACTATCACATTCTTGCCTTTAAATGGGCGACTGAAGACGAAATCGCGCAAATGAAAGCCCTGACGTTCAAAGTCAACGACATCCTGACCGAGCTGTTCCGCGACGCCGGTATGTTACTGGTGGACTACAAGCTGGAGTTTGGCCGTTATCATGGATCCCTGTTGCTGGGTGATGAATTTACCCCGGATGGTTGCCGCCTGTGGGATATCGAAACCCGCAAAAAACTTGACAAGGATCGCTTCCGCCAGGGCCTGGGCGGTGTGGTCGAAGCGTATGAAGAAGTTGCGCATCGGCTGGGTGTAAAGCTGTAAGGCTAAAAATCACCACAGAGGACACGGAGTACACAGAGGTTCTGAATATTGTTCTCTGTAATCTCTGCGGTGAAATTAATTTCTGAGGGTTTAACTCCCCACTGCCTGCGGCGAAAACTGGTAGGAGCGGGCTTGCCCGCGAATAGTTGAGGTTCATCCAACCGCTTTCGCGAGCAAGCTCGCTCCTACGATTTAATATCCCGCTCACTTGCGGCGGGGTAGTTAATCATATTTCTCTGTGTTCTCCGTGACCTCTGTGGTGAAATTAATTTCTAATGGTTTAACCCCCACCCCTACGTCCCCGTGGCCAGCCAATTCTGACAAATGCTTGACACAGGGATGAGTACACCCTCCAAGTTATTGATCTTTTTTATTATTACCCGATTTCAGACGGACCTGTCCAGGCCCCGCCGCGCATAATATCGATTGATGTGTTTTCCGTCACATTTGTAAAGAATCTCTGTTGACATGCCGATAAATAAACCAGTCGTCACCACATCTTGAAAAGCGAGTAGTTTATGTCATCGACATTTAAGAATATTCTGGGGATATTTTCACGTTTCAAAATCAGCCATAAACTCTGGTTCAGTTTTGCCGGGCTGGCGCTATTGTTGCTGGTGATGTCGCTCACCGCGTTATATAGCCTGTTTGATGCACGCACAAAAATCATTGATGTGACGAAGGTTGCTCAGCCAACCGTGATTCTGTCGATGGAACTTGCGGAGACCCTGGATGGTGCCAATGCTGCGCTAGGCTTCTATTTGTTGAGCAAATCGGAAAATGACAAAGCAGAATACCTGCGCCTGCTGAGCCTGATCGATAAACAGCTTGAGCAACTCCATATGATGCCTAATGTGAAGACGGATGCAGAGACGCTGGAGCGGGTGCAGGTGATCAGAAAGGGTATTGACCAGTATCAGGGTTACCGGGCGCAGATGCTGGAACTGGCGGCAAGTTTTAACAAGAACCAGCCCGGCATAGGTTTTTCGGCGGGTAAAATGGAACCCGTGGCGGCGGAAATTCAGCAGAATCTGAGCCAGATGATTAATTCCGAAAGCGAGGAAGATATAAGTGAAAAACGACGCGAGCTTTTTCTGGATATTAACAATCTGCGTCAGATATGGATGAACATCGTCAACGCTAATCGCGCTTTCATCGCCTTTCGTGATATGGCCAATGTTACCAACATTAAACTTTATCGAGAAGGATTCGAAAAAGATCTGAAAAAAGTACAGGCCTATGATGATCTGCTCAATTTTGAACAGGAAGAAGCCGTATCGACTATTGCCGAGAAAATGAAAATCTATTTTGGGCTTCAGGATACTCTGATCAAGATCCATCGCAGCGAGAAATGGCGTATGGATGCTTATCTGATCGCCAGTGAGATCAGTCCGCTTGTTGACAGGATAAAAGCTGATTTGACCCGGATTGTTCAGCGTCAGCGTGACGTATCTGAAAATATGGCAGAGGGTCTATTGTCACAGGTAAATATGATGACAAAACTGGTCGGAGCTTTACTGGTGATAGGATTGATTCTTGGCTTTGGAGGTGGTTCACTTCTGACAGCATCAATTTCTCGTTCGCTAAATGCCACCGTAGATGCGATGACCGACATTGCCCACGGTGAAGGTGACATGACCCGGCGCATGAAAGCTCGTGGACAAGATGAACTGGCCCAGTTATCCGCCGGTTTCAACAGTTTTGTCGAAAAAATACAGAAGACGATTCTGCATGTTTCCACGTCCACTTCCACCCTGACCGGGGCGGCGGATAAAATGAATATTATCAGTGATGAGACCAGCCAGGGTATACAGCAACAACGGAGCGAAATTGAAAAGGTTGTAACGGCTATGAACGAAATGACGACAACCGTGGATGATGTCAGTCAACATGCTGAGTCGGCCGCTGAAATTGCCAGCCGAACCGATGAGCAGGCAAGAGAGGGACGTAAGGTTGTAGAGACCACCGTTTCTTCGATTGAAGAACTGGCCTCCGGTGTTGAACAGGCGGCTGATGTGATCCAGCGGCTTGAAGGCGACAGTGAGAATATTGGTTCAGTGCTTGGTGTTATCAGCGGGATTGCCGAACAGACCAACCTGCTGGCGCTGAATGCCGCCATTGAAGCGGCGCGCGCCGGTGATCAGGGTCGGGGTTTTGCAGTGGTGGCGGATGAAGTTCGTAACCTTGCTGCGCGTACTCAGTCCTCTACTGAGGAAATCCGACAGATGATCGAGAGCCTGCAAAGTGGCGCGCGCGAAGCGGTGACGGCAATGGAGAGCGGACGTAAGCAGGCGCGTGAAAGTGTCGAGCAGGCAGGCTGTGCTGGTGCCGCGCTGGAAGCCATTACTGGCGCTGTCAATGAAATCACGGCGATGAACAGGCAGATTGCTGATGCAGCGCTGCAACAGCGTGAAGTGACCGGTGAAATCAATGAAAATATCATCAACATCAACGAGGTCGCAGAAAACACGGCGAGTCATTCCTGTGAACTGGCGGATGCCAGCAACGAGCTAAGCCAGCTGGCGCTTGAGCTTCAGGAGCTGGTTGGGCGTTTCAAAGTCAGCTGAGTTGCAGGTGAGGCGTGAGCTGCAGGTTGTGGCTTCAAATAAAAACTCTGAATTTATCTTCAGCTTATTCCTTCCTCTCATAAGGGGATTTCTTTCCCGTTAATCTCTTTGGGTTTAATTCCCCGCTGCTTGCAGCGAAAACCGGTAGGAGCGGGCGGCGAAAACTGGTAGGAGCGGGCTCGCCCGCGAATAGTTTGAGGTTCATCCAGGCGCTTTCGCGAGCAAGCTCGCTCCTACTATTTAGTGTCCCGTCCGCTTGCGGTGGGCTAGTTTATTTTCTTTTCCCCCTGTTGCAAAACCCGTAGAATGTGGCTTACAGATTTTAAGTCAGATACTATGGTTGCATGAGTAAAGAATCCTATAACGCCGATGCCATTGAAGTCCTCACCGGACTCGAGCCGGTACGCAAACGTCCCGGCATGTATACCCAGACTGAACGTCCCAACCACCTGGCCCAGGAAGTCATCGATAACAGCGTCGATGAGGCCATCGCAGGTTATGCCACTCGGCTGGATGTGGTGCTGTTCAAGGACGGTTCCCTGCAGGTCAGCGACGATGGTCGGGGAATGCCGGTGGATACGCACAAGGGTGAGAAAGTGCCGGGCGTAGAAGTGATTCTCACCCGTCTGCACGCAGGCGGTAAGTTCTCCAACAAAAACTATCAGTTTTCCGGCGGCCTGCACGGGGTGGGGGTGTCGGTGGTCAATGCCCTGTCGAAACATCTGGAAGTGTGGATTAAACGCAACGGCAAGGAATACAACATGGCCTTCGCTAATGGCGAACGGATCTCGAAGCTGGAAGAAGTCGGCACGGTCGGTAAGCGCAACACCGGCACCACCCTGCGCTTCTGGCCGGATCCGAAATATTTCGATTCACCTCATTTTTCCATCCTGCGGCTGAAGCATGTGCTGCGCGCCAAGGCGGTGCTGTGTCCCGGCCTGAGGGTGAGCTTCAAGGATGAGAAAAGCGGCGAGACGGAAGAATGGCATTATGAAGATGGCCTCAACGCCTACCTCCGAGATGCGCTGAATGGCGCGGAGTGTTTGCCGCAGGATATGTTCGTCGGCAGCATGGCGGGCAATGAAGAAGCGGTGGACTGGGCGCTGGCCTGGGTGGCGGATGGCAGCGTCAATGTGGCGGAAAGCTATGTCAATCTGATCCCGACTGCACAGGGGGGCACCCATGTTAACGGCCTGCGCACCGGCCTTACCGATGCCGTGCGCGAATTCTGTGAAATCCACAACCTCGTGCCCCGCGGTGTCAAGCTGTCGCCCGATGATGTCTGGGACAAGGTCAGTTATGTGCTCTCGGTCAAAATCAGCGATCCCCAGTTCTCCGGCCAGACCAAGGAGCGCCTGTCTTCGCGTGAATCTGCGCCTTTCGTTTCCGGTGTGGTTAAGGATGCGTTTGGTCTGTGGCTGAACCAGAATGTGGAAGAAGGCGAGCGTATTGCCGAGCTGGCGGTTGCCAATGCTCAAAGTCGGCTGCGCGCCGGGCGCAAGGTGGTGCGCAAGAAAGTCACCCAGGGTCCGGCCCTGCCGGGCAAACTGTCGGATTGCGCCTCTCAGGACCCTATGCAGGGCGAGCTGTTCCTGGTGGAAGGGGACTCGGCCGGTGGTTCGGCCAAGCAGGGGCGGGATCGTGAGTTCCAGGCTATCATGCCGCTGCGCGGTAAAATTCTGAATACCTGGGAAGTAGACTCAGCGGAAGTGCTGGCCTCGCAGGAAGTGCATGACATCTCGGTCGCCCTGGGGGTGGATCCCGGTTCCAGTGATCTCAAGGGCCTGCGTTACGGCAAGGTGATTATTCTTGCCGATGCCGATTCGGACGGCGCCCATATCGCGACTCTGCTAACGGCACTGTTCATGCGCCATTTCAAGAGCCTGGTGGACGAAGGTCACGTACATGTCGCCATGCCACCGTTATACCGCATCGATGTAGGCAAACAGATTTTCTATGCCACCGATGAGGCCGAACGTCAGGGTGTGTTGGATCGTATCAGCGCGGAAAAAATAAAAGGCAAGGTCAATGTCACCCGATTCAAGGGACTGGGCGAAATGAACCCCCTACAGTTGCGTGAAACCACGATGGATCCTGATACTCGCCGACTGGCAAGACTGGTCACCAGATCCGGTGACGGCACCGCACAGATGATGGACATGCTGCTGGCGAAAAAACGCGCTGCAGACAGAAAAAAATGGCTGGAAGAAAAGGGCGATCTGGCTGAGGTTTGAATTGAGTGACGTGTTATTAACGCAGAGAACGCGGAGGCGCAGAGACGCAGAGGAAAATATTTTTTGTTTGTGAATATGTGTGCCTTACCTGTATACCTGATCGAAGCGATAAAATGCCTTCCGGGTAAGCTGTGGGAGAAATTAAACCCTTAAAATTAAGAACTCTGCGTCTTTGCGCCTCCGCGTTCTCTGCGTTTAATAACTGAAACATAAAAAGTGGAAGTACCCAATTATGGTTTGTGAATATGTGCGGCTCACCTGTATACCCGATCGAAGTGATAAAACGCCTTCTGGGTACGAAGTGCCGGTACCGCAAAAGCTAAAGCTGCACCTACAATAGTGTTTCGCAGCAAGTGTGGGGAAATTAAACCCTTAGAAATTAAGAACTCTGCGTCTTTGCGCCTCCGCGTTCTCTGCGTTTAATAACTGAAACATAAAAAGTGGAAGTACCCAATTATGGCAAGCGTAACTGCTGACGATAATATTGAACTCTTACCCCTGAAGGAATTCACGGAACGATCCTATCTGGATTATTCCATGTACGTGATTCTGGATCGCGCGCTGCCTCATATCGGTGACGGGCTCAAGCCGGTGCAGCGGCGTATTGTTTACGCCATGTCGGAACTGGGCCTGAAGGCGGGTTCCAAGTTCAAGAAGTCGGCGCGCACCGTAGGTGATGTGCTTGGCAAGTTTCATCCGCACGGTGACTCAGCCTGTTATGAGGCCATGGTGCTGATGGCGCAGCCTTTCTCCTATCGCTATCCATTGTTGCAGGGACAGGGCAACTGGGGCTCGCCGGATGATCCCAAATCCTTCGCTGCGATGCGTTACACCGAATCGCGTCTTTCCGCGTATGCCGATTTGCTCCTGTCTGAACTGGGACAGGGCACGGTGGAATGGCAGCCTAATTTTGATGGCAGCCTGAAAGAGCCGGTGCTGTTGCCTGCGCAGGTGCCGAATGTATTGCTTAACGGCGCCACGGGTATCGCCGTTGGCATGACCACGGATATCCCGCCGCATAATCTGCGTGAAGTGGTCTCGGCCTGTATTCACCTGTTGCGGAAGCCGAAGGCGACGGTGAAAGAGCTGTGTAAAATTGTGCCTGGCCCGGATTACCCGACCGAAGCGGAAATCATTACCCCCAGGGCTGATTTGCTGCAGATGTACGAGAAGGGTAATGGCAGTCTGCGCATGCGCGCCCGCTATGAGCGGGAAAACGGCGATATCATTATTACCGCCCTGCCGCATCAGGCGTCGCCGGCAAAGATCCTGGAACAGATTGCGGCACAGATGAATGCGAAGAAACTGCCGATGGTGGTGGATATTCGTGATGAGTCGGATCATGAAAACCCGACCCGCCTGGTAATTATTCCCCGCTCCAACCGGGTGGATGTCGATGAACTGATGACACACCTGTTTGCGACCACGGATCTGGAACGCAGTTACCGCATCAACATGAACATGATCGGTCTCAATGGGCGTCCGGCGGTCAGGAATCTTGTTCAGTTGTTGAATGAATGGCTGAGATTTCGAACCGAAACCGTACGCCGGCGTCTGCAGCATCGGCTGGACAGGATCACACTTCGATTACATATTCTTGATGGCCTGCTGGTGGCTTATCTCAATATCGATGAAGTCATTCGCATCATCCGCGAGAATGACAAACCCAAACCGGTATTAATGAAACGCTTCAAACTCAGCGATGAGCAGGCTGAAGCCATCCTGGAATTGAAACTGCGGCACCTGGCCAGGCTTGAGGAAATGAGCATCCGCGCCGAGCAGAAAGAACTCAGCGAGGAACGGGATAATCTGGAAAAAACCCTGTCATCGAAACAACGCCTGAAAACTCTGATTCGCAAGGAACTGGAGGCGGTGATCGAAGAACACGGCGATGATCGTCGTTCACCGATTGTTGAGCGCGAGGCGGCTCAGGCCATGAGTGAAACGGATCTGATTAGCGCTGATCCAATCACCATTATTGTTTCAGAAAAAGGCTGGGTGCGTGCGGCCAAAGGTCA
>JASBTR010000189.1 GCA_030148325.1 Gammaproteobacteria bacterium
CTCAGCACATCCTACAGGTAATGCGGCTCACTTAACCCAGTTGGAGGATAAACCGCGAAATGGATTCGCTTCGACTGATTCTGTTGTTGCTGGGGCTGACGTTTGTCGCCGGCATGTATTTCTGGTATCGATTCAAACAGGGTGATGACAGTTTGAAATTCCCGCAACTGGAAAAACTTCTAAAACAGATAGGTACCCGTTTGTCCGCAAACCGGAAACAGGCGGATCTCGCAACGGCGGGTGAGTATAACGATTTGCCAGACGATGATATCGAGCACTTTTCTTCACTCAACACGGCGGTTGAGGAGAAGCTGGACAGCGATGAGCTTGAACCCATGTCAGTGCATGTGGATACGCCGGTATTGCCGGGCGAAGAACTGATCGTAGTGCTGGCTATTATGGCCGGACAGGGTAAACAGTTTTCAGGCATGGATATTCTGGATACCTTACTGGCCAATGGTTTCGTGCATGGCGATATGGCTATTTTTCACCATTACCATGAAACATCGGACAGGCAGCCTGTCTTTAGTCTTAGCAATGCCGTAGAGCCCGGCACCTTCGATATGGACACCATCGAAGCATTGCGCACGCCGGGGTTGTCCCTGTTTATGCAGTTGCCCGGCGCACTGGATGCCCGCACCGCGTTTGAATCCATGCTCGAAAAAGGTCGCGCCATTGCCAGTGATTTAGACGGCGAGCTCTGTGATGAAACGCGCAGCGTACTGACCATGCAGACCATCGGCCACTTGAAAGAAGAAATCGAAGCCTGGCTGTTCAAACAGAAAATGTCCCACCTGCGTGCGCGTTAAGCCATTAGCTGATGTTGTAATGGAAACGCAGAGAACGCGGAGTCACAGAGGCGCAGAGATCTCTAAAAATGATATTCTGATGAATAATCTTTATCAAAAACTCTGCGCCTCCGCGTCTTTGCGTTCTCCGCGTTAGAAACAACAAACTTACTCAATACCTCTTATGCCCAGCCACGAACAGATCCGTGATCGCATCGCCCAGCTCCGGGATGAAATTAATTATCATAACTATCGCTATTATATTCTCGATGATCCGGAGATTAGCGACAGCGAATACGATCGCCTGTTGCGTGAGCTGCAGGATCTCGAACAGCAATATCCCGAACTGATTACCCCGGATTCGCCGACCCAGCGCGTGGGTGCGACGCCGCTGGAAAGTTTTGCCGAGGTCAAACACCGCATCCCGATGTTATCACTGGGCAATGCTTTCAGCGATGAAGAAGTGCTGGATTTCGATCGCCGCGCGCGGGAACGTCTCGGTGTGGATGTGATTGAGTATGCGGTTGAGCCGAAGCTCGATGGTCTGGCCATCAGCCTGCGTTACGAAGAGGGGGTTCTGGTTCAGGCGGGTACGCGTGGCGACGGAACAACGGGTGAGGATGTGACCCTGAATGTGCGCACTATTGAGACCATTCCCCTGCGTCTTGTCGGGCATGATTATCCAACAGTGCTGGAAGTGCGCGGAGAAATCATTATGGACAGGGCCGGCTTTGAAAAACTGAACCAGAGTCGGCGTGAGCAGGGCGAAAAGGAATTTGTCAATCCACGTAATGCCGCCGCCGGTTCCCTGCGGCAGCTTGATCCGCGGATTACCGCGAGCCGTCCGCTTTCTTTTTTCAGTTACGGCATTGGCGAGGTTACAGAAGCCAGATTACCTGATCGCCACAGCGCGATTATAAAAAAACTGCAATCCTGGGGCCTGCGTATCAATCCTGAAAGTCGAGTGGTGAAAGGTGTGCAGGGCTGTCTCGAGTATTATCGCTGGATTCAGGACAAACGTGCCGCACTGGCCTATGAAATTGACGGCGTGGTGTACAAGGTGGACAAGATTGCGCAACAGGAGCAGCTGGGTTTTGTTGCGCGCGCGCCGCGCTGGGCGATTGCCCACAAATTTCCGGCACAGGAAGAAATGACCGAGATTGAAGCCATCGATGTGCAGGTGGGGCGCACCGGTGCACTGACGCCGGTGGCGCGTCTGAAACCGGTTTTCGTCGGTGGTGTCACCGTGAGCAATGCGACGTTGCACAATCAGGATGAAATTAATCGTCTGGATGTGCGCGTGGGAGATACGGTGATCGTGCGCCGCGCAGGGGATGTGATCCCGCAAATTGTCAGCGTCGTGAAATCTCGGCGCAAAGGCAGGCCGCGTAAGTTCAAAATACCGGCGCACTGTCCCGTATGTGGTTCGGCTACCGAACGGCTTGAAGGTGATGCGAAAACTTTCTGCACCGGCGGCCTGTTTTGCGAAGCCCAGCGTAAGGAAATGATCAAGCACTTCGCTTCACGTCGAGCGATGGATATTGAGGGTCTGGGTGACAAGCTGGTGGAACAACTGGTGGATAATAAGCTGGTGAATGATCCGGCGGATCTTTACGCCTTGACTGAAGCGCAGTTATGTGGGCTTGAGCGTATGGCAGAAAAATCCGCGCAGAATATTTTAGCCGCACTGGATAAAAGTAAAGATACAAGCCTGGCGCGTTTTATCTATGCCCTGGGGATTCACAATGTCGGTGAAACAACAGCACAGACGCTGGCGCAGCATTTTGGCTCACTGGATGCACTTATGGCGGCTGACGAGGAAAGTCTGCAGGCGGTTCCCGATATTGGTCCGATTGTGGCCCGCAGTATAGTCACATTTTTTGCTCAGCCGCATAACCGCGAGGTAATCGAAAAATTGCTTGCTGCGGGTCTGCACTGGCCGGACGTAGAAGTAAAATCAGCACATGAACTGCCGCTTAAGGGCAAAACCTTTGTCCTCACCGGCACCTTGACCCGCATGACTCGTAATGAGGCAAAGGCTGCGCTGCAGGCGCTGGGCGCAAAAGTCAGTGGCAGCGTTTCGAAAAAAACAGATTATGTGGTTGTCGGTGAAAATCCCGGCTCAAAAGCGGCGAAGGCGGAACAGCTCGGGGTTGAGGTTCTGACAGAGTCCATGCTGGCCCAGTTGCTCGGTAAAAGCGCCTGATTTATACGCAATAAAAAACAATAACTTACAAAAAATTTATTTTTCGGTCATTTTTCCCGCCTCATCTATGCCCTATTTCATATTGAACAAATTCTAACCAGATTGCATCATGCGCACGATTTAAAACAGCTGGTTCCCCGGCAAAGACAATAAAAATTTGAGGAATTACGATGACGTTGATGAAGTATACAGGGACGACTGGCCTGGCTGTTGTGCTGTTGGCCGCAAACGTGAGTCTGGCGCAGGCTGCAGCTTACAGTGTGACGGGTTCATTTGCGAATCCGGGGTTTTCTGATCCTTCTTCTTTGCATTATCTTTTTAATAACGATCAGGGTAGCAATGCCAGTTTGGCCGACGTTGCTGAATTTGGCTGGGGCATAGATTTTGATTCATGGCGCAGCAGCCGTTTTCAGTTTGATGGCGCCACTGGTGATGTGAGCCTGCCGACAGGCTCATCCCTGTTGATCAATCTGGGATCGTTCGATTATACCAATCTCCCAACCGTGCTCGTCGGTGATACAGTCACCGTTGATCTGAACTTGACCGTTGATGTTCCGGATTTCGGCCAGGCTTCTTTCGACTATGGTCTGGAAGTTACAAATACTAATAATTCCAGTTTGGATCCCGATAGCATGCGTGTTGTGAATACGCCTGACAATTTTATCTTCAGTGTCGAAGGTTATGACTATGAACTGGCAATGTCGGGTTTTTCCATCGATGGCGGCCGCAGTTTTGCAACAGTCTTTGATCTGGCGGAAGGCAGTACGCTCAATATGGGCGTCTATGCGCAATTGAACCAGGTATCGGCGGTGCCGATCCCTTCAGCTATCTGGCTGTTTGGCTCTGCCCTGATTGGTCTGGCGGGGGTTTCACGGCGTACTCGTAAATAAATACAACTCGCTTTCATCCATAAAAGTTTGTATTAAACGCAGAGAACGCAGAGGCGCAGAGACGCAAAGAAAAAGATTATTAATAATCAAAATTATGCAGTCTCGGCGTTAATTATCCATGTTTAATCTCTGAGGGTTTAATTCCCCGCTGCTTGCAGCGAAACGGTAGGTTGGGCTGAATAAAATGAAGCCCAACAGAATATCGAATGAGGCTCTCGTAAAGGTTGATGGGTTTCGCTTTGCTCTACCCATCCTACATCGCGCG
>JASBTR010000013.1 GCA_030148325.1 Gammaproteobacteria bacterium
CTGGATCTGGGTAGAATCCATGCACGGCAAGGTGCGCTGCATGTGCCGCTTCAGTGAAGCGGTCGAACCCGGCACCGTCTGGACCTGGAACTCCATCGGCAAGGCCAGCGGCGCCTGGGGACTGGACAGGGACGCGAATGAATCACGTCAGGGTTTCCTGCTCAATCATCTGATTTCAGAAGAACTGCCCGCCAATGAAGATGGCGAACATCTGTCGAACTCGGATCCTGTCTCCGGACAGGCAGGCTGGTATGACGTGCGCGTACGTGTCTACAAGGCCGGTGACGACGAAGAAAAAGTCAGCTGGCCGCAGTTTGATCCCATACCCGCCGCACCCGGCACCGGCATACGGCGTAAATGGCAGGCCTACTTTGCGGGCAAATTTACCCGGGGTAAATGAAATCTCTGTGTGAATAACGCAGAGAACGCGGAGTCGCAGAGACGCGGAGAAAAATTATAGAAAACCTTTGCGCCTCTGCGTCCTCCGCGTTTATTACCGGAAATATAAAACTGGAACTATTTATGACACAACTGGCATTAGTTATCGATCTCAACGTCTGCGTCGGCTGTCACGCCTGCGTGACGTCCTGCAAGGAATGGAATACGTCCGGTGCGGCGGGCACGATGTGCGACGATAATCCCTATGGCGCCGATCCTACCGGCACGTTTTTCAATCGCGTGCAGACTTATGAAATTGGTGAGTTCCCGCATACTGAAACCGTCCACTTTCCAAAGAGCTGCCTGCACTGCGAAGATCCGCCCTGCGTGCCGGTATGCCCTACCGGCGCCAGCTACAAGCGCGAGAACGACGGCATTGTGCTGGTGGACTATGACAAGTGCATCGGCTGCCGCTACTGCTCCTGGGCCTGCCCCTACGGTGTGCGTGAGATCGACGAACATGAAAAGGTGATGAAAAAGTGCACCCTCTGTGTGGATCGCATTTACGATGAATCGCTGCCTGAAGCAGAGCGCAAGCCCGCCTGCGTGCTGGCCTGTCCCACCAGCGCCCGTCTGTTCGGCGATGTGCATGATCCGCAGTCGGAAGTATCCATTACCATCCGAGAGGAAGGCGGCTATGCGCTGATGCCCGAATGGGGCACCCGGCCATCGAACCATTATCTGCCACGACGCAAGACCCGCATGCATATCCATGAAGACGAACTGGTGCGGGCGGATAATCCGCTGAAGAAAGAACAGCGCGGCCATGCCGAGCCTGTCGATGCGCCTACACTGGACGATTCTACTTCGTGGTAATAGATTTCGTGGTAATAGATATAGTTTTTAATTAACGCAGAGGGCGCGAAGACGCAGAGACGCAAAGATTATTAATAAAAGAACATCTGATTTTGCCACTCCGGCTTTCGCCAGAGTGACTTATTCAGAAGTTCCATAATTTATTCTCTGCGTCTCTGCGTCTTCGCGCCCTCTGCGTTAAAAATATAAATTTAGCTTAAGAGGCACACCATGCATCCTGCATTTTCAGTTATTTTCCTGACCACCCTGATCGGTGTCGGTCAGGGTCTGTTCCTGGCGATTTTTACCGGCCAGAGTTATTCCGCGGTTGAGCTGTTGCCAACCGAGGACAGTGTCCAGTTTTATGCAACGGGCTCGATGATTGCACTGGCCTTCCTGTTTGCAGGGCTTATCGCATCAATCTTCCACCTGGGGCATCCGGAGCGCGCCTGGCGCGCGGCAACGAAGTGGCGCACTTCCTGGCTCTCACGTGAAGTCATCATCCTGCCTGTCGTCATGTTTCTGGTTTTCCTGTACGGCCTGATGCACTACTTTGGCTGGGATACCATGCTCACCACCAGTAAGAGCGGCGCCCGGCTACAACTAACACTGATCGTTGGCGGACTGGGGGTTATCGCCACCTTCACCCTGTTCCTCTGCACCGGTATGATTTACGCTGCGATTAAATTTCTGCAGGAGTGGGCCAGCCCGCTTACGGTGATCAACTATCTGCTGCTGGGCACGGCTTCCGGATTTATACTAGCCACGGCCTTTTCTTTCTACAGTGCGCCGGGACTGGTAAAGTTCTATGGTGTCTGGGCTACCATTATCACACTCACAGCCCTGATCACTCGTAGTGCCGCCCTGCTGCGCAACACCCGTATCAAATATAAGTCCAGCATGCAGACCGCCATCGGTGTGCGCCACAACCAGATCCAGCAGAAATCTATGGGCTTCATGGGCGGTTCAGTCAATACTCGCGATTTTTTCCACCACCAGACCCGCCTGTTTATGAAATCCATTAAATGGATTTTCATGCTGCTGACGTTTTTCCTGCCTCTGCTATTTCTCTGGTCCGGTATCGAACAGAACAATGGCACCACTCTTATTATGGCCTTTTTGATTCAATATATCGGCCTGATTGCCGAGCGCTGGTTTTTCTTCGCCCAGGCCAATCATCCACAAAATCTCTACTACCAGACTATATAACCCCTGTTCTCTCCTGGTGGGGAACTTACGCAGGATGCGGTGCGTAGTGTGCGACAAACCGGAAGTCCGTTCAGAAAACCGGAGTGATCTGACTCCCTGATTTCGATATGATGATAAAAGCTATTGTCATTTTATTAACAAAACAATTGAAATAAGAAATCAGGCAAACATCCCATGCTGTACGGCACGTTACTGATTAGCTCCATTCTGCTGCAGGCAGCTGCCGTAATTCAGACCTTTCGCCTGCTGCGCACAACCGGCTGGCGCATTCCATGGTTACTGCTGGCGCTGGCCATCATGCTCATGCTGGTGCGCCGCCTGAGCGAATTCTACCTGCACCTTACCGGCCATGAATTTCATTCGCCGCAACTGTTTGCTGAAATTCTGGCAATCATTGCCTCCATGCTGTTACTGGCCGCACTCGCCCGCCTGCAACCCGTTATTGCCTCAGCTGAAATGGTTCGCATGCAGCTGACCAAAAACAGGCGCCAACTGCGTCAGGCGCAGCACATGGCAAAGCTGGGTTTCTGGGAATGGAATCTTATTACCGATGAATTCAACTGTTCCGAAGAAATGGCCTGCATGCTGAGTTGCCGGGAAGATAGAACCGATCGTAGCTTTCAGGGCTTACTGGAACATGTGCATCCCCAGGATCGTATCACCTTTCGTGAAAAAATGAATAACGCTCTGTATGAACATGCAACATTTGATATCAAACACCGCCTGATAGAACTGGAGGGTGTGACACGTAATCTCTGGCATCAGGCCGAAGTCATTTATGACAACGCGGGACGCCCCGAATACGTCTACGGAATTCTACAGGACATCACCGAGCAGACACTGGCGGAACAACGCCTTGCTGAAACCAATGCCAACCTGCGCCAGCAGCAGACAGAACTGGCGCACGCCACACGCATGGCGACACTGGGTGAAATGGCTTCGGGCATCGCCCATGAAATCAACCAGCCTCTGGGAGCTATTCTGATCTATGCCAATGGCGGCAAAAACCATCTCGCAAAATCCAGCCTCTCGGTCGCAGAAACCGGCGAACTCTTTGAACAGATTGTTACCCAGGCAGAACGCGCGGCCAAGATTATCAAGCGCATGCGCGCCTTCGTGCGTAAGGAAGATGTGCATATTCAGAAGATCGAGCTTGCCGCACTGATTGAGCGCGTAATCACCTTTATCCATGCGACGACCCACTCCCGCCAGCTG
Source organism: Gammaproteobacteria bacterium (assembly GCA_030148325.1). Classification (GTDB taxonomy): domain Bacteria; phylum Pseudomonadota; class Gammaproteobacteria; order UBA6429; family Thiohalophilaceae; genus JAADGZ01. The sequence goes on from JASBTR010000013.1 coordinate 3,658, forward strand.
CAATTTGAAACAGACTGCGAACCTGACCTGCCCGCTGTCTATGCAGACACCATACAGATAGAACAGGTCATTACCAACCTGATACTCAATGCCATCGAGGCAATGGAACAGGCCAACTCTTATTACCAGTTAATTCGAATACATGCGCACACCGATGGCGCAGGTTTTGTCCAGGTCAGCATCAGCGATACAGGACCGGGCGTGGCTGATGATATTCGGCTGCGCCTGTTTGATCCCTTCTTTACCTCAAAGGCCAAGGGACTGGGACTGGGCCTGTCTATATGTAAAACTATTATAGAAAATTATGGCGGCACACTGGAACTGGTAACAAAATCAAATCAGGCAGGCGCCACCTTCAGGTTCACCCTCCCGTTAAGGAAAGACAGTTAATGGATAATCAGCATTTCTGTATTTATATTATTGATGATGACAGAGGCATGCGGGATTCACTCGCCTGGCTGGTAAAGTCAGCCGACTACGATGCCGCCACATTTGAAACTGCGGAATCCTTTCTCAAAAACATCCCGGAGCATAAACTGGGGTGCGTGATTGCCGATATTCGTATGCCGGGCATATCCGGTCTGGAGCTATACCAGAAACTGTCACAAATGGATTTCCAGATGCCCGTGATTATCATCACCGGGCATGGCGATATTTCCATGGCGGTGAAAGCACTGAAAGATGGTGTGTTTGACTTTGTTGAAAAGCCTTTTGACGATAAGGTTATTCTCGACAGTATCCGCATGGCGGTACAGTACTGTGAACACCAGCAGGAGCAGCGTTCCATCCATGAAATGCTCAGCGCACGCTTCGAGACGCTGACCTCGCGGGAAAAAGAAGTCATGGACAAGATTGTGCTGGGCATGTCCAACAAACAGATTGCCGCGACACTGAATATCAGCATCAAAACCGTTGAAGTTCATCGCTCGCGCGTGATGGAAAAAATGCAGGCCAGCTCCCTGGCGGCGCTGGTGCGCATGTCGCTGAAGATATAAAGGCGCCTGCCTAATTCCGTTCACCCTGAACCGAGCAAAGATCGCCGAAGAGAGAACGGAATCAATCAGGGGTAAATATAAATATTGATCCAGATCAGTTTATTCCCCGCCCCGCTGCAATAATCTAATTGTCTGTTTTTTTTTACTATCGGTAAGTACGCGATGAAACTCCCCCTCTGGCCACTGAAGCTCGCCCTGCGCGGCATCCCGGATACCCTCCACTCCCGGCTACTGAGCCACGGCTTCAACCATCTCATGAAAGGCCAGTGTTTCAGTTCCCGGCTGGAGCAGCTACAGGGCAAACGACTGTGGCTGACGATCACGGATACGGGCAATACCTGGCGTTTCCGTATCCAGGATGGGCGCTTCCTGCCCGATCAGTTACAGAGCGATCCGGAAATACATATCAGCGGCAAACTCAACCACTTTCTGCTGCTCGCAACTCGCAATGAAGATCCGGACACCCTGTTCTTCGCCCGCCAGTTGAGTATGGAGGGGAATACCGAAGACGGGCTCTATTTGAAAAATATGATCGATGCGATGGAGTTTGACTCTGAAGCCCACTTCAAGGCCTTTATTGGTGAGGCCATTGGAATCCGGCTTGCTGCACAGCTCAAACGTCTGGATCTGGGTCGGCACATAAATTCTATGGTTAATTCCTGAGACCGATTTTTTAAAGCCCCCTGGCTTTAATTCCCCGCAGCCTGCTGTAATGACTATCCGAAACGCCAGCCGGCTGGCGTTTCAGCTTGTTGCTTCGACCTTTTTTCGTTTTCGCGACGACGCTCTCTGTGGCATAATGCCCGACCTTTTTCCCTGTATTTATAATCCCCCCGGAAGTTTCCCTTGATTACGACAGCAAATATCACCATGCAATTTGGGGCCAAACCCCTGTTTGAAAACATTTCCGTCAAATTTGGCAATGGCAACCGCTATGGCCTGATTGGCGCCAACGGCTGTGGTAAATCCACCTTTATGAAAATACTGGGCGGCGACCTGGAACCCACGTCAGGCAATGTCTCGGTCGATATGAATGAGCTCGTCGGCAAACTGGGGCAGGATCAATTCGCATTTGAGAACAACACGGTACTGGATACGGTGATCATGGGACATGAGCGTCTCTGGCGAATCAAAAGGGAACGCGACCGCATCTATTCACTTGCCGAAATGAGTGAAGAAGATGGGATGAAGGTGGCCGATCTGGAAGTCGAGTTTGCTGAACTCGATGGTTATACCGCCGAATCCCGCGCAGGTGAACTATTGCTGGGGCTTGAAATCCCACTGGCTCAACATAATGATCTGATGAGCAGCATCGCACCCGGCTGGAAGTTACGCGTCCTGCTCGCCCAGGCGCTGTTCGCCGATCCGGATATTCTACTGCTGGATGAACCCACCAATAACCTGGACATCAATACCATTCGCTGGCTGGAAAAAATACTCAACGAACGCAACAGCACTATTATTATCATCTCCCATGATCGCCACTTTTTAAATAGCGTATGCACACACATGGCCGATCTGGATTACGGTGAGCTACGCGTTTATCCCGGTAATTATGATGAGTACATGACGGCATCTACCCAGGCCCGGGAACGCCTGCTTTCCGATAACGCGAAGAAAAAGGCCCAGATAAACGAACTTCAGTCATTTGTCAGCCGCTTTTCCGCCAATGCCTCCAAGGCCAAACAGGCAACCTCGCGTGCCAGACAGATTGAAAAAATTAAACTCGAGGAAGTCAAACCCTCCAGCCGTAAAAATCCGTTCATTCGTTTTGAACAGGAGAAAAAACTCTATCGCAATGCGCTTGAACTGGAAAACCTGAGCAAAGGATTCGATGACCAGCCGCTGTTCAGCGACCTGAGTATGCTGGCTGAAGTGGGAGAACGTATTGCCGTGATCGGACCCAACGGTATCGGTAAAACAACCCTGTTACGCACGCTGGTACACGACCTTCCACCAGATAACGGCAAGGTCAAATGGTCTGAAAATATTAACATTGGCTATTATGCACAGGATCATTCGGACGATTTTAGTAACGACATGTCATTATTTGACTGGATGAGCCAGTGGATGAAACCCGCAGATGACGAACAATCAGTCCGCGCCGTACTCGGCCGGATGTTGTTCTCTCAGGATGAAATCAAAAAATCCGTAACGAAGATTTCCGGCGGCGAACAGGGTCGTATGCTATTCAGTAAACTCATGTTACAACAGCCAAACGTTTTAGTTATGGATGAGCCGACTAACCATCTGGACATGGAGTCGATCGAATCCCTCAACCTTGCCCTGGAAAATTACCCCGGCACCCTGATTTTTGTCAGTCATGACCGGGAGTTTGTTTCCTCACTGGCGACCCGGATTATTGAGTTGACAGCAACCGGAATAAACAACTACAGCGGCACCTATGAAGAGTACCTGCGTAGTCAGAGTGCGGATTAAGAAAACGTTTATTTGTAGGTTCGCCTTCAGGCGAACGCGGTGCTCAAGCAAGGGTACGCAACAGCAGGCTTTGTCGGTATATGCACCTCCGCGTGCGGCTGAAGCCGCACCTACCTAAGCCTGGAAACCAGGATCAAATTTACTCTTTCTGCAACACTCGAAAGACAACATCCACAGTTAAATCCAGTTCTTTCAAATTAACTGCGGCTTCCCGACCTTCTTTTGTCGCGCGATAGAAATGCGGCGTCATTAAAAGCAAATGATTAATTTGCTCATTATTGATGACCCCTGTTTTAAATTGAAGCGGCTGCCTGTCCAGCAGCGAAAACCCCTTTTCTTCAAGGTAAGAAAGATCCTGTGGCTGTGACTTTTTGACTTCGGGGTAAATTGTTTCTCTCAATTCCTTTAAATGATCGGGCCCAGGCTCAACAAGAATAACCTTGCCTCCCGGTTTTAATATTTTTTTAAAGCCCGCGAAACTCTGAAATCCAAACACACATAAAACAATATCGACACTACCAGCACAAACCGGAGGTTGTCTGTTAGTGCCCACGATCCAGCTTATTTGTCTGTTTCTTTTTGCAGCCTCGGTTATTGCGGCTTTCGATATATCCAGACCAACAAAGGACAGCTCACCACAATCATTTTTATCTTTGAGGTAATTAAACACATAATCAAAATAATAACCCTCCCCACAACCCGCATCCATCAGGCAGATTTTTTCAGCATCCACGAGATGTGTAACTATAATTTCAGTTAACTTATTAGCCACAGGCACATATACGCCTGAGTTCAAAAATCGAGAACGCGCCGAAACCATCTCCTTGCTGTCGCCCGGATGCTTCGTTCTTTTATGCTGCACGGGCAATAAATTGACATAGCCCTGACGCGCGATATCAAACGTATGCCCGTTGACACAAACCAGCTGCTTCTCACGAAGCTCAAGCCGTTCGCCATCAAGAGGGCAGGCCAGATTATCGGCTTTCACAATATTCATTGCTTTATTTTAACAGCGAATGAAAAAAAACCGGTAGGGTGGGTGCAGGGTTTAATAAATGACCCCGCCGCAAGCGGACGGGGTATTAAATCGTAGGAGCGAGCTTGCTCGCGAATGCGGTTGGATGAACCTCAAACTATTCGTGGGCAAGCCCGCTCCTACCGGTTTTCGCCGCAAGCAGTGGGGAATTTAACCCATAGAGATTAATGAGGCAAAAATAATGAATACCCTACGGGGCTTCTATGTCCTTATCCTGTGCGCGACCAGCTCGACAGGAATCAACAATGCCGATTAGCCAGCAAATGATGAAAACGGCTGTGGCCATATTTTGTAGTTGAGCTTCAGTACCCGTTGCCTGCTTCGATACTAATTCTGTAATTCCGACAACATCCAGCGGGATCTCGCCCGTTTGAATTTTTGCCGTTATTTGTAAGGCTCTTTCGACCATTGTCGTAAGCAAATAATAAAGCCCGCCAAATGCGGCACCGGCCAGAACTACAGCAGAAATATATTTTTTCAGGAAAAAATGACCCACGCCCGGAAATACAAAGGCTGACAAAAGAACAGCTTTTGTTGATCTGGTCATTATATGTCTGTATCCATTTTTTCGATCTGCTTTCTCGAACGATGCGCTTCGTTCCTCAGCACATCCTGCCGGCCTCTTTCCAGCCTGCCGGTATTTAGACCTGCACCTGATTTTCTTTCCAGTTCATGCCGGCTTCCTCATGCCAGAAACCATTGCACCATTCCTGTTGTTCAAACTGCTTGTGCATTCGCTCTACTGCTTCTGTGGTGCTGCGCGTTTGATCGGCAACTTCACGGAACAGGTTGACCAGCTCCGCCATCGACCCGGCTTCGGGTGACAGGCGCAATACCTCCACACCCATTTCCCTCAGAACATCCATTTCGCCTATCAGATTACAGGGCACACCGGACTGCAGCTGGATACCATTGACGGTAAACAGTTCCTGACCCTCCTGGGTCTGTAAGGGCAGACCATTCTCATCACTGATACAGCGCAGCTCGCATTGATCCTTGGGCACGTTGTCGGCACGGGCAGTGAAACAGCGGGCGGAAAACGACAGCGGCAGGCGCCCATAGACCAGCACCTCGGTTTCAATCGCTGCCGGCTTTTCCGCTACCAGCCGCCGTAAGGTGGATTGCCCCAGCTCGAACGGCATCACCCAGCGCTCGGCGCCACAGGCGTGCAGGACATTCAGGGTTCCGACGTTATAACTGTTGATATGCGGCCCGGCCACAAATTTGTTTTTTCCATCCAGCAGATGCACGGCCGAGATGTCGTTCGCCTCCACGCTGTAGCGACCATTGCTGCATATTTTTTCCAGCCGCGACAGCTCTGAATCAGCTTCCAGAAGAATCAGGGTTGAAAGCACCACTTCTTTACCCGCAGCGCTTAACTGTTCAGCAATCGTTAACCAGTCTTCCAGCTTCAGTTCACGACGCTTGGCGCAGACGACTTCACCCAGATAAACAATATCCACCGGCCAGCCTTCCACCTGTTTATAAAACTCAAAGACTTTCTCTTTCGGCCAGAAATACTGCAATGGGCCAAGGGATAACTTCATATTCTTTTACCTAAATTTATAATGCCCGCGTGGGTACAAAACCCGTGCCCACCCTACCAAACGGTTTTCCTCGCCACTCGTCCCTCGTCCCTCGCCACTTTGTTACTGCCATGGCCGATGCAGTGCGCCCAGCGTATGCGAACGACCTTCTGAAACATGATCGAGCGCCGAAACCCAGTCAGCCGCCGGTGAATAATTATCGGGATCCTGCTGGCAGTGATCCAGCGCGGTACGCATAACCTTTGTTACCTGTTTCACATAGGCCGGACTGCGCTGGCGTCCTTCTATTTTGATCGCGGCGATCCCCATTTTCACCAGTTCCGGCAGAATCTCCAGCGTATTCAGGCTGGTGGGTTCCTCCATGGCGTAAAATACCTTATTGCCTTTTACCTTGAAGCGACCCTTGCACAGGGTGGGATAACCGGCCGCTTCATCTTTCTGGTAACGGTCGATCAGCACACCATTCAGGCGTGACTGACGTCCCTGCGAGGTTTCTTCCCAGCGCACGGCTTTTGCCGGCGAACAAACGCCACAGGTGTTGGGTGACTCGCCGGTGACATAGGAGGACAGAGCACAGCGGCCCTCCACCATCACGCACAGGCTGCCAAAACCAAATACTTCCACCTCGACCGGACTGCTGTCGATGACGCTTTTCACCTGGCGCAGGGAAAGCACCCGTGGCAACACCACCCGCTGGATATTGAAATGTTTATGATAAAAGGCAATCGCATGCCGGTTGGTCGCCGAACCCTGTACCGACAGGTGCAGACGCAAATCAGGGAAATGCTCGGTGGCATATTGCATCAGCCCGGGATCAGCGAGAATTACCGCATCCACCCCCAGACTGTCAGCATGCGCCAGCGCCTGAGTCCAGCGCTCAAAATGCTGGGGCTGGGGATAGGTGTTCAATGCCAGCAGCACCTTGCTGCCATTTTCATGCGCATAGTCGATGCCCTTACGCGCCTCGGCCTCATCAAAATTTAGGCCCGGAAAATTACGCGCGTTGGTATCATCACGAAACCCCATGTACACCGCATCGGCACCATTGTCGATGGCCGCGCGTAAAGCCGGCAGGCTACCCGCCGGACATACCAGTTCAATCTTGCTGTTAACTGCAACCATTCACCTGTTCTCCAAATGCCATACCCTGATAACTTCCGCGCCGCCGCAACTCCTCGGCAATCGCGTTTAATACCCGCCATTTCATCGAACACCAGACAGGCGCCAGTAAAATGGATTCCGAAGCGGTGCCCGTCAGGCGGTGATAAATAATCTCGGCCGGCGTCTGTTCAACCATGTCAGCAACCAGCAGCACATAGTCCTGCAGGCTAATCGGAGTGAATTCCTTACGCCGCCACTCATTCGCCAGCTGTGTCCCCTTGACCACATGCAGGGGATGAATCTTCAGGCCGTCCACGCCCAGTTCCAGCACCCGCTGCAGGCTGGTATGTACGTGCTCTGCTGTCTCGCCCGGCAGACCGGCAATCAGATGGGTGCAAACCTGCAGGCCCCGGCCGCGCGCGGCTTTCACCGCTGCCACATATTCCTCGTAGCCGTGTCCACGATTGACCCGTGCCAGGGTAGCATTAAAACTGGACTGTAGTCCCAGCTCCAGCCAGATCTCATGACCCGCCTGCTGGTAGTCCAGCAGCAGATCCAGCACCCTGTCAGGCACACAGTCCGGCCGCGTACCTATGGACAGGCCGATGACATCCTCTTCGGCCAGTGCCTGATCATACAGTGTACGCAGATCGTTCACATCCGCATAAGTATTGGTATATGCCTGAAAGTAGGCCAGATATTTGCGCGCGCCCGTGCGTTTGCAAATCACCCGCCGACCCGCTTCAATCTGTGCTTCCAGCGCGGCCGGTTGACGACTATTGGGACTAAAGGACTGATTATTGCAGAAGGTGCAGCCGCCGATACCCTTACTGCCGTCACGGTTGGGGCAGGTAAAAGCGGCATCGATTGCCAGTTTGTGCACCCGCTCCCCGTAGCGCGCCAGCATCGCCTGGCCAAAGGTGTAAACATAACGGGAGAGTATCATCCGGCGTCATGCTCCCGGATTAAATGTTTATTTCCAACGACTTGTGTATTACGCAATGAATCAGTCCGTTCGAATGGCCATATTTCAGCCGAAACGGTTAATTTTAGGAGCCTGTTGACAGATGTTCTTGATGCAGATCAAATAAAGCCAATGGGTTTTGGCTGCAGGAATTCCCTTTCCCCTGACAGATAGCTAAATCCAGCCTCTGATGCCACCATTACTGACCAATCGCTGCGCTGGGATCTTCCTCATACATAGCGGGCAGTGAATGTGCAATGCCCTTGTGACAGTCGATGCAGGTCTTATCGCCAACCAGCCCTTTCTCATGCTGAGCGACCGAACGCCGCCCCTGCTCGGTGTAATCCATGGACTCAAAATTATGACAGTTGCGGCATTCGCGGGAGTCTGTCTTTTTCATGGTTTTCCAGACATTACGCGCCAGCTGCAGACGCTTGGCTTCAAATTTCTCCGGCGTATTGATGCTACCCAACGCCTTGTGCCAGAGTTCGTTACTGGCCTGAATTTTACGCATCATCTTGTAGGTCCACTCCTTCGGCACATGACAGTCCGGACAGGTGGCGCGCACACCCGTGCGGTTGCTGTAATGCACGGTATCCTTGTATTCCTCATAGACGTAGTCACGCATCTCATGACAGGAAATGCAGAACCCCTCATTGTTGGTCGCTTCCATCGCTGTGTTGAATCCACCCCAGAAGATCACTCCGGCTACAACACCGGTTAATAACAGCCCCCCCATTGAATATCTGGAGCTGGGGCGTTTGAATATATCCCAGATACCGCCACGCTGCGGTGTATGTTGCTTGTCAGCCATGATTCTTTCTCGCTGTTAATTAAAAATTTACTCACCATGCAAAGTCACAGGACAAAGGATCCACGTGTCAGTGATGGGACTTGAGAGTTTTTACCGGCTCAAAGGTATTCTCTACCAGCGGTTTGGCATCCACCTGCGGCACATGGCACTGATTGCAGAAATAACGCCGTGGCGCAATGTTCGCCAGCACATTTTCATCGCGATCGCTGAAATGCGTCTGGCTGATTTTGGTGGCGCCTGCTTCCTTATAGTTGGCCCAACTGTGACAGGTGAGACATTTGTTAAACTTGATGTTGATCCTGTAACCCTTGGTGGAATGAGGAATCAGTGGTGGCTGCTGCACATAGTCGCGTTCAATCGGATCACGATCACGCTGCCACCTTCTGGTCATGGGAACCCTTGAATCTTCGTCCAGCGCCGTATGACCGCGCAACGAGGTAACCACATCCGACTGCGCCATACTTACCGACACCATCGACAATGAACCGACTAACACGCCGACTCCAATGTACAGTTTCATTTTTTTCATGATCTGATCTCCTTATTTCGCGCCACACAAAGATGGCTGGAATTTTTAAAACGGTGACTGAATCTGAATACATCCTGGGCGCAGACATCAATACAGCGTCCACAGTTACTACAATTTGCTGACAGAATAACCGGGCTGATATTACGCTCTGCGCCTTTCAATGCCGGACGGATAACCTGTTGCTCCGGACACACGGCAAAACAGTCCATACAGTCATCACACTGCGCTCTGGCGCTGGCCGAGACTCGAACAATGGAGAAGACGCCCAGCAAACTGTAAAACGCGCCCACTGGACAAAGATGCCCGCACCAGCCATGCCGGCTAATGAACAGGTCGAACATAAAAATGCCCACAATGAATACCCAGGCGGTTCCGATGCCGAAGATCAGGCTGCGCTGTACCATGGAGACGGGATTCACCAGCTCCCAGGCCATGCTCCCGGTAAACAGGGCCAGCAGCAGGCTCATGCCCAGTATCCAGTAACGCGCCTGGCGTGAAAAATGGGCGCCACCCCTGAGCCGCCAGTGCCGCCGTAGAAAACCGGCGGCATCGGTAAGCATATTAAGTGGGCAAACCCAGGCGCAGTAACTGCGGCCTCCCACCAGTAGATAAAAAACAATCACGATGGCAGCACCAATTAGCGCCGTTGCCTCAGGCAGATGACCGGCCAGCAGGGATTGCAGTAACAGGTAGGGATCGGTCAAGGGCAATACATCAAGTGTCAGACTCGAAGCCAGGTTGCCCCTGACGATCCAGATCCCGGCCAGGGGACCGAGTAGAAACAGGGCTAAGATCCCAAGCTGGGAGATGCGCCGCAGCACTAACCACTTATGCGCCCGCAGCCAGCCCTTGCGGGCGATCGCACTATGAGCAGGATATGAATGCAATACACTCATGGGTTCTGCTCCGCATGTCGCCTGAGACTGTCCAGGGGATTGGAAGAAAACGGCGTCCCGTCTTTGTCGTCCGTCAGGCCCCGGCCGTCATAGTCGTAATCGAGTCCTTCAGGCAGGTTGAACCGGTGCGGTTGATCCGGCGTCACCAGACTGCCACCGGCTTTCTCTTTTTCCTTCCAGCCCAGCCGGTAATGCCTGCCCATTTCGCCTTTGGCAAGATGTTTCGGCAACACCTTGATTGCCGCTTCATCCAGCACGCAGGCATGTTCACACTTGCCACAACCGGTACAGGCCTCGGAGTGCACCACCGGAATGAGCAGCGCATGTTTGCTACTGCGCCGGTTGTGTTGCAGATTCAGCGTGATCGCCTCGTCGAGCAAAGGACAGACACGATAACAGACATCACAGCGCAAGCCCTGGAAATTAAGGCAGGTTTCCTGATCAATCAGCACCGCCAGCCCCATGCGCGCATCGTCGATATCCGTTAGTGAGCTGTCCAGCGCGCCAGTCGGGCAGGCGGCGACGCAGGGGATGTCCTCGCACATCTCACAGGGGATCGTGCGCGCAACAAAGTACGGTGTACCGCTGGCGACACCGCTGCCCGGCTGCGCCAGTTTTAAGGTATCGTAAGGACAGTTGCGCACACACAGACCACAGCGCACACAGGCGGAAAGAAAATCCTTTTCCGTACCGGCGCCCGGCGGGCGTACCGCCAGCGCCGGCAGGGACTGCGCTGAACGGGAATAGATCCCCAGCCCCATCGCCAGCAGGCTCACGCCACTGGCGGCTCTGGCGGTGGTCGCCAGAAATCGCCGTCGGCTGCTGCTTGTGATCAGTGCATTCACCTTAACTATCCTGCATACCGTTCTACATTTAGACCTTTTCGATCTTCACGGCGCACTTCTTGTAGTCCGTTTCTTTCGATAAGGGATCAGTCGCATCCAGGGTCACCTTGTTGATCAGACGCCCGGCATCGAACCAGGGTACGAAGACCAGTCCCTTCGGCGGCCGATTACGACCACGGGTTTCCACCCGCAGCTTGATCTCACCACGCCGACTACTGAGCTTGCAGGACATGCCACGACGCAAACCACGCGCCCTGGCATCATCAGGATGCATGAACACTACCGCATCCGGGAAGGCGCGATAAAGTTCCGGTACGCGCCGGGTCATGGAACCGGAATGCCAGTGTTCCAGCACGCGACCGGTGGACAGCCACAGATCATATTCCTGATCCGGGCTTTCTGCGGGCGGCTCATAAGGCGCAAAAATAATATTAGCCCTGCCATCGGGCTTGCCATAAAACTTCACCTTCTCGCCTTTTTTCACATAGGGATCATAACCTTCACGGTAACGCCAGAGGGTTTCCTTGCCATTAACCACCGGCCAACGCTGGCCGCGCACCCTGTGATAGCTATCGAACTCGCCCAGATCGTGGCCCTTCTTCGGTCCTTTGGTCCCAAAGATGCGATACTCTTCGAACAGCCCTTTCTGTAAATAGAAGCCAAAGTCTTCCATCTCATCATTGCCATAAACATTGCCGGCGCTGTCGGTTATTTTCCGCGCCGGATATTTATCAACATTGCCGTTGCGGAACAGTACCTCGTACAGGGTCTTGCCTTTAAGTTCGGGTTTCTTCGCAATCAGCTCTGCCGGCCAGACTTCTTCCACCGTGAAACGTTTGGAGAATTCCACCAGTTGCCAGAGATCAGATTTGGATTCACCCGGAGCTTTTACCTGCTGACGCCAGAACTGAGTGCGGCGTTCAGCATTACCATAAGCACCTTCCTTCTCCGTCCACATGGCTGTGGGCAGAATTAAATCGGCCGCCTGAGCAGTCACCGTCGGATAGGGATCGGAAACCACGATAAAGTTTTCCGGATTACGATAACCGGGCCAGGTTTCCTCGTTGAAATTAGCCGCCGCCTGCATATTGTTGTTACACATGACCCAGTAGGCATTGAGCTTGCCGTCCTTGAGCATGCGGTTCTGCAAGACGGCGTGATAACCGGGTTTGGCTGGAATTGTGCCTTGCGGCAATTTCCATACCTTCTCGGCAAAATCACGATGCGCTTTTTTCTTTACCACCAGATCCGCCGGCAAGCGATGCGCAAAGGTGCCCACTTCGCGCGCCGTGCCACAGGCCGAAGGCTGGCCGGTGAGGGAGAAAGGACTGTTGCCCGGCTCAGAGATTTTGCCCATCAACAGGTGCACGTTATAGAGCAGACCGTTGACCCAGACTCCGCGGGTATGCTGGTTAAAGCCCATCGTCCAGTAGGAAGCCACCTTTTTATCCGGATCGGCGTATATTTTCGCCAGCCGCAGAAGATTTTCCTTTGGTACGCCACTCAGTTCCGAAGCATAGTCCAGGGTATATTTTTCTACTGATTTAGCGTATTCCTTAAAGCTGATTTTGCTCAGCTTGCCACCCTTGCCGGTTTTCTTTTTCTCCAGCGGATGTTCCGGGCGCAGGCCGTAACCAATATCCGTAACCGTTTTGGTAAAGTTGACATGCTTGCCAATGAAGTCCTTGTTATAGGCCTTGTTCTGGATAATATAGTTGGCGATGTAATTGAGGATGGCCAGATCGGTCTGTGGTGTAAACACCATGCCATTGTCGGCCAGATCAAAACAACGATGTTTGAACGTGGAGAGTACATGCACTTCACAGCCCTCTTTGGTCAGGCGGGTATCAGACAGGCGCGACCAGAGGATAGGATGCATCTCAGCCATGTTCGCACCCCAGAGCACAAACACATCAGCATGTTCCAGATCATCATAACAGCCCATCGGTTCATCAGAGCCAAACCCCCGCATGAATGCACCCACCGCCGAGGCCATACAGTGACGGGCATTGGGATCAAGATTGTTTGAACGGAAACCGGCTTTAAATAACTTCGAAGCCGCATACCCTTCCCACACCGTCCACTGACCGGAACCGAACATGCCGACCGAAGTCGGACCTTTTTTCTTCAGCGCTTCTTTCCATTTTTCAGCCATGACATCAAAAGCCTGATCCCAGGAAATCTCCGTGAACTCGCCCTGCTTGTCATACTTGCCATTGCTCATACGCAACAGCGGTTTGGTCAGGCGATCCTTGCCATACATGATTTTGGAGAGGAAATATCCCTTGATACAATTCAGGCCGCGGTTGACCGGCGCATCCGGGTCGCCCTGGGTCGCGACCACGCGGCCATCTTTGGTGCCCACCAGCACGCTGCAACCGGTACCACAGAAACGACAGGGCGCCTTGTCCCAGCGAATTTTGTTGTCCACATGTTTCGCCAGCGCCGAGGCGCCGGGCAGGCTGATTCCGGCCGCCGCTGCAGTGGCTGCAATCGCATTGTTCTTGATAAAACTTCTTCTGCTCAATTTCATTTTGACGTCTCCTGTACCTTCCATTCATTGCCGGATTTGTTTTCCAGACCTGATGGATTGCCTGATAGATTAATAGCTTCTGAAACTGTTTCATCTTCATCCAGCTCTTCATCATGGTGATAAATCATTGCCGCCGACAGCACATTCGCCACGTTCTGGCAGGCCACCATGGTGTCGGCCATCTGCCCGGCATGCTCGGCTTCGATGCTCAACACCAGGCGTCCCTCGGGCGTGACGGCATGGACTTCAACACCGGGAATCTTGAGTAATTGTGCTTTTACCGCCTCAACCCCTTCGGGTCGGGCATGAACAAGTACGCCACTGATATTCATAGATAGGTCTCCAATCGCTGACTGGGTTGTTTATCGGAAATAAGCTGAGATTTCTGAAGTTGAATTGCACGGACCGGACAGGGCCGGTAACAGGCGCCACAGCCGGTGCACGCCGATGTGCTGACCTGCGGCTGCGGCACGCTGCCAACGCGGGGAATAAAGTGAATCGCCTCGACTTCACATTGCTCGGCGCAGGTGACACAGGTCACGCCATTTTTACTCAGGCAGGATTCATCGATCTCGATATGGTAAAACCACGGGCGTTGATCGGTTGAAGTAAATACCGGCTCGCTACACGCTCGCTGGCACGCCTGACAGAAACTGCATTCACCTCTGGCAAAATCAAGCTGGGGGAAACCGCCGCGACCGGCAATAAGAATTTTTTCAGGACAGGCGTCAAGACAATTGCCACAACGTGTGCAGAGCTCGACAAAATCGTGTTCCAAAAGCGACCAGGGCGGGCGGATAACAACTTCACCGCCTCGATAGTCGCCTCGCAGAAACTGTGCTCGACTAATCTTGTTTTTCGCCATTTTCAAACTCGTGCTTGAACGGGAATGGCTTCAATATCTACACAAACAACAGGGGCAACCTTGATGTATATCAAGATTCTTATATTTTAATATTCTTACGTATTTACTCGGATATAGGGCGGGGGAAACAATAAATAGCATGCACTGACGTCCTGATTATATTGTTATTAGTAACCCGGAAAATCTTCATTTTTCTACCGAAAAAATTGAATCCAGACCAGACATATCACTATATTTTTATTCAGTTTAGAACAAAAACCGGATTTTCATAGACCCATTATTTCTATGCTCTCGACGGGCGCTTAAAACCATAGTTCGGACAAAATTGTCAGCCAGGCCAAACCACCTGGATTCAGCGGTTGTGATAACGGTTGAGATCCAGCAGGCCGGACAGCACGGGCTGTTCCTGCGCATAGCGCAGCTGAAACCAGTCTGCAACTTTCCAGAAATCCGTTCGCGTGCGGCGCACACCAAAACGGGCAACAAAGCGTTCATAATCCTTCATGTTGCGTATAGCTGCATACGCATGCGCGAAATGCTCAATATCCGCCAGTTTTACATCAAAGAAAAAATTCGGATAGGATCCTTCCAGCCCCTTGACCACAGTCATACTGTCATTATCAACATCCCGTAAGAGCTGCCATGTATCTTCACCGTCATCCAGAAAAGACGATAGATTTTTATAGGCTTTATCTCGAATAAGTGAATAGCTAAGGTACTGCTCATTCCCTGTCTTCACCCGGACAAAAGCTACGTCAGGAAAAACACGGATCACTTCACCTCGGATCTGTGCAATTTCACGCATAATCCTGTCCGTCTGCCTTTCGGCATTATCTATAGCGGCATCGATACAGTGGTTATCATGACAGCGATTAATATAGTCATCCAGCGGTGCAACCGCCGCGAGCCGCTTCTGAATAGCCTGATATAATTCACGCTGAGGATCATCACTCTGATAGCCTGTGACCCTGTCCACGCTAAGCCAGTCCTTACGCGTGCTAAATATCACTTCCTCTTTTGAACGCATCCCTTCATACCAGGAATTTCTGATCGCCATGCGCCGGTCACTCGGAATGAAAGCCAGAAAATTGTCTTCCCCTTCCATACGCAGAAAATTCATATACAGACGGGTATTGAGCTGATGACCGACATTGCCGTAGATATTGAAGCCTGCAACCAGCAAATAATGGATACGTTCAAACAGGGGGTAGTCGATCACCCAGGCCGTCTCCGGGTAATCACCAATCAACCCCTGCCTGACCGAGGCGCTGTCAAAATGACGAAAGATGGTCAGCGCGGCATTGCGATTGTGGCCACCCCCGTCCCATAAATGTTCTGTCGCCTGCTCCAGTCTAACGGTGGGTATCTGACTGAAATATTTTGCCCGCGCCTCAATATAATACTGGTAACGCTGCCAGTAATCGGTCCAGATGCTTAATACATTAAATGTGTCACCACGCTCGGCAGGCAATTGCAGATAGTCAGAAACCGAATCAAGAAAATCAGGATCATCGGAAAACATTTTATGCCTGGGGTTGATGAACATGACCCAGAATCTGTCTTCAATTACATTCAGCGCCACCTGCCCCCGGCAGACCGGCCCCTTGATAAACCCTTCGATGAAGAAGCGCGCATCGTCCAGTAAAAACTGGTAGCGTGAACCCGGTGGGATAGCCGAGAACGTCTTGAGCGGATTGGACGCCACTTCAGGCTGGTAGGATGGCAACCGGGTAACCGTATACGCCGGTTTAAAAAACAGCTCTTCATAGCGCTGCATGCGCGTATCAGACAGGGTATAGGCCACATGATTCTTGGCTACAATACTCGGCGTGTAGGGCACAAGGCGGTAATAAAAATCAGCGCCGGGATCATCATAGGGCCGCACGCTGGCAATTTCATCCACCAACTGGCCGGGCGGGGTGCGCGAACGCAGGAGGCGGAAAAATTCCCGCACCGGCGTATTTTCAAAATGAATGTGAGCAAGAAACAGGTGTTCATAGAGATAACGACTAACCAGTTTTTCCCGCAGACTGCGACCATTCAGAAACGCTTCCCACTTTTGTACCTGCCTGCGCGCTTCGGCCGAGATCCCTGGCGGCTCATCCCGGGGCGCACCCTGCGCCAGCCACTGCACCAGGGTTCGGTATTCTGATTCGCGAAGATTGGGCATGGCGTAGGGCATACCCCATGTCGGCGTTCTGCGCGCATAGTCATCAAACTCATCATTCGTCGGACAGCGCTGTTTGCGATCCAGGCTGAGATCAAAGTTGCCCGGCAGGCGCCCGACTCGCGGCTGTGGATGTAACTGCTTCAGACGTAGTATCCGGTAGAGCAGCGAGTTTTCCAGGTTCTGCTCCGGATCTTTGCGATTCACTTCATTCAAAACAGGATGAAAACCTTTCTCACGCCACTCCCGAGTCGTTTTCGCATCAATAAACAGGCGTGTCGGCTCCACGCCCAGAATACGGCGACTGTCATAGACCCGCGCCTTGCTCGCCCCCCGCGTCAGTCCTTCATACGCTGAAAGTTTCAGCTGGCAGGGTGAATCGTAACAGCCGTGACAAACCACGCAGCGCCGTTCAAGCACAGGCCTGACCTTCTGTTCATAGGAAATGGGCTGCGCCGGCAAACTCAGCAACAAATCGTAATCGACCCGCACCGGTTCACTGATCGGCGCACCGCTTTGTGATGAGCATGCCGAAAGAAAAGCGAACAGACCATATCCCGCCGCCCGACTGATTCGCGCCACTTTACGAACAACCGGTTCATACGCCTGTTTCATTCTGCTCCATTCAGATGTCATTCAATTGCATCTTCTTAATTTGTATACATACGTACAGCTTTAGCCGCACAAAATACTCATATGCGCCACAGTCTACGTTATTTAACCGCTGCTGTTCGCCTGCAGGTGAATCAATTCATTAAGTACCTGCGTATGAATTTGTATAAAATATTAATTTGGAGAATATCAGGAAACAAATAACCCTGCAGCAAGCCATGGGGTATTAATTGTAGGTTCACCTTCGAATAGGTTCACCTTCGAACATGTACGGCTCACCCGAAGGATAGAAGCCGCGCCTACAATAGTGCTTCGCTGCAAACAGCAGGGATTACACCCAAAGTAGTTTAATGACTGGTGCCTTCGGAGCGGCGGGTTTTGTTGTAAACATTATACTTGCCGGAGGGCTTGCTCATGGGCAGGCGTTTGATTTCTTTTAAGGTCTTTGCATCATAGATGATTACCGCACCGTCCCTGTCCCAGATGCTCAGTAATGCGTGGCGACCATCACGATCAAATTCCACATGGGCGGCGTTCTTGCCCGGCGCCGGACGCAGGGTTTTCACTATCTTCAGGGTCTTCTTGTCAAGAATATGCACGGCATCCCGGTCCGGACCAAAGAACACATCGACCCAGGCATAGGGCGAGTTTTCGTGACTGCGCATAAAAAATCCCGGCCCCAGCGTCTTGATGCGTTTAATGGTTTTCCAGCTCTGCATATCGATAATGCTGACTTCGGCCTTTTTAAGATTAGGCGTAGCCATGATCCTGTGTCCCTGATACATCCAGCTGATGCCTGAGCCCAGATGCGGCATGCCGGAAAGATCCAGATCGGCGATTTTCCTGCCGACGATAAGATTTACGACCTGACCGTTTTTGCCGTTGCGCGCCGCGCCCAGTAAATTGGTGTAGGACTGGTCAAAAAAGAAATCATCCAGGTAGTCATCCAGCTTGATCCTGCGCACGGGGAACGGACCTTTGTCGGCAAAGCCTTCCTGATAACGGTAATCATGCACATAGCCTGAATAGATCGGCTCGGGATCATCCCGGTAGCTGATCTCCCAGACTTCGGGAATATCTTTTAAGGCGGCAATAAAACTGCCGCGCGGGGGTGCAGCATACACCGCACTGACGCGTGAGGATTTGCCATCCAGCCCCTTAACCGGAAAAATTTTGATCGGATCGAGGTTGCGCGCATCCAGCAATACCAGCGTATGCGGCAGATAGTTGCCCACCATGACATAACGCCCGTCACCGGAGACAGCCAGGTTGCGGGTGTTGATCCCGGCACGGATCTCGGCCACGATTTTCAGATTGTACATGTCAAACTTGCTGACCCAGCCATCGCGTGAGGCGAAATAGACATAGCGGCCATCGGGCGAATACTTGGGACCGCCATGCAGGTTCAGGCGCGTTTTGAATCGCACCAGCGGTTCAAAACGATCGCCGTCAAGAATGGTGGCATGATGATCGCCCAGTTCGACCACCACAAACAGGTTGAGCGGATCAGCATCGAAAACCGGCTTGTCCGGCAGGCTTTTATAGGGATGCGGCACAACATGGCTGGCACGTATTTCGGCCAGTCCCCATTTGGGCATGAACGGCAGTGGCGTATAGATGTATCTCACCAGCGCCTCGATCTGGGCATCACTGAGCCGGTCGCCCAGCGCCGGCATCTGGGTGGCAATGCGGCCATCCCGGATCACCGTTGCCGCCTTCTCTTTTTTCAGGCGCTTTAAATTGCCGGGCAGCAGGGCCTGACCCATGCCGCCCAGGCGATCCTCGCCGTGGCATTCAGCACAGTGCTTCTGATAAAGCCGGGCGGCGTCAATGTTGCTATCTGTCCCGGCCAGAACTGCTGAAGCGGAAAAAATCATCAGCAGGCAATACGAAAAAAAGTAACGCATCAAGCAGTTTCCTTGCGGCTCCAGGGTCGATTCTGCAGGCGTGCGCCGCCCGGCTCAACGCCAATTTCCTCATCATCGAGATAGCAGGCCGGATCTTCTTCCCAGGCGTCACCGCTGAGCTGGTAGGCTCGCACGCGGGTATTGCCGCCACAGATATCAAAATAGTTGCAGTCAGCACAGCGGCCTTTCAATGGCCGCGGCCGGGTCTTGAGTCCGGCCATCAATGGATCGGAGGTATCCTGCCATATTTGTGAGAAAGGCCGCTGCCTGACATTGCCCAGATTATAATTCCACCAGAAGGTATCAGGATGCACGTTGCCAAGATTGTCGATGTTGGAAATATTCACGCCCGATGAATTGCCGCCCCACTGCGCCAGCCGTGCGCGCATGGCCTCGAGCTTTTCCGGGAAATGTCGCGCCACCCAGAACAATAGATAAACCCCGTCCGCATCGTTATTGCCGGTGACAAACTCGCGCGTCCTGCCCGCCTGAATATCCGCCCAGCAGGTATCGAACAACAGATCCATGGCCTCGCGGGTCATTTTATGATGCACGTCTTCCCTGCGATTCTTGTTGCCGCGCCCGGCATAATTCAGATGCGATAGATAGAACTTGTCGATATGTTCCTCTTCCATCAACTGCAGCAGGGCGGGCAGTTCATGCGCCGTATCGGTAGTGATGGTGAATCGCATGCCCACACGGATACCGGCATCGCGGCACAGGCGAATGCCGTGCATGGATTCATCAAATGCGCCCGGCTTACGGCGGAAATAATCATGGGTATCGCGCAGGCCATCGATGCTGATGCCGACATAGTCATAACCGATATCGGCGATCTGCCTGATATTGTTCTCATCGATCATCGTGCCATTGGTAGACAGGCCGACATAGAAGCCCCTGTCTTTGGCGCGGCGTGATATCGCAAAAATATCCGGCCGCAACAGTGGTTCACCGCCGGACAAAATCAGCACCGGTACATGGAATGCTTTCAGATCATCCATAACCGTGAACACTTCGTCGGTAGACAACTCACCGGGAAAATCTTTATCGGCGGAAATCGAATAGCAGTGGCGGCAGGTGAGATTACAACGGCGCACCAGGTTCCAGATCACGACCGGGCCGGGAGGTTGGCGATCCGGCTGCGTCAGACGATCCTCGGCCAGTTCACGCAAATGTTGAGAAATTCGGAACATGCTTCACCTCATTTAAGTCGCATCCCGGTTTTTTTCAGGATACGGGTGCTGAACAGGACGTCGTGGCCACGGTCGGCCCCACCCAGCAGTTCGGCAATCTGCGCAACATGCTGCAAGGCCTGCTCGCGGCTGTGTGCGTGCACCATGGCAAAAAGATTATAGGGCCAGTCCGGCAACCTGCGCGGGCGATGGTAGCAGTGACTGACAAATTCCAGCGCGCCGACTTTCTCGCCCAGACTGTCAATCTGATCGTCCGGCACATCCCAGACCGTCATGCCGTTAGCGCGGTAACCCAGCGCATAATGATTCGGCACCGCACCGATGCGACGAATAATGCCGTCATCCTGCATGCGGCGCATTCGCCGCATCAGTTCCCCGGCGGATATGCCCAGCTGACTGGCAAGCACATCGTAGGGTCGGGAAACCAGCGGCAGGCCCGTCTGGGTCGCGATGATAATCCGCCTGTCCAGCTCATCAATGCCACTGCACTCCAGCTCATCGGCAACCTGCGGGGTCATGACGAGCCATCCGGTTCGTCCACCTTCAAATCAAGGTGAATAAAATATTCCTTTAACTTTGGCATATTATAGACTGGCAGGCCGCAGCGTTTTTCAATTTCACGATTGACCTCATCGACCCGTTCCCTGCTGTCCGTGGCCAGCACAAACCACATATTGAAGGCATGCTCCCGCTGGTAGTTATGTGCGACTTCAGGAAACCGATTAACGATTTCCGCTACGTGTTCAAACTTATCTTCGGGCACTTTCATCGCCACCAGACTAAACGCCCCGCCCAGGCGATCGGCCCGGTAGAGGGGACCAAAGCGGGTCAGCACTCGCTCATCCAGCAGCCGCTGCAGGCGCTGTAACAGGGTCTGCTCATCTACCCCCAGTCCGGCGGCCAGCTCGGCATAGGGTTCATCGCAGAGCGGGAAACCTGATTGCAGGGTGTTAATAATCTGCCGGTCCAGTGTATCCAGCGTCATGCTTCAGAAACATCCGCAGACCTGTCCTGCACAGGCTGATAAATTGCGCCGCGTTGCTTGAAACAGCGTCGGGAAAACAGCACCTCATGTGCAATGTTTTCAATCCGGCAGCGGCGAATGAGAAAAGCCAGCTTGTCCATGACTTCTTCACGGTTGCGCCCGTGGATCATGGTAAACAGATTATAGCGCCAGTCCGGCAGGCGACGAGGCCGCCGATAACACAGGGTCACGAACTCAAAACAGCCCATGCACTTTCCAAGCTCAGAAACCTGCTCATCGGGAATGTCCCAGACCACCATGGCATTGGCGCGATAACCCAGTGCACGATGACGGACAACCACGCCCATGCGCTTGATCAGGCCGCGTTCAAGCAGGCCCTGGATGCGTTCAATCACTTCGGCTTCCGGCATGCCGATAGCCTTGCCAATCTCGGCATAGGGACGGGACACCAGCGGCAACCCGGACTGGATGCCGGCGACGATCTTTCTGTCCGGCTCATCCAGCTCGACGCAGGCCGCCTGCACGCTCGTTTTGATCACTTTCATGTCCATTTTATATCGAAGCCCAGATCAATATGAAAATCCTCCAGCATGGGCAGACTCATCACTGCATAGCCACTCAGTTGTTCGATATTTTCAATCACAGCGGCCAGCATCTGCTCATTTTCCGCCATCAATACAAACCACAGGTTGTAATGGTGTTCACGCTGATAATTATGATTGACCGCCTCGCAGGCATTAATAATTTCCGCGACACGTTCGACGTCTTTCTCCGCAACAGACATGGTCGCCAGGGTACTGACACCCACCCCATTGGCTCGAAATACTGCGCCGACCCGACTGATGACGCCTTTATTCTGTTGTTGCTGCAGGGTCTTTAACACTTCATCCTCCGTCACCCCAAGCACATTCGCCATGTCGGCAAAGGGTGTAGGACTCAGTGACAGACCATGCTGAAAATCATTCAACAGATGATGTTCCAGCCGCTGCTGATTTTTTTCCGAGCTTTCCACTGTCATATGCGCCTGCTTACAATCCAGTCCGGTGCGCGCGACTGGTCATAAAAATGCCGCTGGGTTTCTGCGCCGGCAAGTTGGCGCGAATACTGAAATCGTTTGTATCATAAACCGTTACCCGGTTGTCATCACGGGCGGAAATCCAGACTTCCCCACCACGCGGGGTGAACTCCATATGCAGCACCGCCTTGCCCGGCTTCAGGGTCTGAATCTTTTTCAACGAGAGCGTGTCGATGATCTCGACCGTATCATTATTCGGGAATGCGAAGTTCACCCATATCTGCCGTCCATCCGGACGCGCCATGACAAACACCGGCTGACCATGCACCGCAATACGCGTGACTTCCTTCCAGTCACGCCGCCGAACGACGAGGACTTCATTCATTCCCACAGCGGGCAAAAAGACATACTGATCGGCAACCGCCCAGCCTTCCAGATGCGGCATCTTGTACACCGGCATACGCCGCCAGCCCTTGCCGTAGTGATCGAGAATGCGTTTCACCCCGGCCTGTGGCCGCCACAGATCCAGCAGCGCCAGCCCGTCCTCACCAAACAGGCCGGCAATATAGTAACGCCCATCCGAGGTAATAAGACCGTCATAGGGCTGTTTGCCTGCCTTGTGGAATTTCTTGATCGCGGGCTCCATGCCCTCGCTGAAATCTGCAATCCAGATTTCCCCGGCATCATAAAGACTGAAAACAAAACGCTGTCCCGGTGCATCCACCAGCCCAACGACCCTGGATAAATTACCATCAGCACCACGCGCAGGAATATCCGCCACTAGTCCCAACGTGTTTGCATCGAATACCCGCACCCCGCCCGGCTCATAATTGGAAACCGCCACCAGCCGTCCATCCTGAGAAATGGCGCCGCCGATGCTATTACCCGACTGCACGATTCGTTTCACCAGCTTCTGTTCCAGGATGTCCACCTTGCTTAGCCCACCATCTCGGCCAAATACATAGGCAAAACGTTCATCCCGTGAAAAGACCACCGAAGCATGCGACAGGTCGCCCAGCCCGTCCACCCGTGCAAGTGATATCCGCTTTGTGGTATCAACAATCAGCACACTGCCGCTGGCCCGCTCGATGATGACGGCCAGATCACCCGTACCCCGCAGCGTCATGCCCGTGCAGGCAAACAGTAGCGAAGCAAACACGAACAGGAGTCCGATGCGAATTCCTTTTTTCACCTTATTCATTATTTTCAATCCCGGTGTAGAGCCTGTCGACCAGCCAGCGAGCTTCTTCCGGCGCTAAAAACTTCGACCATGGCGGCATAGGCGTACCCGGACGGCCATATAAAATGGTATCCACCAGCATCTGTGGCGTTTTACCCCTCAGGGCCATCGGCGTTAGCGCCGGTCCCAGCCCCCCCTTCAGGGTCATGCCATGGCAGGAACCACAGTCCTGTTTTAAAAGTTCGATCAGTTCTGTCCTGCGGGCGTGGTCAATCTCCGCCTGCACGGAAAATACCGACAGCAGCAGAACTACGAGCAGGAGATCAGGACGGATAATGCTGTGCATGCAGTTCACTCTCATTATCAATCACGAGTCCATGCTCAAACCATTCCAGCTCGGAGGCCAGACTAACCACCCGGCCAATAACAAAGACAACCGGCGCTTTTAGATCTTCCTCCGTCACCCGCTGCTGCAGCTGCGATAATTCGCAGATCAGGCAACGTTGACGCCGGCTTGCACCATTTTCAATCGCCGCCGCCGGACTGTTGGCCGGCAGGCCGGCATAAATAAGCTGCCGGCTGATATAGCCGATGTTCGCCACCCCCATGTAAATAACCAGCGTCCTGTTCTCGTCCGCCAGACTCGCCCAGTCAAGATCCAGAGGTTGATTATTCTGGGCATGACCACTGACAAACTGCACACTATTGGCCAGGCCGCGATGGGTCAGCGGAATCCCGGCATAACTGGTGCAGGCCGAAGCGGCAGTAATCCCCGGTATGACTTCAAAGCGCACACCCTGCTTTGCCAGATACCAGGCTTCCTCACTGCCTCGGCCAAAAATAAAAGGATCGCCGCCTTTGAGCCTGACAATGGCACGTTCTGTTTCAGCAAGATTGACCAGCAGGGCATTGATTTCATCCTGCGCCAGGGTATGTTGGCCCGAACGCTTGCCGACATAGATCCGAGTCGTGCCGGCGGGAATTAACTGCAGAATGTCATCGGAGACCAGGCGATCATAGACCACCACATCCGCCTGTTGTATAAGACGCAGCGCCTTGACTGTGAGCAAATCGGGATCACCGGGACCGGTTCCCAGCAGGTAAACACATGCTTTTGACTTCATGGCATGGGTCCTGTTTTGTGTATGATGGCTAAAGCAAATAATAACTGACCGGCATGTTCTCACAAATTACATCTGACAGTGAGGACGGCCACAAACCAGGAGGAAAAACCGGTGAAAACATCCGGGTCAGTTATCCTGTATTTTTTAGCAATTAAAAATACAGGCGGGGATAAACCCCGCCTGCCTGTCTACGTTTAGTAAATGTCGTGCATGGTGTTATAAACGTTGAACTTGCCGGTTGGGGTAATCAGACGTTTGTCCTTGATCACCTTTTTCAGCTTCAGCGTCTTGTCATCCACGATAACAATGGCGGATTTCTCCTTGGTACCGCTCCAGACCGAGAACCAGACTTCGTTGCCTGCCTTGTTGAATTCCGGCTGCACGACACGTTTCGCGCCTTTACCCAGATTCGCCCATTTTCCAATCGGCAGAACTTTATAGGGTTTATCCAGGTTTTTCAGATCAAACACGGCTATAGACTGGCTGAGTTTTACATCCGGATTAAGCGTGGTATCCACATAAAGATGCGTGGACTTGGGATGGGTCTTGATGAACAGCGAACCACCACCCTGGCCTTTCAGTGTCCGCACCACCTTCCAGGCGTGTTTCCTGTGCTTAACCGGGTCGGTACCAATCACAGCAACGGTATCGTCACCCAGATGACTGGTCGCCCAGACCGGGCCGTATTTCGGATCCCTGAAGTTGGCACCGCGCCCCGGATGGGGAATCTTGCCCACATCTACCAGTGCTGCCAGCTTGTCGGTCTTGGAATCTATGACCGCAATCTTGTTGGACTTGTTAGCCGCAGACATGAAATACCGGTGAGTCGAATCCCAACCACCGTCATGCAGGAAGCGCGCAGCGTCAATGCTGGTGATTTTGAGGTTTTTGATATCGCTGTAGTCCACCATCAGCACCTTGCCGGTTTCCTTCACATTAACGATAAATTCCGGATGCTGGTGCGAGGCGATAATTGCGGCAACTCGGGGTTCAGGGTGATATTCCTGAGTATCCACAGTCATGCCGCGGGTTGAGACGATCTTCAATGGTTTCAGCGTATCGCCGTCCATAATCACGAACTGTGGTGGCCAGTAGGAACCGGCAATTGCGTACTTGTCCTCATAACCCTTGTATTTGGACGTTTCCACTGAACGGGCTTCCATACCAACCTTGATTTCAGCCACGTTGCCCGGCTTTTTCATCCACAGGTCGATGAGGTTGACCTTTGCATCACGACCGATGACAAACAGATAACGGCCCGAGTTGGACAGGCGGGAAATATGCACAGCATAACCGGTTGTGATCACGTCGATGATCTTCTTGCTGTCGCCATCAATAAGCGCAACCTCGCCGGTATCACGCAGGGTGACGGAAAAGAGATTCTTCAGATTATAGTTGTTCATCTTCTTTTTGGGGCGCTTGTTCACGGGAACAATCACCTTCCAGGTGGCTTCCATCTCCTTCAGGCCAAATTCCGGCGGCACCGGTGGCTCATGCTGCAGATAACGGGCCATCATGTCGATTTGCTTTTCCGACAGCGTGTCATTCCAGTTAGGCATCCCGGCCGGTGAGCCGTAGGTGATAAAGGCTTTCAGATAATCCAGCCCCTTGACCAACGTAAGATCCGGCGTCAGCGGTTTACCCGTCGCGCCCTTGCGCAACACACCATGGCAACCGGCGCAACGCTCGAAGAAAATCTGTTTGGCCTGCTTGAACTCATCAGCGGTAATTGGAGGCGCCTTGGGGGTGGCTGCCCACGCAGCGCCGACGGAAAGTGACAGCGCTATCGCTAGGCCACCCATTTTATACAAAATCTTGCTTTTCATGGTTACATCCCTCCTGGTGAATTATCTCAATCTAAATTTATCCCCAAGCCCGACAGGCCATCCTTGATGTACATCAAGCAGGCAACAAAGATTAAACATATAAGAAAATTATTCCCTCTTCAGAACAAACCAGTCATTCGGAAAAAACCTGGATATATTCAGCGCAGCTATTATTTTCTGACCTGTTGGTAACAACTCTAATACAATATAGTCCATTCGCCAGACAATGAAATATTTTTTCCTGACCAGCCTGGATAGCGGATAAATCACAACCGCTCAGACCCGCTCACGGCATAAATCTAACGTGGCCGTCCGGCGGATGCTGGAAAAAATCACGGAGAAGCACAGGAGATAGCGATGATCTTTCCCCTGCCCCGAATATAACATTCAGGTAATGTCTGGGCCTGCATGCAGGGAAATAAACAACCCCGCCGCAAGCGCGGGCGGGGTATTCAATCGCAGGAGCGAGCTTGCTCGCGAAAGCGGTGGATGAACCTCAAACTATTCGCGGGCAAGCCCGCTCCTACCGGTTTTCACCGCAAGCAGCGGGGAATTTAACCCATAAGAGATTAAGGATGGCCATG
This sequence comes from Gammaproteobacteria bacterium, assembly GCA_030148325.1. Lineage (GTDB taxonomy): Bacteria > Pseudomonadota > Gammaproteobacteria > UBA6429 > Thiohalophilaceae > JAADGZ01. The sequence goes on from JASBTR010000013.1 coordinate 30,815, forward strand.
AAACTGGACTAAAAACAAGGCCATATCAATACTGGTGCCAAAAAGCCTTTCCAGAAGGGAAAAGCCACAAACAACGCCAGGAGGGCGCTCAGCAAAGCAGAAATAAACAACCCGGTCGAAGGACCCGGAGGCTGCTGCAACGACAGCCGTCTTAGCCCGGATAATCGTTCATGCTGTTGAAAATAACCCTGAAGCCCAGAAACTCGACATTCGTGCGATCTTTGAGATTGTCATAGTCATCGACAACCACATAGGCATGGATAAACCACTCTCCATCTCTGTCAAGAATATCCACCTCGGAAATATTGTAGATGCACTCCTTGCTGAACAGGCTGGCAACCCTGCTGGCGATATCCCGCCCCTCGCCCTTGCCAATATCCCAGCTTTTGTGGATACGCGCTCTTTCTTCATCCGATGCAAGCATCCACTCTTCAACACTGACTGCTGACATGATATTCCCCCTTTTACATTAACGCGTTTGCAACGATTATTTTCCAGCCTGCCACGCCTGCTGCAGGCAGGATATTTTTATTTCCGCAGCCCTGACATGATGATAAATAATGTTCACTCAAAGAATAATAAACCTGCTCTCAACAACAAAATCATTGCCTCCAGATAACCGGACTGTTGCCAATCAGGACAGGAACCCCGGCCAACAGAGCCTTCAATCCTTTATGTGCTCATATTTTATGACATGGTCCTTGACCACACCTCTTTTTACCACTTGCATTGAATCATTCGGAAATTCTATCGTGCAGGGGGTCGAGTCACCACAATCAAACATAACCTGCCCATCCACTCTGCGGATAACGTCCAGGTGCGCAACAACGGGTTTCTCCAGCAGGCCGAAGGTATCTCGGATATAGGCGCTGCCCGTCGTCTCCCTGTTGACCACATTAAAAACCTTTTTTATCACCTCCGGTGTGACCTGCTTCGAATACGGATAGGGGATAAAGAGTCGTATAATCCTGTTGTTAGGATAAAATTTCACATAATGACTATTACCGGAGATTTCAGCCATTTTACCGTTATTTCCCTGGCGCGAAAAATATCCCGAATACACGATTACATCTCCCTTTTCCTGCTGCGAAAACGCGAACCCCGGAAACAGCATGGATACGACAGCAGCAAACAGTAGCGGAAAAACAGCGGTAGCCTTCATCTTTATTGACCTCGAATTGTATCGACTAACATTCTATTGGCATAGAATAGCACTGGGATTGATACCTGCGCCAGCAATATGCTGGCGTATAAAATATGCTCACTTATGAAGCAGAGAAATGCCTGTGCTATACTGGCATGACTGAACAGCACCGACAATCCGGCCGTGGACACCTTCACTGGTGATGACTGACATTTCAAGCTTGCTGATGCCCAAGGTTATGCGAAAATTTTCCAAAAACAGCTGGATTTTGCCCTTTTTCCTGGCCCTGAGCTGCCTCCTGTTCAGCCCGGCCAATACCCTCTTCGCCAGCCCGCATCCCGTACCAACAGATGCAAAAATTTTACCCAACTCCAGCGCCAATCCGCAGAAAAATGTTCTCCGCCCACAACCGCGCGAAAGAAAACTGTCGACTTTTTTCAAGATTGGCATTGCCCTGAACGTTATTATGATGTTTTCCTTCGCCTGGTGGGCCACAGGCCAGTGGCGTATGAAAAAAAGAAATAAGGACACCTGATTAAATGAGCGTGAAAAAAATTACTACCAGCAAAGCCTTCTGGTTTTTTATTTTATCTATCCTGCTGCTCGTATCCCTTGTATTTTTCAATTTGTGGTCATCCAGAGACATGCCGCCCGAGCTGCAGGCGGTATTGCGCTTCCAGCCCACTGTACTGAAACCTTTCACTCTCACCGATCAGGATGGAAAACCTTTTGCCATGGCGCAACTGAAGGGCAAAAGAACCCTGCTGTTTTTTGGCTATATGTCCTGCCCGGATATCTGTCCGACCACGCTGGCCACGCTCAACCAGGTATATAAAAAACTCGGCACTATTCCCGGCGCACGCACTGATCTACAGGTGGTTTTCGTCTCTGTCGATCCAGAACGCGACCGCCCTGAAAAACTGGCCGAATATATACATTATTTCAACCAGCGCTTTATCGGCCTCACCGGTAGCAAGGAAGCAATCGATAAATTTGCCCGCCAGTTTTCCGCCGGCTATGTACTGGAGGAAAAGCAGGCGGATGGCAATTACCTCGTTTCCCACACCAGTTCTATTTTCCTGGTTGATCCACAGGCAAACCTGATCGCTACCTTTTCACCACCGCATCAGGCCAGAACGCTTGTTTCCCAGTATCTTCTAATCAAGAAAATGTAACCCCTGTTTCCCTGAAACTATTCACTCATGGACATAATCTCTTTTCTGCCTCCGCTGCAGGCTGGACTCAACACGCTTTCGGCGCTGCTGCTTTGCTGCGGTTACTTTTTTATCCGCAGAAAGAACCGAAACGCGCACCGCTTCTGCATGAGCTCAGCACTGTTTTTCTCCTGCCTTTTCACTGTCTCCTATCTGTATTACCATTCGCAGGTAGGCAACATCGCCTTTGCCGGTCAGGGCATCATCCGTTCGTTCTATTTCACTATTCTCGTCTCGCATGTCGTGCTCGCGGCGCTGACGGTTCCACTGGTGCTAATGACCGTCTGGCGCATCATCCGCAGGCAGCCGGAACGACACCGGTGGCTGGCGCGCAGAACCCTGCCGGTGTGGCTGTATGTTTCTGTAACCGGGGTTATGATCTATATCATGGCGTTTCATATTTATCCCCCGACATAATCCTGAAGCCGTTTCCTGAACAACGGAAAATGGTGAATATCAGCGTTTAACTTAACCAAGGTGCTAACAATGGAAATAATCTATTACACTGTTGCTGCAGTCCTGCTCTACCTGGTATCGGACTGGATACTGAACCGAATAGAAATCTATCGTGGTCAACGCCTGCCCTACCGCTCGCTGGTGTTTTTTGTGATTATCCTGATCCTCTCAGTCACCTCGTTCTCACTGATCAGCGCTTTCTATCAAAAACAGGACGCGGCTATCAGCACGGAAAAAGACGCGCCCGCCCAGTTCGACACGGTCCCGAAATAACATGCTTTATGCAGGCCGCATTGATTTGATTACGATAACCAGGAAGATAATCCCGCCGATAATGGCGATCAGCCCGCCCAGTCCCATCAGTCCCATGCCCGCCACTTTTTCAATCGCATCCAGACCCTGAGCCGCACCGGCTGTTTTGCGCTGTACGCCATAGCCACCCGACCAGGCCAGCCCGGTAACGTGCATCAGCTGACCGACGGCATAAATAACAGGCTGTAGCCGAACCATTCTGCCCACAGGTTTCCTGAAACCCAGACGCGGCAACAAGTGGTAGGTGATACCCATGAACGCAAGCGTTACCGCAACGATCGAACCATGATAATGGGCGGGCACAGTGACATTGCTGCCGCTGATCATAAAACCGATAACGCCACCGACGCCAAACAGCAGAATCGAACTCAAAAGCGCATTGCCTTCTGCACTGGCTGTCGGCCTGTTGCCGCCTGTTAGCAGGCTATAGATAATGATCAGGCCAAACGGCAGGGCCGCCAGTCCTCCGCCATACTGCATCAGCCAGGTGATCGCCTGCAGGTGATCGCCGCTGTCCACGGCAAACGCCATATAAACAATCGGAGTGAATACGACAGGCAGAATACCGATGGCAAACAGAACCAACGCCACCCGGGGTGTAAGCCGGGGCATAAAACCGGCAATTGTCGCCAGGCACAGCCAGGCGACCAGCATCAGCTGGATATGCACAAATTGCAGGGTATGTCCGGCGCCCCAGAAAAGAAGTTCATAATAGTGTTCCCCCGTGATGCTCTCCGGTATCCCGTACCAGGATGCCAGCAATGCAAAAACAGCGGTGATCGCCGCAATCAGGGCCGTATACAAACCAAAACGAACCGCGCCTGCGCCACTGATCGTGGCACCGATAGGACGGGAAAATACCAGCCCCCGCAGCACCGTAATGCTGAAGCCGATACCGAACATGCCCAGCCCCGTGAAAAAAATCGGATCCCGCAGCACTGGCACATAGTTGTTCATCAACGGTTCGGCCGCGCCCAGGAAAGGGGAAATAACGATGATGCAGGAACCGGCAATGGCCAGCCACAGCCCCAGCCAGCCGCAGGTGGTGCAGCCTGAAGTGCTGTTAAGACTCCAGAACATACCGGCATAACCAAGGAACCAGACCAGCACGGTCAGATCCACATGCACAACCAGGGCGGTATGAAAAAAATCAACCCAGGGAATAATGTCCTGGATATACGGCGTTCTGGAAAGCACCAGCAGAATAGTAAACAGCCCGGCCACCAGCAGCGAACCCACCGCCAGCATCAGCCAGCCCGTGCTGATCAGCGTGTTGGCGCGATCTTCAGGCACAGCCAGTGAAAAACCGTCTATCAATGCATTGGGGGGGGATTCTGTTTTCATGCTGTCTCGCGCCGAAGATTAGTCGCCTGATATTTCAGGCTGGGACCTGTACCGGGCAGGGAAATGGGATTGAACTTAATCGTGATACAGGCAGCTGTCAAGCTGCGGCCTGTCCCACCTATTTAATCCTGAAACGGCCAGTTTCGGAATTGAACTCAATAATCATATGCTGCTCCGGTTTGAGGCTAATCGCCTGTTCCTGCATATATATCGGCCCATCTACATTGATGTCATCATTAATCCAGACCAGCAGGCGATGATCACCGACCGGCACCTTGATATTCTGATAGATATCAACGCCCTGATCCTTGAATAGCCCGAGTGGCGCGGCTGTTTTGTTGAAAATTACTTTTCCATCCAGCTGCAACTCCATCGTAATCGGGGAACGTTCACGCGGGCAATCCATCGGGGCGCGCATGTTGGGGGGCAACTTGAGCAATTCTTCCTGGCTCAACTTCCTGCATTTTTTCACCTGCTTGCCCACATGCCCGAGCGTAAACGTAATCATGGCCTGGTTTTCTTCAAGCTGATGATAAGGTGGATAAATAGAAAAATACCACACCAGCCCCATGAACACAGCGTAATTGAAAATCTGCAGCGGTATCCGCAAAACCTTATTCATGCTCAGCCTCACCCGTTGCGAGATGCTCCTGCTTTAATTGCGCCAGCCCAGCCTGAAAATGGGCCAGCGCCTTGCGCAGTTTTTTGCAATCCGTTTCCGCCGCCCTGAAAATACCGATACGGCGGCGATCTGCCCGCTTGCGCAAACCAGGCTGGCGCCTGCCCTCAAAGCGCTCGTCGAACCAGCGGTTGCCATGACGATAATAGCAGTCACCCGTACGGCAGCCGGTAACAAAAACACCATCCGCACCGTGCTTCAGCGCATATTCGATCATCGTTGGCGGAATCATGCCGGCACAAAAATAACTGATAACCGCAATGTTGGAGGACTCGAGGCCGGAGAAATCCAGCGCGTTGTCACAACCAAATATGATCACCCTGTTTTCGCCTTTAAGCTGCGCGAGTGCGGCGTCAACGTGATCCCGAATGTCATTGATCGGCATCTGCGGCATGTCGATGCCGGTCACCAGTTCTTTTTTCGCATGCCGGAACGGATTGGAGGAATGGCAGGAACCCACGCAGATACCGCAGGCCGCGCACAGGTGATCGAGCACCACCACCTCATGCTCCCAGCGTGCGCCATCCGTCCTCTGCTGCACGTTAATGGCGTCGAAGGGACAGTCCCGGGCGCATTGCTCGCAACCATTACACTCATCCAGGTGAACCACAGCGGCCGGTCCTGTCTTTTTCGGCGGTAGCCAGGGCATCAGCATCAGAAACGTGGTGATACTCAGAGTCAGAACCCAGACCTGCCCCGACGTCCATTGATCCAGCAGCGGGTAGATATTGAGATAAAACCAGTCGAAATTCAGCACCGCCGGCGTTTTGGCAAGATCCGCCGCTTCATGACTGACGGCCGGGGCTATCAGCGACAGGATCAACAGGGCCAGAAAACTACCCACGGCGAGCCCACGGGGTGCGATAATGGACACATCAGAAAGGCGCTTCACATGAATCCACAGCGCAAAAAACAGGATCACAGGCTGACCCAGCAGGTGCAGGAAACCCATCAGGGTAAAAAAACGATCGTTGATCTGACTTTCGAGGAAATTTCGCGACATGGAGGCCGGCAGAAAGGGTAAGGCATCCATCAACTGGGAGGATTTGAGCGCCACATAGAGCGCCAGTTCGTCCCACACCAGCCAGTAGCCAGTAATCCCCAGGGTCACGACAAACCACAGGTTCGGCACCCCGGTCAGCCAGGAAAACCAGCGAAATCCCCGGTAACGATCGAGGGAAAATTCCCTGAACATATGCAGAATAATTGTCACTATCACCGCATCAGAGGTGTAACGATGCAGACTGCGCATGACACCGGCGGCATACCACTGATCATGGGTCATATACTCAACCGACGCATAGGCACCGGAAAGGCTGGTATCAAAAAAGACGAACAGATACAGCCCGCTGACAAAGATAATCCAGAAAAAGAAAAAGGACAGTGTTCCCAGATGATACAGCGGATTCCAGTCGTGCCCGAAGGAAATATTAAACCAGTTCTCAAGCGCCAGATAGCCCCGCTTAACCGGATTGATGTAACTCAAAATCTGTGTCCTCTGAGATGACGAATTTAAGGTCTATTCCATAGCAGAATAGTATGGATTTTAGTCGCTGGCGCGCTAACTGTATTTGACCTTTATCAAACAGTCGGAGGCTGTTTACTGTAGCGGTATTCACGCACGATGAAGACTATCGTAAAGATGATTATAATCAGGCCAATAAACATTCCGATGAAAAGAGAATAATCGAACTGATAGCTATCGGTATAGGGATCGTAGGTGGTGCAGAAAAGACGCACATTGTCCACCAGCGTGGCAAAAAAGCCCTGATTGGTTTTGGGGTGCCCGAGAACCAGTTCCATCAGCGGTTCAATCAGCAACTGAGTATCAAAAACCTCGCCATAAACCTGGCGATAAATCTTCCCGCTCGCATCAACCACCGTCGCCTGCACCACATGATCAAAGCCATTGGGCGAGGCAAAGAAAACAAACCCCAACTGCTTCGACAGGGCGGCAATGGTCTCACTGTCTGCACTGAGCAAATACCAGCCGCTGTTTTCTATTCCCTGTTTACGGGCAAAATGCTGCATTGCCTGTGGCGTATCATATTGAGAATCAAAACCGATCGCCAGCACGGAAAAACTGTCATTGCCCAATGTTTCTCGCGCCTTCTCCACCACTTTTGCAAGATGGCGTATAGTCATGGGGCAGGTCTTGTAACAACTGGTGTAAACCATGCTGATGACAATGGGTTTGCCCAGTAGCGCCTGTGTGGATACCGCCCTGCCGTGATCATCCGTCAGCGAGAAATGCCCCAGAGTCCGCCCTATGGCATCCTGACTGGCCTGCAGGGCTGACTTGTACTGGAAGGTCTGGATGGATTTTTTCTGGGCTGCATTTTCGGCATTCACATCCGCGAACAGCGCCAGCCATGCAAACAGGGCGGCGAAAAAAACCGGGCAGATGCCGGACTTCATGAACCATAGATTTGGGGCGGCAAACGGCATCAACCAGCCTCCCGTCATAGGGCTACTACATCAAAAACCGCAAAAAACAGCAGGCTAACCAGTTGCACCAGTGAGGCGAAGAAGTTGCGCATGGCCATTCGGGGCGTCGTATCTCGAACCAGCAGAATACTCCGGTAAACAAAATAACCGCCGCCCAGAAGCGCACCGGCAAGGTAGAGCCAGCCAAGGCCGTAAAAAAAGGGTAGAACCGAGACACTGGCCAGGAGTATGGCATTCCAGAGCACCGCCTTTGCCGCCGCCCTGTCACCCTTAACAACCGGCAGCATAGGCACACCGGCAGCCGCGTAATCCTTGTGCTTGGCAATTGCCAGACTCCAGAAATGCGGCGGCGTCCAGAGAAACAGCACCATCGCCAGAATGATGGGGACAGGCCCCAAATTCGGATCAACCACAGCCGCGCCCGCGAGCACGGCAAAACTTCCTGATGCGCCACCAATAATGATATTGATCCAGGTTCGCCGTTTTAACCACACGGTGTAAACAATGGCATAGAAAAAAGCGCCCAGGAAAATAAACAGAGCCGCCACACCATTGAGCGTATAGGCCGCCGCTGCGATGCTAACTACGAGCAGCAATAATATTATTGACAGCCAGATGGGGTTACTGCTGGAAAATTCACCGGTGACAAAAGGGCGATCTTTTGTGCGCGTCATGAGTCCGTCATAATCACGCTCATAATACTGATTAAATGCGCCCGCACTGCTGGATGCCATGAGTATGGTCAGGGCCAGCACCGCCACCTGCCACGCGGGAACAGAAGCGCCCGGGGTGACAACCATTGCGACCACAGCCGTAATGGTCATGATGACCCCGATGCGGATTTTGAAAAGATTAATAAGTTGCCTGACCATTTTAGCCTTTGTCTTTGTCGCGTTGCTTTAAACTGCTCAGATACTACAACTCAGGAGATAAATATTATTATCAGGCCGGACAGTGTTATTACACCGTCCGGCCTGCTCCAGCTGCTAACTGCCCATCGGCCAGACCGAGGACAGATACTTCCAGTTGATGAAGTAGTAAACAACAAAGGTCACCAGCAGCAGGAGCGCCAGAACAAAGGTTCCCGGCGCCTCGAAGCCGGAGCCGCCGGCAGCATGGTGCTGATCTTCCAGCTTCGCTGCCCTGGCCAGTTTTTCAGGCTTATCAACATTATAAATCGATGCCGCCAGCGCCTTGCCGGTGAAACACTCGAGGAAGCCGGCGGACGATTCCAGTTTCTTGCCAAACAGCAACGAACCCACGGTAATCAGCAGGAAGGCCCCGCCGCCTACAATGGCCAGCACGCCGCCGATCGCTCCTATCGCCATCATGGTATACGCCATTCCGGGATATTCAAACCCAAGCATGGCGCCGGTGAAGTCCATATCCCAGTGACGACGTGAAACCCCGAGTGTTCCTGCTCCCAGAAAAAACAGAATCAATATCACCATGCCACCGCCAAATATATAGGGTTGCAGTTTGGCCAGCCAGGGGAGAATCATCTGCCGACGGAACAATACCGGGATCAGCAAATAAGTCAGCGCCATGAACGCCAGGGTTGTACCTGTAACCACAGTGGCATGGAAATGCGCAGGCACGTAGATCGTATTATGGATAATCAGGTTGATCTGCTCAGTACCCATGACCACCCCGGTAATACCGCCGAGGAAGCCGAAAGTAACCAGTGAAATAAACATGCCGGAGAACACCGGATTGCCCCAGGGTGCCTTACGCAACCATTCAAACAATCCCTTGGTCAGTCCCTTCTGACGCTGAGCAACCTCGATCGAACCCGGTACAGTCAAACCGTGGATCATACTGGCCAGCACAGCAAGATACATGGCGTAACTGGTATTGAAGATCTTCCATTCGGTGCTAATGCCCGGATCCACCAGGATGTGATGCGCACTGGCCAGCTGCAGAAACGCGATGTAGAGCAGGTAGGCAAAACGACTGACCTTTTCCGACATGGGTCGCGCACCGAAAAGAATACCCGCGATCAGATACCATATCGCCACATGGGCTGCGACGTTAATCTGCTGGGAAGAATGACCCAACGCCCACCAGATAACACGGTACATTTCCGCATCGATATGGTTGATGTAGCCAATTGACCAGAGAAAGGTGGGAACCAGAATGATAGCGCCACTGGCAATGGTGAAAACGGCAATAATCGCCGCCGTGATGGCGCCGAAAGTAACCAGCGGAACAGAACCTTCATAGGTCTTTTCCTGGTGTGCGATAACCAGGGTGCCGAAAAAGACGAAAACCTGCACCAGCGCCCCCACGGCAAACAGGATTAGCCCCAGATAGAAATGCGGTGCCGCCTGCATGGGCACATAAGAGGTCATCATGACGCTCGAATTACCCTGAAACACGGCAACATTATTCATGATTGCGCCGATCAGCATGAGGAAAAATCCTGCCCATGCCCAGCCCGGCGTCGCCAGTCGGCAACGCAACAGGGTTGTCGAAGCAAAATGCAGAATCGCCATTTCAAAAAAGATGACCCAGAAAATCAGGGCATTGATGCCATGTGCAGTCAGAACCTGATAAAACAGGTCAGCAGGAAGCAGATGCACTTCCTGCCAACGAGTGAGCACAACCCCAAGTGCGAGAATACCAGCAACCAACAGTGCAACGACGCCGGCAACCGCATTCACTTTCATCAGACGTTCTGCATCACGGTTAAAATAGAATCCCGAATCGGGACATAGACGAAATGAAGACATGATTATTTATCCTCCACGTAGATCTTGCCCACCATGGTATGGTGACCAATACCACAATATTCATTACAAACCACCCCGTACTCACCGGCCTGATCAGGCGTCATATTGATGACCATTTCATAGCCTGGCACCACCTGCAAATTGATATTGACAGGCTGCAGGGAGAAACCGTGCTGATAATCCATTGAGGACAGATGGAAGCGATAACTCTTGTCTTTCTCCAGTTCCAGAATCGGCCACCACTGCCACAGACGCCCCAGCATATAGACATCGCTGCCGGCAGGGGGATGCACAACCGGGATACCGGCTTCCTCGCGCACCGTGTATTTGTCAATCATTTCCTGCACCCTGGCTCCATACGCCGCAGGCGTAGTCTGGTAGGCCTCGGTGGAAAGGTTTTGCTTACCATAGACATGCCAGATAGGCATCATGGCAAACATGATCAAACACCAGGTCAGGGCAATGCCAATCCAGATGAGTTCCTGGCGCCCGACAGGCTCATTCCACCAAATTCGCTCGGCAGGCGGTAAAAATGAAGTCATAGCTAATCCTCCTCAAAAAAAACCAGTGTTGGTTATGGCGCGACAGGTAAGGTGACGATTTCCATAATTCCCCAGATAATGTAGAAAACCGTCGGCATCACCACCCCGATAAACAACAGCAGGAAGGGATTATCGATTAAGGATTGCATCGCGGGGATACGTTCATCTTCATCATTATTTGACATGGTAATAGCTCCTGTTGGTCAGTGTCAGCAACACGACGATGTGCTTGTTATTTATAATTTGCGGATGTCCGGCAAATCTTTAGCCTGCCTGGCCATCCAGAATTTAAAAACTTTGGCGGTATTACATACTGTAATTACGCCGCCAACTTTGACCTAAATCAATTTGCGACCCTAATACCTGATTTTTTTAATCGGAGAACGTTCTTCCCCGTCATGCTCGAGAACTGAAATGTTAAGAATTAATACAAAAAAGTAGGGGCATTTAATTCGTCAATTTGCATTTTTGTTTTTAAGTATTGAGCAACAAAATAAAATGACGCCGATCCCCTTTTTATTCTTTGATGCTCCGTTCGCAACCGCCTCAAAACAGTCAGGTTTCCAATACCTGTTCCATCTGATAATATTTTGAACGTTTTATGTGCAACACGCCACCGGGAGCTAAAGCAGGCCATGACATTATCGAATAACAATCAAAAAGCTATCGCCATCTGGCTTTTTATCTGCTGCGCCGCCATTTTCGCCATGGTCGTACTCGGCGGCGTCACCCGTCTGACCGGCTCCGGCCTTTCCATGGTTGAATGGGAACCCCTGATGGGTGTCCTGCCCCCCCTCAGCCACTCGGAGTGGCAGGAAACGTTTCTTCTGTACCAGCAATTTCCCGAATATCTGATAAATAATTACAGCATGAATCTGGAGGAATTCAAGTCCATCTTCTGGTTCGAATATTCTCATCGTCTGCTGGGGCGTGCTATCGGGGTTATATTCATTATCCCTCTGATCTATTTCATTATCACCGGCAAGGTTAGAAAATCCCTGATCCCCAAACTGGTCGGCATGTTCATACTCGGCGGCCTGCAGGGGCTGATGGGATGGTACATGGTAAAAAGCGGCCTGGTGCAGGATCCCCACGTCAGCCAGTACCGGCTAACCGCCCACCTGGCCCTGGCCTTTATTGTCTATGCCTATATTTTCTGGGCCGCACTGGATCTGTTTTTCTCACGCCAGGACAGCTACATCGAAACCTCACCGGGAAAGCTGAAGCGGTTCTCGGTGCTGCTCACCCTGTTCATTTTCATCACCGTCCTTTCCGGTGGCTTTGTCGCAGGACTCAAAGCCGGTTATGTTTTTAACACCTTTCCATTGATGGGCGGGCGGCTGATACCCGAGAGCATTTTCGCCCTCTCGCCGGTCTGGAAAAATTTCTTTGAGAATATGGCGACCGTCCAGTTTGACCATCGCGTCATGGCGACCATGCTGTTTATCATTGTGCCCCTGTTCTGGCTGACCGCCACCCGTCAGAATATCCCGGTCAGGGCAAGGGTTGGGGTGCATCTGCTACTGGCAATGCTGGTCGTCCAGCTTGGCCTTGGGATTTCAACGCTACTGTTGCATGTTCCTGTGCCGCTGGCCGCCGCTCATCAGGGTGGGGCGCTCATGCTCTTCACCATTATGCTGTTCGTCAGCCACGAACTGTGGCGAGCACCGACCTGAACCCGTTTACTCGCCGTGCTCTAAAGAAGATCCCGAAGACCCGCGACATCCAGCAGGGTGATATTATTGCCATGAACGTCAATTAATCCCTTGCGGAACAGTCGGGTCAAAATCCGGGAAAATGTTTCCGGCTGAATAGCCAGCCGGGAGGCGACCACACTCTTTGGCGTGACCAGATGAATTTCCGACAGTTCCACGGCTTCAGAGGGTAATTGATCCAGCAGGAAGGTAACCAGACGATAGGTGGCATTGTGCAGGGTCAGGTTATTAATCTCGTCAATTCGCGAATGCAGCCGCCGACTCATAATGGCCATCAGATGAAAGCAGGTTTCGTGGGACTGTTCCAGAATCTCTCTGAAAGTTTGCATACTGAAACTGATCAATTCACTTTTACTGATCGCCTCTGCACTGAGCGGATAAACCTGTCGCTGCATGAAAATAATCGCTTCGGCAAATGTCTGGGAGGGAAAAATAATTTCCATGACCTTTTCATCCCCATCAGCCGAAATACAGTACAGCTTAACCTGCCCGGACTTCAGCAGATAAAAGCGCTGCGCCGGCTGCCCGGCCTCGAACAGGTTTTCCCGTGCGGCCAGACTAATCGACGTCGATGTTTGCAACATCTTCGCCATCTGGCGCTCATCCAGCATTTCAAACAGGTAAATTTCTTTTAATTGTGCAGCAAGCACCTGTTCCGACTTCATAATGTCATCCCCGATAAACAGGGTGCTTTTGATTCCAGCAACAGACCTTCTCCTCGCTAAACCGACTTAATTGTTCGGACATTATTTTCACAAAACGTAATATTTAGTGAAAAACGGGATAAAAGCAACCGGAATAAACAAACTTAGCCACAGTTGACTTTGGTCAACGACTACACCCTTGCAGACAAATAAAAATAGGCTTGGGATAGACAGTCAAACTGGACTCACTCTTTTTTATACCCGCAAAGGACGCATGTGAAAATACAACTTATCATAATGGGAAGAACAGAGCAGTCGCAAGCCACAGAAAATATATGGCAAAAGATATGCGAGGAACAGGGCCTGTCACTGGCGGTTGCTGATTCAGAAACCGAAGAAGGCCAGACGCTGGTTGAGAAACTGGCGCTACGCACCCTGCCCGCCCTGGTGGTGAATGACAGGGTTGTTGCTGTTGGCCAGCCAGACAAGCTCTCCGCCAGGAGAATTCTGCAGATTCTTAGAGAAAAAACTGATATCAATCAGTTTTAATTTTCAGCAATCCATTTATGATGCCCGAAAAGTTAATTCAGGCGGCACCAGTATGAGTAACAATAACCCCTTAATTGAATGGCAGGAAGACAGCCTGTCTGTGGGCATCACAAGCATGGATGATACACACAGGGAGTTTATTGATTTAATCAACCATCTGGGACAGGCAACGGATGAGCAATTTCCGGCATTGTTCAGGAGCCTGCTTGAGCACACACAGCAACATTTTCAAAATGAAGATATCGCCATGGAAAAATCAGGATTTCCACCGAAATTTATCCATCGTAATGAGCATTACCGGATTCTGGATGAACTCAAACAACTCGCCAGCACTGTCGAGAACGGTAACATCAGCCCCGCAAGGAGCTTTGTCTGTCGCTACCTTCCTGAATGGTTTCCCATACATGCCGCGACAATGGATCGTGCACTGGCCTGTCATCTGAAAGCCTCGGGCTCGAGCACCGAATAAACCACCCCGCAGCAAGCTACGGGGTATTAGTCGAAGGAACAATCTGAACCGCCAGGACGCAAAGGACGCCAGGAATTGTTTGGCTAGGGTCTGTTGATCTTTCAGATGTTAGGCTGATTTTGAGGAAATTTTAGTCCTGACAAGGCATTTTTTACGTATCAATGCACTCCATTGATAGTAAAAAATAACGCAGGCAGGGCTAAGATTAGCCAAAATCAGACA
>JASBTR010000046.1 GCA_030148325.1 Gammaproteobacteria bacterium
ACAGCATGGTGCATTCAAAAATCGCAGGGAATTGCTGAAGGTGTCGCGTCTGGGGCCCAAAGCGTTTGAGCAGGCGGCCGGTTTCATGCGTATCGTTAATGGTGAGAATCCGCTGGATGCCTCTGCCGTGCATCCGGAAGCCTACCCGTTGGTGGAACGCATCCTGAATGAAAGCGGGCGTAAGATTGAGGATGTGGTTGGCGACAGTCGCTTTCTTGCCTCACTGGCGGCGAATGATTTTACCGATGAGAATTTTGGTGAACCCACTGTACGGGATGTTATCAGCGAACTGGACAAGCCCGGCCGTGATCCGCGTCCGGAATTCAAAACCGCCAGTTTCAAGGATGGAATTGAAAAATTAAGCGACTTAAAGGAAGCCATGATCCTCGAAGGTGTAGTGACTAATGTTACTAACTTTGGTGCTTTTGTCGATATCGGTGTGCATCAGGATGGTCTGGTGCATATTTCCATCCTCTCCGACAGATTTGTCAAAGATCCCCGTGAAGTGGTCAAGGCCGGTGAGGTGGTTAAGGTCAAGGTGCTGGAAGTGGATGCAGTACGTAAACGTATCGCCCTGAGTATGCGCCTGACAGATGAGGCGGTGCGAAAACCGGGTGTTGGTAAAGAAAAAGCAATCCAGAATAAACGCACCGATAACAGACCCGGCAGGAAAAAGTCGAAACCGAAGCGACAGCATGAAACTAATGCCACGACTTCGGTGATGGCGCAGGCCTTTGCAAAACTTAAAGCCTGAATCAATAGAATCAGTACATGCGAATTTTCGACAGCCATTGCCATCTGGATAGCCCTGCATTTGATCCTGATCGCAGTAAAGTGCTGAAGAACTGCCGCGACAAAGGCATTAAGCATATTCTCGTGCCTGCGATTAAACGGGCAGGCTGGGACAGGTTGTTAACGCTTTGCGAACAGGAGAAAGGCCTGTATCCGGCGCTGGGCTTGCATCCTGTTTTTGTTGAACAGCATAAGCAACAGGATCTCGACCAGATGGAACAGTATCTGGCAAAATACCAGCCGCTCGCAATCGGCGAAATTGGTCTGGATTTTTTCATCGACCAGCCGGACAAAGAGCGGCAACTTCATTTTTTCAGAGCACAACTGGATATCGCGCGTAATGCAAACCTGCCTGTTTCACTGCATATACGCAAAGCCCATGATCAGGTTTTGTCGCTATTGCGTAAACAGCCTGTGCGCGGCGGTTTTGCCCATGCATTCAATGGCAGCCTGCAACAGGCGCAACAGTTTATTGAGCTGGGGTTTAAACTCGGTTTCGGTGGTACGCTGACTTATGAAGGTTCACGCAAAATTCGTGAACTGGCAAGGGTTTTGCCGCTGGGCTCGATAGTCCTGGAAACCGATGCGCCGGACATGGTAGTAGCGGCGCACAGGGGGGAGCGCAACAGCCCGGAATATATTCTTGACTGTCTGAATGTATTGTCAGAATTGCGTGATGAGGAACCGCAGTTTATCGCCGAGCGGACAACCTGCAATGCATTTGAGGTATTAGGAATACAGGCATGTTCTGATTAACTTCTTTTATGTTCTAACATCTCAAACTTTTCCTAAATGCTGAGTTGGGGTGGTGTTGCTTGATACTAAACCCAAATTGGCTACATCATCGTGATGATAAATCGCAATACTCTGTTTTTTTGATTGCTTTGAAATTCTATAGCGTCATTACGCCAACCAGATAATGTAGATCGCGACCCCAAGCAGCAGTACCCCGGATAACTGGCGAACACGCCGTTGCTGCCCGGTTACAGAAAAGATGCGTTGCAGGCGGGCAAAACCATGACCAATCAGCAGCAGTGGCAGCCCTGCGCCAAGTCCATAAATAAACATCAGCATGGTTCCGTAAACGGGATCGCCCTGCAGGGCGACCAGCGTCAGGATGCCCAGCAGGATTGGTGTTGCACAGGGTGCAATGGCCAGCGAAAACACCAGCCCCGCCGCGTAGGCAGTTACTATCCGATAGCCTTTTCGGGAAACATCGATCGATGGTTGATGCAGATGTAAGGCAGTGATGGGTAACGGCAATATGCCGAGCAGGTGCAAACCCATGAACAGTGGAACCATTGCCAGCAGTAGATGGAACTCTATCGTAAACTGGCCAAACACCCAGCCTAACACCGCGGTTAACAGGCCCATGAGCGCCGTTGCGCTGGCCATGCCCAATACAAAGGGAAAAGCTGTAGACAGAACGATGGTGTGTTGCGCACCGATCTTCAGCTGTTTATCCGTGGCTGTATTCTCACAGCAGGCTGCGCCGAAAAAACCGAACACGGCTGGGTACATGGGCAGGCAACAGGGATTGAAAGCCGTGACAAGGCCACCGAGGATTACCAGTGGCAAAGCCAGAAGTGAACCACTACTGAGCCAGGGGATGAGCCAGTTGGCGAAGGCATCCATGTTTACTGCAGCAGTAAGCTATCAAGACGGGCCAGTATATTTTTCAGTTTGGCCTGTACAGCAGGATTTTCACCCACGCTACGAGTCAGCTCCTTCCCTTCGCGATCGACCAGCAGGACGGTAGGAAGAAAACGCACTTTATATTGTTCAATTAAAGGGTTATCCGGTGACCAGTCGAGTTGCCGAAAAGTGATCTGGCTGCCATAGCGCTGTTCTGCCTCAGTCACCAGTTGATGAATAACCTGACAGCTGGGACTGTTATCTCCTCGAAACAGGATGACAGCGGGACCGCTAACCTGTGCGCGTGTTGATGTGGTTTGTTGGGGATCGACTATCCGGGTTTTCACTACGAAAATGGCGCCGACAATGAGCACGGCAACCAGCCAGGGCCAGAATTTTTTCAGTCGCATGATTCTCCTCGTGTTAATGTACAGCCACTGGCTGTTTGTTTTTCTATCTGTGTGTCCTGTATCTCACCGGCTGCACGATCCTGCACATAGGCATCACCGCCTCTCAGGGACTGCTCGGCTCGCGCCAGTTCGCGGCCAAGATAGGCGGCGTGATCGAGGCGACTGATCAGCCCCTCGTCGATCGCTGTGATGTAGAGTGCAGCAGGATCGGCGGCAGTGAACACCCGATCCAGCACGCCCTTGTTGCTGTAATGCTCCAGTGTGATCTGGTGGTGGCTCTGATCCGGATAGACGACAAAATATCCAGCGGGATCCAGCAGCAGACGTTGTGGGGCGACAGCGGCTTCAACGGGGATAGAAGCGATCTCGGGTAAAGCCATTGAAAAAGCCCCTGGATCATTGGCGGCAGTTTCTTCAATGAGATCTCGCAGCATAACCGGATCAGTTTCACCCGTGTTATCGATCAGTTGCACCTGCTGGCGAAAGGCGTCGATGTAGCGGGCATCCAGATTTTTGATAAAAGGACGTTTACCCTTCGCTTCAATGATGCGTCCTTTTTCATTCACACCATGGCGCAGGAGGCAGGCCAGTGACTGTCCCGGTAAATGTCCGATAGCACGTTGCGTGTCTTCACCGCAGAGAATCAGAAAGCGAATATTGGGGTTGGCCAGCAGGTTGCGGATCAGGTGCTCGATGCCGAGGTTTTCCGTATGCAGACTGCCAATGATGGATAAGCCTTTAATTGAGCCGGTGCTCAGTTCCGTGATCAGGTGGTCGGTGTTCAATGTGCAAACCGCCACCGGCGACTGGAAACGAACGACCTGATAGTCACCCGGCAAGGGTGGCCAGCCTTGTTGTAATTCCGGCTCGGTGGTCGCGCAGTGGCCGCCTTCGGTAACGGTGGGATCACATTCTGCGGCAATGTTTTGCGCCACGGCGGGCCAGCAGACTTCACAGCCCAGACAGTCATAGCGTTTTGCTTCGAACAGTTTGTGGGCTTCATCAAGCAGGGTAGGCAGCGAAGCATTGATATACTCAGATCCCTGCAGGGTGTTGACGGTGTCCTGAAAGCAGCCACAACGCCAGCACTTCTTCGCTGCCATTGCCTGGCGAAGTTCCGCCTCCAGGCGGGCTACTGTTTCAGACGTTTTCGTCATGATGACTACTCGTGATACAGACGCGCCTTTTGATGTAAAAATCCCACAGCGAAGCAGTGACCAGCAGGGCAAAGCCGATCAGCTCCAGCGGCCTGGAGTAACT
This sequence comes from Gammaproteobacteria bacterium, assembly GCA_030148325.1. Classification (GTDB taxonomy): domain Bacteria; phylum Pseudomonadota; class Gammaproteobacteria; order UBA6429; family Thiohalophilaceae; genus JAADGZ01. The sequence goes on from JASBTR010000046.1 coordinate 4,098, forward strand.
GCCGTAGAAAACCCATAACAGGAGCGCCGCAGCATTCAGACTCAATATCAGCGGGCCGGGATGCCGGTGGCTGCGCCAGGAATACAGCATGCCTGACAGCGCCAATATCATCAGGCCGGTGATCAATTTAGCCAGTACAGCCTCATCAATATCTACGCTAATACCAATCAGTGACAGCAGGCTTACTGCAGCCAATGAGCCATAGCAGGTGGCCACAGCCAGTAGACTGGTGGCTGATGCCAGCCATGACAGGTTTTGTTTTGATTTAGTCATTTTCACACAGCCTTTTGCTTCTTCGTTTTCGCAAATATCGAAATATAAGGGGGTGAGAATTCGTGGTCTGGAAAAAAATTTATCCCAGACGCGCCTCCAGTATTTTCAGATCACCCTTGAGCGCTTCGAGCAGATCCTCACTGTTGAGTTGGTAGTAAACCATTTTGCCGTCGTTGCGCATGCCTAACCAGCCCTGGCTCCGCAGCAACTTCAACTGATGAGAGGTGGCGGCCATACTCAGTTCCAGCACATGTGCGACGTCACAGACGCAGAGTTCACCCTGCGCTAGCGCCAACAGGATCTTGAGGCGGGTGGTATTGCCCAGCAATTTATAGAAGTCAGCCAGTTCAGGCAGGCGCTTTTCCTCTTTCGAGAGGGCTTTTTTTACCTTATTGACCGTGCTCTGATCAAAGCAGGGAATGGCGCAGGTATCCGATTTAGCCGCGATGGCGCTCATTTTTTTCACAACCCCTGTCATTTCTATGAATGCGAAAATGATAGTCGGTTGGGGATAAAAAGTCAAAAAGAAAATTTGCATCCTGGCAAGGGTATTGGGAAGGAATTGAGATGGCAGACATTAATATAAGCTTGCTTTATAATTTATCTGTTGCCGAAATTCTTTCGTGCGGATGTTCCCGGTAGAGAAAGTGAGTGATCGTTATATATGGAATGCAGAAGCTTATGCGTGAAGTGAAGCGCAATTAATATGTTGCTTGAGCTCGCATGGATTGATGCAGTTAAAATCTGCTGTTTTGGGAAAGATAAAATATGATATTTAGTTTGTTTGCCAGGCGGGAACTGATTGCCGAAGATACTGTTAAATGGTTGTTTGATAACTTTGCCTGGGCCTTGCGTAATTTTGATCGTAGTGTTTTTTTTAATGAAACCATACTGGTTGTTCCTTCAAATAAACATTTTCCGGGAAGAGTAGATAGTGTCGAGGGTATGGCCAAGCTGATTTTTGAACAGGTAAAAGCATACGCAGGCATGAAACACTGGCCCTGTCGACTGGTTGATCAAAATAGTATCAGCGAACCTCCACAATTAGCAAAAATTCTTATTAATGGCAGCATTCGCGGCAAGGGGGGGATTGAATCTGATTCTGTTGATGAGGAACATCAATTGCTGATTGCCTATAATCCACATCAAATAAATGATCCCGAGGCAATGATCGCAACCTATGCTCATACCCTGGCGCATTATCTGGGTTCGATGGCTCAGGAACCCCCACCGGGAGGAGAGGAGTTCTGGCCGCAGACGACAGAAATTCTGGCTGTGTTTATGGGCTTTGGTACCATGTTTGCGAATAGCGCTTCTGTATTCAGAGGAGGCTGCGGCCGTTGTCATAATCCGCTGTCTGAACGTACCGCTTTTCTATCAGAGGATGATGTGACCTATGCGCTGGCGCTGTTTTGTGTGTTAAAAGAGATACCTGTTAAAGAAGCATTGCCGCACCTGAAAAAACACCTGCGTTCAATATTTAAGACCGCAGTAAAAGAACTCAGCCAGAGAAATACAGAGCTGGATAATTTAAGAGCCATAAATTGAAGCCGCGGGTGTAATTTTCATTTGCGTGAATTTCAAACTCTATTAGAGATAAGCATCATTGTCTGATCAGGAATACCAGCAACGTTTTGGCGGTCTGCGTCGCCTGTATGGGGATACGGCTTTTACATTGTTGCCACAGTTGCATTTTTGCGTGATTGGCATCGGTGGCGTGGGTTCATGGGTGGTGGAAGCGTTTGCTCGCTCCGGTATCGGTTATCTGACCCTGGTGGATTATGATGAAATTGCGGCGACCAATATCAACCGTCAGATGCACAGCCTGACCGAGACGCTGGGCAAAAAAAAGATTGAGGTAATGAAAGAACGGGTGCTGCAGATTAACCCGGACTGTCAGATTGATTTGATTAATGATTTTCTGACCATGGACAACCATGCGGAAATCCTTTCCCGCGGTTATGACTATGTGGTCGATGCGATTGACAGCATCAAATTCAAGGCGGCGCTGATTTATTATTGTCGGCGTAACAAAATACCGGTGATCACCACCGGTGGGGCGGGCGGGTTGACCGATGCGTCGATGATCGGCATCGAGGATCTGAGTCGAACCTGCAACGATGCGCTGGCGGCAAAAGTGCGTGCGCGTTTGCGTAGTGACTATGGTTTTAGCCGCAATCCAAAACGCCGTTTTGGGGTGGATTGCGTATATTCCACCCAGCAGCCCGTCTATCCCAGAGAGGATGGCAGTGTCAGCTATGAAAAACCGGGTATCCATGGTCTGTCGCTGGACTGCCATCTGGGGTATGGCGCCTCGGCCTGTGTGACGGGCAGTTTTGGTTTTATGGTGGCGTCCCATGTTATCAACAAAGCCCTTGGCAAAAAAACCGGATAAGTGTATGCATAGATCAGAGGCGGTAGTGCTGATCCACGGGATCTGGATGACCGGTTTTGAAATGCTGTTGCTGCGTTATCGCCTGCGTCGCTGTGGCTACCGGACATACCAGTTCCATTATCCCAGCCTGCGCCGAAAACCATCAGAAAATGCCGCCTCCCTGAATCGCTTTCTGGCAAAAATACCCGCTGACAGGATTCACCTGCTTGCGCACAGCATGGGCGGCATCGTGCTGATGCACCTGTTTCACGCTTTCCCGCAACAGAAGCCGGGGCGGGTGTTGATGCTGGGAACGCCGGCGAGAGGCAGTGAACTTGCCCGCCGTTTTTATAACAAACGACGACTGCGTCTGCTACTGGGCCGTGCCTGTGAGCAGGGCCTGCTGGGGGGCGTGCCGGACTGGCCGAAGGAGCGTGAACTGGGGCTGATTGTCGGCGATCGTCCTGTGGGGATGCTGGCGCAATTCTTTGGCGGACCACTGAAGAAACCCAGTGACGGCACGGTAAGGATGGCGGAGACCCGAATCGAACAGGCCCGCGATGTCCTGCGCCTGCCGGTGACCCATTTCAGCATGCTGGCAGATCGGCGGGTAGCAGCAGCGGCCTGTCGGTTCCTGCAAACCGGAAAATTTGCCCCCTCGTCCCTCGTTTCTAAAATAGAATAGAATACAGGGTGAGCGCAAAAAGCCACGTGGTCACAAAAAAACCGTGCCACCCTACGATGCTGGCAGATCGGCGGGTGGCGACGGCAGTTTGCCTCTTTCTGAAGACCGGAAAATTCACTCCCTCGTCCCTCGCTACTCGTCCCTCGTCACTGGAATAGGGGATTGTTGCTAATTAAATAAAGTGTTAGAATCCGCCAAAATGTGTTTTTGTTGAAGTGGGCCTTGAGCCCACTTTTTATTTACAGGTTGTAAAAATGCTGGAAGAGAAGCTCAGCAGGCTGGTTGCGTCGGCGGTTGAAGCGCTGGGACTCGAGCTGGTTGGCGTGGAGTATATTGGCCAGGGCACGCACTCGGTGCTGCGGGTCTACATTGATTCGGAGCAGGGGATTACCCTGGATGACTGTACCAGGACGAGTCACCAGATCAGCGGAGTGCTGGAAGTTGAAGACCCCATCCGTGGCAAATACAACCTGGAAGTGTCATCACCTGGCCTGGATCGGCCGTTGTTTAGCCTGGCGCATTTTGAACGTTTTGCCGGTCAGGGTGTAAAATTACGCCTGCGCCAGCCGGTCAGGGGGCAACGCAAGTTCAAGGGCATAATTGAAGCGGTTGAAGACGGGCATATTCAGATCGCACTGGATGACAGTCAGGTGCTGGATCTGGAGATAGACGAAATTGAAAAGGCAAATCTGATTCCCGACCTGTGACTTTAAGAGTAAAGGTAAGCGGGGCGGCGGTAGGTGGATTTGCAGGCAGAGATAGATACGGACTGCACCATTAAATAGATAACAATGGTGACAGATAACAGGGTGTAACGGAGATGAGTAAATTGAGACAGGGGCTGGATCATGAATAAAGAGATTTTGCTGGTTGTTGATGCGGTTTCCAACGAAAAGGGCGTTGACAAAAGCATAATCTTCGAAGCAATCGAGATTGCTTTGGCGACTGCGACCAAAAAGCGCTACACCAATGATGTGGATGTGCGTGTGGATATCGATCAGGAAACCGGTAATTACCGAACCTTCCGTCGCTGGGAAGTGGTGGAGGACGATGCCATGGATCAGCCTGATCACCAGACCACGCTGAGTGCAGCCCGGTATGAAAACCCGGATATAAAAGTCGGTGATTTTATCGAGGAAGAGATTGAATCGGTGAAGTTTGGCCGCATTGCCGCACAGACTGCGAAACAGGTCATTGTGCAGAAAGTCCGCGAAGCTGAACGCAAACAGGTTGTAGAAGCTTATCGCGAACGTATTGGCGAACTGGTCATGGGTGTGGTCAAACGGGTGGAGCGTGGCAATGTTTACCTGGATCTGGGTGGCAATGCTGACGCCATTATCCCGCGAGAATCGATGATTCCCCGTGAGGCTATTCGCACCGGCGACCGGGTGCGTGGTTACCTGAAGGAAATCAATGAGGAAGTTCGTGGCCCGCAGTTGTTTGTCAGTCGCACGGCGCCGGAATTTCTGATTGAACTGTTCAAGATCGAAGTGCCGGAAGTCGGCGAAAACCTGATTGATATTCTTGGCGCCGCCCGTGACCCGGGTTCACGCGCCAAGATTGCTGTGCGCAGCAACGAAGCCCGGGTTGATCCTGTAGGTGCCTGCGTCGGCATGCGTGGGTCACGGGTGCAGGCGGTTTCCAACGAACTGGCTGGTGAGCGCATTGATATCGTGCTCTGGGATGAAAATGATGCCCAGTTTGTTATTAATGCAATGTCGCCGGCAGTAGTGTCCTCAATTGTGGTGAATGAAGATAACAATAGTATGGACATCGCCGTGGAAGAAGATCAGCTGTCGCTGGCCATCGGTCGCGGTGGACAGAACATCAAGCTGGCCAGTGAACTGACCGGCTGGACCCTGAATGTTATGTCAGAAACAGAAGCGGCGGAAAAGTCCGAGCTGGAAACTCAGAAATCCCAGCAGATGTTCATGGATATGCTGGATGTGGACGAAGAGGTGGCGGTGATTCTGGTGCAGGAAGGTTTTACCAGCATCGACGAAGTCGCCTATGTGCCGGTGAGTGAGATGCTGGAGATTGAGGAATTTGACGAGGACATCGTCGAGGAACTGCGTGGACGGGCCAAGGATGTTCTCCTGACTCGCGCCATCAGTAGCGAAGAGGAACTGACCAGTGTGGAGCCGGAAGAGGATCTGCTTAAGATGGAAGGCGTAAACAAGGATCTGGCCTACCAGCTGGCGCACAACGGTATTGTTAGCATGGAGGATCTGGCTGAGCAGTCGGTAGACGAACTGCTGGAAATCGAGGGGCTTGATGAAGAGCAGGCTGCGAAATTGATCATGACCGCGCGTGAACCGTGGTTTGCAGAAGAGCAGAACAATTAATTCTGGCCCAGGGCAGGAGAACAACTTTATGGCTGATGTAACAGTCACACAATTTGCAGAAGTGGTTGGCATTTCAGTAGAACGCCTGCTGACGCAGCTGAAAGAAGCGGGTGTCAGCATTAGTGATGCAGATGCAAGTATCAGCGACTCAGAGAAAATGAAATTGCTGGACTTCCTGCGTAACAAACATGCCTCGGATTCAGCTAATGAATCGAAGGCCGCATCACCGCGCAAAGTGACTTTGAATCGCAAGTCCACCAGTGAACTCAGGCAGTCTGCCGGGCATGGTAAAGCCAAGTCGGTGGTTGTGGAAGTGCGTAAGAAACGCACCTATGTCAAACGTGAAGATGTGCAGGAAGAAGACACGGCTGCGGTTGAAAAGGCGAAACTTGAGAAAGAAAAACTGCTGGCGGAGCAGCAACAACGTGAAGATGAGGAAAAACGCCGGCAGCAGGAAATAGAAGCGAAACGTCAGGCAGAAGAAGACGCCGAACGTGAAAAAGCCCAGCGGCTTGAGGAAGAGCAAAAACGCAAGGCGGAAGAAGAACAGAAACCGGAACCGGAACCGGTTGTGCCGGAAGTCAAGCCCACAGAGGTGCCTGCACCGGAAGCCGATATCCGTGGCAAGCACAAAAAGCCTGCCGGCAAGCATGACAAGTCTGATCGGGATACTCGCTATGGGCGCAAGGAATTGCATGTTACTGCCGACAAGTCTGGCCGTCGGCGGAAAAAACCGAAACGCGTAGCAAGGTCTACGGTTTCGGCTGCCGGTGAACATGGTTTTACCCGGCCGACTGCACCTATCGTGCATGAAGTCTCGATACCGGAAACCATCAGTGTTGGCGATCTGGCGCAGAAAATGTCAGTGAAAGCGGCGGAAGTGATCAAGGTGCTCATGAATATGGGTTCCATGGTAACTATTAATCAGGTGCTGGATCAGGATACCGCGACCCTGGTGGTCGAAGAGATGGGGCATACGGTTAAGCTACTGGTCGAGGATGAACTGGAAACATCCCTGATAGACGAGAGCCAGGAAGGTGATACGATTTCCCGCGCGCCGGTAGTGACCATTATGGGCCACGTGGATCACGGCAAGACTTCTCTGCTGGACTATATTCGGGAATCCCGTGTGGCGGCAGGTGAATCTGGCGGCATTACTCAGCATATCGGCGCCTATTATGTGCATACCGATTCCGGTGACATCACTTTCCTCGACACGCCTGGCCATGCCGCGTTTACCGCCATGCGTGCACGCGGTGCGAAGGTTACGGATATCGTCATTCTGGTAGTGGCCGCTGATGATGGCGTGATGCCACAGACGCGTGAGGCGATTCAGCATGCCAGATCGGCGGGCGTGCCGTTGATCATCGCGGTTAACAAAATCGACAAGGAAAATGCCGATCCGGACAGGGTAAAGAATGAACTAAGCCAGGAAGACGTGATCCCGGAAGACTGGGGGGGCGATACCATGTTTGTCAATGTGTCGGCGCATACCGGTGAAGGTGTGGATGCGCTGCTGGATGCGGTACTGCTGCAGGCTGAAGTGCTGGAACTGAAAGCGGTCGCCGATGGTCCGGCGCGTGGTTCGGTAGTGGAATCTCGGCTGGACAAGGGACGTGGTCCCGTCGCTACCATCCTGGTACAGCGGGGTACGCTGAAGAAAGGTGACATTCTCCTGGCCGGACTGGAATATGGTCGCGTGCGCGCCATGCTTAATGACAGGGGAGAGATGGTTGATAGCGCAGGTCCTTCGATACCGGTGGAAGTACTGGGCCTGTCCGGCACACCGATGGCCGGCGATGAGGCCACGGTGGTGGAATCTGAACGCAAGGCGCGTGAAGTGGCCATGTTCCGTCACAGCAAGTCGCGCGATGTGAAGCTGGCGCGCCAGCAGGCGGCCAAGCTGGAAAATATGTTCTCGCAGATGGAAGAAGGCGAAGTTAACACGCTCAACATTCTGCTCAAGGCTGATGTGCAGGGTTCGGGCGAAGCTATCGCTGATTCCCTGAACAAGCTGTCAACTGATGAAGTGAAGGTGAAAATTGTCTCCAGTGGTATCGGCGGGATTAACGAATCTGATGTCAATCTGGCAGTGGCCTCTGGCGCTATTATTATTGGCTTCAATGTGCGCGCCGATGCGGTGGCCAAGCGCCTGATTGATGAAGAAAATGTAGATTTGCGTTATTACAGTGTTATCTATGATCTCATTGATGAAGTCAGGGCGGCCATGAGTGGTATGCTGTCGCCGGAAATCAAGGAACAGATCACCGGCCTGGCGGAAGTGCGCGATGTCTTCCGTTCACCCAAGCTGGGTGCGATTGCCGGCTGTATGGTGACCGAGGGTGTGGTCAAGCGCAATAATCCGATTCGTGTGTTGCGTGACAACGTAGTGATTTATGAAGGTGAACTTGAATCCCTGCGTCGCTTCAAGGACGATGTCAACGAGGTTAAGCAGGGTATGGAATGCGGCATCGGCGTGAAGAACTACAATGATGTAAAACCGGGCGATCAAATCGAAGTATTTGAAATGATCGAGGTTCAGCGCGAACTGTAGGTACGGCTTCAGCCGTACCGGTACGAAATAAACCACCCCGCAGCAAGCTACGGGGTATTAGTCGAAGGAACAATCTGAACCGCCAGGACGCAAAGGACGCCAGGTTTTAGCCAATCAATTCCTGGCGTCCTTTGCGTCCTGGCGGTTAATATTAATCGCAGCAAACTGTGGGGAATTAAACCCGTAGAGATTAAAATCGTACCTACAGCCGTATAACATGCACCCTAAATTAACAACACTACTTTCTAATGCCAAAAGACTTTAGCCGAACCCGCCGTGTAGGTGAACAGATCCAGCGTGAACTGGCGGTGCTTATTCAGCAGGAAATCAAGGATCCGCGGCTGGGGATGGTCACGGTCTCTGCGGTGGATGTATCGCGTGATCTGTCTGTGGCCAAAGTATTTGTTACCGTGTTCGACGAAGAACATGATATGGCGCAAACACTGGAGGTGCTGGAACATGCCGCCGGTTTCCTGCGCCACTGCCTGGGCAAAAGCATGACCCTGCGCATCGTGCCTGTACTGAAATTTATCTATGATGAGTCCGTCAGCAAGGGCAATCGGCTGTCCAGTCTGATTGATGCAGCCGTGGACTCAGATCGTGATAAACACCGTGATCAATCGGATCGGGACTAATCAGGTTCATTCATGGCTCGACGCAGGCGTAACAAAGGCCGCCATATCAACGGCATTCTCTTACTCGATAAACCGGTGGGCATGACCTCCAATGCCGCCCTGCAGCGGGTCAAGCGGCTGTTTAATGCCAATAAGGCGGGACATACCGGCAACCTGGATCCCATGGCCAGTGGTCTTTTGCCCATCTGCCTGGGCGAGGCGACCAAGGTCTCCGGTTTTCTGCTGGATTCCGACAAGCGCTACACGGGCACCTGCAGGCTGGGTGAACGCACTGACTCCGGTGATGCCGATGGTGTGGTGGTGGAAACCCGAGCAGTAGAAGATTATAGCACGGCGCGCATTCGCGAGGTGTTCAGTCAGTTTACCGGCGAGATTAGCCAGATCCCGCCCATGCACTCAGCCATCAAGGTGGATGGCCAGCCCCTGTACAAGCTGGCGCATCAGGGTATTGAGATCGAGCGTAAGCCGCGTCAGGTCACTATTTTCAGTCTTGAATTACTGCGTCATGATGAGGATGAACTGGATATCGATGTACATTGTTCGAAAGGCACCTACATCCGTACGCTGGTGCAGGATATCGGAGAGGAACTGGGCTGCGGGGCGCACCTGAATGCCTTGCGGCGCACGGGTGCGGGGCCATTTTCCATAGAAAACGGCATCACCCTGGCGGAACTGGAACAGCTGGCTGAAGAAGAAGGTTTTGCGGCCCTGGATGCGCGCCTGTTACCCATGGAATATGCGCTGGCCGACTGGCCGCAGGTAAAATTGACCCAGGATAGTACACATTATCTGCGTCAGGGGCAGGCGGTACAGGTGCCCAAAGCGCCGACACGAGGCTGGGTTTGCCTGTTTGCCGATGATGATCGTTTTCTCGGTGTCGGTCAGATTCTGGGGGATGGTCGGGTTGCGCCCCGGCGACTGATAAATTCGACCTGAATTCAACATAATACCAGCGAAATTAGCGTATTTCCCCGGATTTAGCTTGTCTCAGGCACCTGCGCACGGGTAGAATACGCGCTTTCTTCGATTCACCAATTTTTATGTAATTACAGGAGCTTGCGATGTCAATTAATGCCGAAAGCAAGGCGAACATCGTTTCAAACTATCAGCGTTCAGGTACTGACACCGGATCCCCAGAAGTTCAGGTTGCCCTATTGTCTGCGCGTATTAACGATTTGTCCGATCACTTCAAAATCCATATCCATGATCATCACTCTCGTCAGGGACTGTTGCGTATGGTTAGTCAGCGCCGCAAACTGCTCGACTACCTCAAGAAGAAGGATCTGCAGCGTTACCGTGACCTGATTGCAAGTCTGGGTCTGCGTAAATAATTTTTACTCAAGTCGATCATTTTTAAGGAACCTTCATGGCCGTTGTAAAAAAAGAATTCAAATTTGGTGATCATACTGTCACGCTCGAAACCGGTGAGATAGCAAGACAGGCCTCTGGCGCGGTCATGGTCAGCATGGGCGAAACCGTTGTTCTGGTGACGGCGGTTGCGGATAAAAAAGAAGTAGCGGGTCGGGACTTTTTCCCCATGACCGTTGATTACACTGAAAAGACCTATGCGGCTGGCAAGATTCCCGGCGGTTTTCTCAAGCGTGAAGGCCGACCGTCTGATAACGAAACCCTGACCGCCCGCCTGATTGAC
>JASBTR010000053.1 GCA_030148325.1 Gammaproteobacteria bacterium
CTCAAGGGCGACTGGAACAATGAAACCGGCACCGGGCAGCCCGATGACCTGTGCTTCAAGTGCCACAACTACGATGATTACGCCAACCCGAATAACGCCTCACCCAACAGCAGTGGGTTCCGGGGGTCAAGTAGCGGTGGCATGTGTAGATTATCCTATACCTCCACCAACCTGCATATCGGCCATGCCGCGCGGATAGGGCGTATGGAATGTTCCTGGTGCCACGCGGCGGTACCCCACGGCTGGCGCAACAAGGCCCTGCTGGTAGATATCAGTCAGGAGGGTGGCAACGAACCCTACAGCAGTGCGCCCTACTACATGCAGGCCATGCTCGGTGGTGGCGGGGCGGTCAACTGGAAAAGCAGCGGTAACTGGACTTCCAGTGACTGTGGCGGTCGGAGCTGGATGGCGAGCAGTTGTGGTAACCCGCCCTGATGGTTTATTGCTACCGGAAGACTGACTGACGATGCATGTATGGCTTTTGCGGCTGGCTTCGCTAAAACTGACGCTGGTGATATTTGTGATTTTTTGTGCCAGTGTGGTGCTGGTCTATTTTAGCAAATGGTCGCCGGCCTGGATCCTTGCGCTGCCGTTTTGCCTGTTTGCCGTGAACCTCATGGCGGCTATCCTGAGCAATCCTGCATTTCGGCGTCAGCCGGGACTGCTGGTCTTTCATCTGGCTTTGCTGGTGCTAGTGATTCTGCTGGCTATCAGTCGCCTGACCTATCTTAAAGGTCACCTGGAAGTCAGTGATGGAGAAATTTTCAATGGTGAATTGACAGAGTCGGAAAGCGGCCCCCTGCATCCCTGGTATCTGCAACAGGTTCGCTTTTTGCAGAAAAACTTCACTATTGATTATGCGCCGGGACTGAACCGGGATCGTACCCGTAGCCAGGTGCGTTGGCAGGATGAAAACGGTGTCATGCAGGAGGCGACCATCGGCGATCACTATCCCCTGATTTTAGCCGGTTACCGCTTTTATACCACGCACAACAAGGGCTTCGCGCCTAATTTTATCTGGTATCCTGCCAACGGCGGCAAGCCACAGCAGGGTACGATTCATCTGCCCAGCTATCCTGCGCATGAATACCAGCAGGCTTTGAGCTGGACTATTCCCGGAACAAAACATGAAATCTGGACTCTACTGGAACTTGATGAAGTGGTTCTGGATGAAAATCATGAGTCTGAATTTAAGGCGCCGGAGAAACACCGTCTGGTGATCCGCTACAATGATCAGCGCCGGGAACTGCGCCCCGGTGCTTCTGTGTTATTTGAGGACGGACGCCTGAAATATGAAGGCTTGCGCGTATGGATGGGCTATGCCGTGTTTTACGACTGGACCATTCCCTGGTTACTGAGCGCCTGTGTGTTGACGGTGCTGGGCATGGGCTGGCATTTCTGGCGCAAATTCGCCGCCCGACCCTGGCGGGCGGAGGACTAACATTGAGGTTAATTTATGGAACGTGAAATCCAGCTACTCTGGTTGGCCGTGGTGCTCTATGTGGTAGCTGGATCGCTGGCGATTTTTGCCGTGGTGCTGGGCAAGCGTCCGGAGAAAACGATTCTTGGCTTGCTTATATCGGCTCTTTTGCTACATGGGGTTTCGATCGGCCTGCGCTGGATACGGCTTGATCATGGCCCCTATCTGACCATGTTTGAAATCCTTTCCAGTAATGTTTTTAGTCTGCTATTTGTTTTTGCCCTGACTTACTGGCGTTATCGCGCTATTCGCCCCGTGGCCGCCATTGTTCTGCCGCTGATGTTCATTATGATGGGCTGGCTGATGCTCTCTAATCCCAACCCCGGTCACCTGCCACCCACCTACGACACTACCTGGCTGGTAATCCATATCATGTTTGGCAAGGTCTTTCTCGGCGCCGTGCTGGTGGCGGTGGGCATGGCCGGCGTGGTTTTGCTGCGCGCAGTCGATATTGGGGAGCAGAAATTCGCCCGCTTGCCAAATGATCGGCGGCTGGATGATCTGGCCTATCGTTTTATGGCGCTGGGGTTTATTTTTGAATCCCTGATGCTGATTGCCGGGGCGATCTGGGCACAGGATGCCTGGGGCCGTTACTGGGCCTGGGATCCGCTGGAAACCTGGTCGTTTATCAACTGGATCGTGCTGGGTTTTGCGCTGCATTTGCGCATAACGATTAAACCGACGCCAGTATGGGGGGCGCTGCTGATTATGGCTGTCTTTATCCTGGCTTTCCTGACATTCTTTGGGGTGCCTTTCATCAGCGAGACTCCACATCAGGGCGCGATTTGAGTTTTAGAATATGAGTGGTGCAGAATTTTCCTTTGATTGTCGTGCTCGTTCCCGTCTGGCGGGTGGCTGGTTGTTGCTGGCTTTTCTGGCAATGGGGATTTCCACCCTGTTTGCCTTTCTGCTGGTGATGTTGCGTACACCCTTCATCAACCCGGGCTGGATCGATGATCGGTTTTTCACCCATGCGCTGGTGCTGCATGTGGACTTTGCGGTGATCATCTGGTTTCTTTCCTTTGCCGGGGTACTGTGGAGTCTGTTTTCCCGCAGCCGTTGGCTTCAGGCCGGCTGGTTGGCTTTGCTGTTCGCCTTTGCCGGGGTAGGTATGATATTGGCGGCGGCGTTTGGCTCACAGTCAGAGGTTATGCTGAGCAATTACATCCCGGTGTTGAAGACGCCGCTATTTCTGGCAGGCCTGGTCAGCTTTGGTGCAGGTATGCTGGTGCTTGTTCTGACATCAGTCGGTCGTGGGAAGAGGACGGTATCGAGTTTTGGCTGTCACTGTGCCGGGATTGCCGTTTTAACTGCCTTGCTGGTATTGCTCTGGACTGTTTTTTCTCCTGTGCTGGATAGTAGTAATGCTCACTATTTCGAGGATCTATTCTGGGGGACGGGGCATGTGCTGCAATTTAGTTATATGCTGCTGATGCTGGTAGCCTGGCTGCAACTGGCCCGTTTGGCGGGGATCCGCCTGCCGCAGGATGGGTTGTTGCGTGGTTTGTTTCTGCTGGCCGTGATCCCACTCGTTTCGGTGCTGTTCATCCACCTGCAGTTTTTGCCTGGTAGCGCGGCATACCGCCATGCCTACACGGAACTGATGCGTTACGGCAGCTGGCCGGTGGCGATGTTGCTGGGTGGCATCCTGCTGTTCAGGCTGCGGCAGCGCTTGGCTAATACTAATACCTGGGCCGGACTGGCGCTGTTTTTCTCAGTTGTCCTGTTTGCGGTGGGTTTGTTCGCGGGTACGCTGATCCGCGCTGATAACGTACTGGTTACGGCGCATTATCATGGCACAGTGGGCGCTGTTACCCTCTCGTTTATGGGCCTGAGCTATTATCTGTTGCCGCGACTGGGTGCGAATACGCCGGCTGCGGGTCCTGTGCGTGTGCAGATTGGCATGTATGGTTCGGGCATGTTGTTATTGATCGCCGGGCTGTTCTGGTCCGGTTTGCACGATGTGCCGCGCAAGACGCCAGGGGCCGAACATCTGAGCAATAATATCGCCGGCAATGGTGCGGAAATCTTCGGCATGCTGCTGATGGGAATGGGCGGCCTGATTGGCCTGAGCGCGACTATCCTGTTTTTATTTCTTGCTGCGCGATCCCTGTGGCCGGTGCAGCAGACTCTGTTTCAACGCCGTGTGGATCAGCCTGGGTCGTCATGACAGCCTGGCTGAGGGGGGTCTGTCGCGGGGTGGGGCCTGTTGTTCTACTGCTGGGGCTGTCAGGCTGTGAGCGCATGCAAGCGCCTCAGGCAGCAGTAGGGCAGTCTTTGCCGGAGTTGCGGGTTTATACGCAGGATGGCCGTGAAGGAAAATTTGAACTGCCAGACAGTCGCCTGCATGTGCTGAATATCTGGGCTATCTGGTGCCCACCCTGCCGGGAGGAAATGCCGAGCCTGCAGCGACTTGCCGATAATACCACTAATGAGAATCTACAGATTACCGGTCTGGCGGTAGAAGAGGATGGCTATTTACTGGCCGAATATTTACACAAATACCGGATTCGTTTCCCGGTTGTACGTATCAATCGCGATCAGGCAGAAAGCCGACTGGCGCTACGCGCATATCCCCTGACGCTGCTAATCGGCCCTGACGGCCGGATCCTTGCCCGGTTAACAGGCGCCTTTGACTGGGATGACCCGGCGATTAAAACGTTGCTGCTGCGTCTGGCGCAAAAACAGGATATGGATGCCTCCGCCATTGAAACGGTTTTCCGCGCCAATCAGAAAGCGGCGGCAGAAAGACGTCGGCAGCCCTAGGGTCTGTTGATCTTTCATCTATTGTCTGATTTTGGCTAATTTTAGCCCTGCCTGCGTTATTTTTTACTATCAATGGAGTGCATTGATACGTAAAAAATGCCTTGTCAGGACTAAAATTTCCTCAAAATCAGCCTAACAT
>JASBTR010000197.1 GCA_030148325.1 Gammaproteobacteria bacterium
AATTACCGTTCATCCTGAGCCTGTCGAAGGACAAGCAGATTAAACACTCTATTCACAGTATTTCCACGCTCATGGTTCGACAAGCTCACCACGAACGTGGAAATTCACAAGTGATCTGGTATTTGGAACAGCTATTTAGTCTCTGATCATATTATGTAATTTATGATCTCGCAGAGAAGCCGGGAAATTCAGTGTTTTTCTCTGCGAACTTTGCGTCTTCGCGCCTTTGCGTTGAAAGGTTTTTTTAGTGCCTACTGGTGCGGATTATGATAAAGCATGTATTTGGCGGTTTCGTGGATGCCGTGGGTGAGAGCCTCCATGTGTGCCGCAACTTTGGGGTGGGCATCCAGCACATTTTTCTCCGGTGTGGCTGAACGGGTGTCGGCCAGCAGTTTGTTACTGCCGTCTTCATTCATGCGGAAGTAGAAATTTTCACCTACCAGCCCGATCTCGGAAATGTTGTGGTGGGTGATGGTAAAGGCATAGCGCTGGTTGGCAAAGCGGGGATCACGCAGATCCCGGCCCAGCGTGGTGTTGACATAGCCCGGAGCGGCGAGGCCGGCGATAGTCGGCAGCAGGTCCACTTCGCTGGCCGGCCTGTTGTCCATTTGAGGCTGTTTAATAAGTCCCGGTGCATAGAATATCAGCGGTGTGTGCAGGCCGGTGAGAATATAGGAAGTCTCAAATTTAGGGCTGTGTTCACCACCGTAACCGGTGATGCCGTGGTCGCCGTAGAAAACAAAAAGCGTGTTGTTCAGATAACCGGCTTTATGCGCCTGTTGCATGAAAAAGCCCAGACTGTAATCCATGAAGCGGAACGAATTGTATTCGCCATTGGAAATAAAGCCCGCTTTTTTCAGGGTTTCCTTGCTCCTGTGTTCCAGTTTGAAACCGTGATTGTCTTCAGGAATAGTGTAGGGGCGATGATTGCCGGAAGTCTGGATGATGGCGAAAAAGGGCTGGCTCTGTTGCGCCAGCACCTGGTTGGCTTCCTTGAACAGATCCAGATCGGAAATGCCCCAGACGTCGATGCGTGCTGCGCTGTAATCACCTTCTTCATGTACCTCCAGTCCTTTGATATTGTGTTGCAGGACGCCGCGGACATTGCCCCAGCTGGCGCTGCCGCCAAGGAAATAGAATTTCCGGTAGCCTTTGAAGGCATTGACAATGGTGTGCTGATCCACCACCAGCGGGTTTCGTGAAGCAGTTTTGTTGAGTTCAACATCAGGAATCCCGGTAATCGCGGCGAAAACTGAGCGCGCCGTGCCTGTGTGAGGGGAGTAGTAACGGCTGTATTGCAGGCTTTGCTTTGCCAGTGTATCGAAGTTGGGGGTAGGGTTTAGCGGGTTACCGAAGGTGCCGGTTTTGTAGGAGGCAAAGGATTCCAGAAACACCATGATGATGTTGGGGCGTTTTTTGGCAAAGGAGCCGGGTTGGGTGATGACCCGCCGGTAATTCAGGGTTTTGGCATCGGGCTTATCGACACCCAGATAATTGCTTATGAGCGCATAGCTTTCGCGGGTTTTGTTTTCGTCGAAGCGAACGTTCTTGTTTTTCAGGGTATTAAAAAAATACAGCACCGGGTTCAGGGTCACTGCCGGGGCAAAGCTGTGGGCATTGCTGAAGGCCTCGCTCCAGCGCAGCGGATACCAGGAAAATTTGCCGTAGATGCCGAACAGCAGCAGTATCGTACTCAGGCTGATCACGCCGGCTTTGCGCCAGCCGTGAAAAAACGGGTTGGCGTAGTCAAGCGCGCGTTGCAGCAGATGATGCATGAGCCAGATGTAGACGCCGAGCAGGAACAGCATGGACAGACCGATCCAGACCTGGGGATAGCTTTCTGTGACCATTTGCAGCGAGGTCTCAAGATTATAGGCAAAGCGTAATACCGTGGCGTTCATGGGCTGCTGCAGGTAAGCGTAGTAGCCGAAGTTCAGATAATAGAACTGCAGAATGATGAAAAAGGCCAGCGCCAGGTAGCCGAACCAGAAATTGCGCATGAGCCGGGATTCAAAGGGGCTTAAGATACGCAGACCGCCGAGCAGGAACAGCGGTAGAATCATGAGCAATGCCAGACGCAGATCGTATTTGAACCCCAGGTAGAAGCTGTGCAGCAGCATGTCGATGGGAATCGGATCGGCGGGTGTTTTGAAGTAGAACCAGAATGCCAGCCGGAACAGGGAAAACAGCGCCAGATTGATCAGCAGCAGGTTGATTAAAAAGTGCAGCAGGCGAGGAAGTTTTTGCATGGATTTAATTTACGGTCGGTTGGCGTTTTGCGCTATTCTACCGATGCAGGGCAGGGTAAAGAAAGCGCCATAGTCAATTATCTGGATTATAAAGACGGGTCTGTTAAGAAATTGCCGGGACAGCCAGTCTGGTTTGCAGGAGATCATAAATTGAAAATCTGGGTGAAACGCATTGTTACCGGCCTGCTGGCGCTGTTACTCATTTATGGCGCAGGTCGTTTTGTCGATGTGTATTCCGGTAGTTTTTATACCGGTGAGCGGGCGCCCTATCTGATGATGCCCGCGCCCCGCGCCATGACCCTGCGCTGGCAGACAGCAAAGCCGGGGCAGGGGCGGGTACGTTTTGGCCGTACGCCGGGAAAACTGGATCAGCAGGTTACGGAAGCCTCGGCAGCGGAAGAACACGAACTGCGCCTGCAGGGACTTGAGCCAGCCACTCGGTATTATTATCAGATTGAAAACCAGGTTGCGGGAGAGGCGGCGCAAACGCTTTACAGTGGTAAGGACTACTGGTTTGTAACCCCGCCTTTGACGGGAAAGCCTGCCCCGCTGCGCTTTGCTGTACTTGGCGACCCCGGTTATGCGGGAGTGATGCAAACCGAGGTACGTGATGCGCTGATGACATGGCTGGCGGAAAACCCACGCCCGGATCGAGCGCTGCCTTATCTGGATTTGTTGCTTACCACGGGGGATAACGCCTACCGATCCGGCAGCAACAAGCAATTTCAACAGGGTTTTTTTTCACCCTACAGAACTATTCTGAGAAATGTGCCCATCTGGCCGGCGTACGGTAATCACGATGCCCGGCGTTGGGCATTTTTCGATATTTTCAGTCTGCCGAGCGAAGCCGAATCCGGTGGTCTGGCATCACACACCGAACATTATTATTCCTTCGACTATGCCAATGCACATTTCGTCATGCTCGATACCACAGCCAGCAGTATGACTGTGGGTAGTGAGATGCTTGACTGGTTGCAGCGGGATCTGGCGGCCACGACGCAGAAATGGATTATTGCTGCCTTTCACCACCCACCTTATAGCCGGGGTTCGCATGATTCAGATAACCGGCGTGACAGTGGTGGACGTATGTTTGCCATGCGTAAAAACGTGTTGCCGATTCTTGAAGCAGGGGGAGCTGATCTGGTGCTAAGCGGCCACAGCCACATGTATGAACGCAGTTATTTTTCAGGTTGTCACTATGGCGATGCAGATACGTTGCAGGCGAGTATGCTGCGCGATAAAACAACAGGAACAAAAGTCGCCTATAAAAAACCGGGTCGGGATGGTTACTCGGGAACGGTCTACATGGTGATCGGATCTTCATCCAAACAGGATCAGGGTCGGCTCGATCACCCGGTCATGGCTGTGTCACTGGCCGAAGCAGGTTCGGTAGTGGTCGACATCGACAACGATATGATGATCGCCCGCTTTATTACCCGTGCAGGACTGGTGGCGGATCAGTTTTCTATTCAGAAAACTGCGGCAACAGGACAGGCTGTGCCCTGTTCATGAGTGTAAGGCCAAAGCGGCTCCCAAAGGAGCCGCTGTTGTGACTGGTTGCGGATTATAATTACACCGATTTATTATGCCGTGCGATGCCAACCAGTCCGATCAGGCCGGAGCCGAACAGCCATACTGCGGCAGGTACAGGCACGGCCGAAACATTGATGCCATCGATATAAAATTGGGCTTTGCCGAGGGCTTCGATGGGGCCAAGGTTGCCAATGTCCTGGCCGGGTGAAGCGCCAATGGCCAGGTAGCTAATGCCCTCGAAGGGCGTGAACGAATGCGTGGGGCCAGCCAGGGTCGGTGAGTTCACAAAGCTGAAGGTGCTAAACGCACTAAGAAAATCCATGTTGAGGTTGGGCGCGGTATTGCCCCCGGCAACCCAGACGCTGGTTTTGTAATTAGATACTGCATCAAGAATGACCTGGGAGACATCGACCGGCGCATCGAAACGAAACAGGGCAAACTGAAAGCTTGGTAGGGAGCCGCGAGCAGGAGCGCTATCAAAGCCGGGCTGGATACCCCCTGCAGGATCATCATGATCCGTTTGTCCCAGAGCCTGCTGAGAGGTCAGTCCCAGCCCGGTGGCCACTTCACCGGTCTGGGTGGCAAGCGTCCGGCCGAAATAAGGTCTTGTCCAGTTGGCGTTACTTCCGGCGATAGCCGTCGAAAAAGGCCCGTAGATCGTGGTCGAGCCATCCGCTGGATCGTATTCGACATGGTAGCCCTCGGCCGTTACCCCAATCCCGTCGGCCATGAATGACCAAGAGGTAGGATCCGCCGTCATCGAAACAGTTTTGAGATCGACGACGACGGCGTTTGCCGCATTGACGCCAGCCCAGATCAAGATAAATGTGAGCAGAAATGATTTGTTGTTCATTACCATGTTCTCCCTGCCAATATAGTCTGTACAGCTTTGTGATTGGTTGACTATTTACGCCAGAATATACACTCACATGCAATATAACTTTAGTCTGTGGCAGAGGGTAGCACGGAGGTTAACGACTGGATTGCCGGAATACGGTGCCTGCGGACATGATGAAGTACGGCTGAAGCCGTACCTACAGGTGCTTTGTTCTACCTAATCCTAGCGATAAATAAAGGAAGCTCTTGCATGGACACCACCCGTATGCCAGGTAAATTTGGGTAAAAAGAATCGATTGCAGTCTTACATCCGGCCTGTTGATGGAGGTTGTGCTCCTGGCCTCTATGGTATTCGCCGACGGGGCCCTATCTGATTAGCGAGGTATGATCCCCAAGAGCTTCCCTGAAAAATGAGCAGGATGGGTAGAACGAAGTGAAACCCATCAAGCACAGGATTGATTGAAAATCTCATCAGTGCGGGCGGCCATGATGAAATCATTGCGGTGCAGGCCCCTGATTTTATGCGACCACCAGGTCACGGTGACCTTGCCCCATTCGGTCAGCAGGGTGGGATGATGGCCTTCGGCTTCCGCCGCCTCACCGACTTTGTTGGTGAAGGCTAGCGCATCGACGAAATTGTCGAAGTTGAAAGTTTTTTCCAGTTGCATAACCCCGTCGCGCACCTCGATGTTCCAGTCGGGGATTCTGCTGATCAGTTCTTTTAACTCCTCATCGGATACCTGCGGCGCATCGGCGCGGCAGGCTTCACAGGATTCCTGGCTCAGATTGTTCATCATGTTTCTCCCTGGTTTTACGGAGTGAAGATGGGATAAATTCCGCGAAACAGCATCGTATTTCAACGCGGAGAATGCAAAGGCGCAGAGTTTTTTTACTGATTTCCCTTTGCGCGTCTTTGACCGTGAGAATCTCGCTTCGCAAAATTCTGGTCATATTCGGTACTTCTTGCACTTTGCTCGTGTCGCGCCTTCGCGTCCTCTGCGTTAATGACATCACTGTTTCTATCAGTATGGCATCAGTGACGGAAATGTCGCATGCCGGTCAGGACCATAGCGATGCCATGTTCGTCAGCGGCAGCGATGACTTCATCGTCGCGCATGGAGCCACCCGGCTGGATGACAGCGGCAATACCGTTTTCCGCCGCCTGATCCAGGCCATCGCGGAAGGGGAAGAAGGCGTCAGACGCCATTACCGATCCCTTGACCTGCAGTTTGGCATGTTCAGCCTTGATGCCGGCGATGCGCGCTGAGTTGACCCGGCTCATTTGCCCGGCACCGACGCCGATGGTCATAAGATCTTTACCGAACACAATGGCGTTGGACTTGACGAATTTTGCCACCTTCCAGGTGAACAGCAGATCCTGCATCTGCTTTTCGGTGGGTTTGATTTTGGTAACAACATTGAGATCTTTATATAAGGATAGATCCGCATCCTGCACCAGCAGGCCGCCATTGACGCGTTTGAAGTCCAGCCGGGCGCCGGGTTCGTTGGGCCAGTCACCGCAGGTTAGCAGACGCACGTTCTTTTTCGCCTTGATCACCTCGACCGTTTCCGGTGTGACATCGGGGGCGATGATTACTTCGACAAACTGGCGCTCGATAATGGTTTTTGCCGTCTCGGCATCCAGTGTTCGGTTAAAGGCGATGATGCCGCCGAAGGCGGATTCCGGATCGGTCTGATAGGCGCGATCATAGGCATTGAGCAGATCCCGATCGATGGCTACACCGCAGGGGTTGGCGTGCTTGACGATGACACAGGCTGGTTCTTCAAACTGCTTGACGCACTCCAGCGCCGCATCGGTGTCGCCGATATTGTTATACGACAGCTCCTTGCCCTGCAGTTGCACGGCGGTGGCGATGCAGGCTTCGGCCGGCTGGGCTTCAATGTAGAAGGCGGCTTTCTGATGCGGATTTTCACCGTAGCGCATTTCCTGAGTTTTGTGGTACTGACTGTTGAAGGTGCGTGGAAAGTCGGCTTTCCCGTCTGTCAGCGTGCCGAGGTAGTTGGCAATCGCGCCGTCATAGTGCGCGGTATGCTCGAAAGTTTTGACTGCCAGATCGAAACGGGTCGCATCGCAGACAGCGCCATCATTGTTTTGCATTTCATCGAGTATACGTGCGTAGTCATCGGTATCTACGAGCACGCTGACAGCGGCATGATTCTTGGCGGCGGCGCGCAACATAGTTGGACCGCCGATGTCGATGTTTTCGATTGCCGTGGCCAGATCGCAGTCAGGTTTGGCGATGGTGGCTTCGAAGGGATAGAGGTTGACCACGACCATGTCGATCGGCGGTATGCCATGCTCCTGCATGACCGCATCATCGATGCCCCGGCGCCCCAGCAGTCCGCCGTGGACTTTCGGGTGCAGGGTCTTGACCCGACCGTCCATCATTTCCGGAAAGCCGGTATAGTCGGAAACTTCGACGACTGGAATGCCTTCGTCTGCCAGCAGTTTTGCCGTGCCGCCGGTGGAAAGAATTTCTACATTGAATTTTTCGTGTAACTGACGGGCGAAATCGGCAATGCCGGATTTATCGGAAACGCTGATAAGGGCGCGGGTAATTTTGGTCATACTTGAGCCTTGTGATATGGAGTTGTGATTAACGCAGAGGACGCGGAGTCGCAAAGACGCAGAGTTTAATTAGAAAAGCTCTGGTTAATTCCGCTCGCCCTGCGCTTATCGAAGGGCGTTGTTTTTAACATTCTGATTTTGGTATTCATGGTTTGGCAAGCTCACCACGAACGGTGGAATTAATCATAGCTTCCTTAGAAATATACACAGCGCACGAATTGCAACAATTCATAAACAGCAATCTTTGCGCCTCCGCGCCTCTGCGTCCTCTGCGTTTATTATTTATCCTCCTGTGTGGGAGTCAGTTATGCAAATCGTACAGCTTGAGTTTCTTGCGCAGGGTGCCGCGGTTGATGCCGAGCATTTCAGAGGCTTTGCTCTGATTGCCGTGGGTATGTCTGAGCACGCAGCGCAGCAGGGGTTCTTCGATTTCCTGTAGCACGACCTTGTAGAAATCGGTAGTCGTGTGGCCATCCAGCTGTTTTAGATACATTTCCACTGCGTCTTCGACGCAGGAGCGCAGGGGCTTGTGAATCTGTTCTTCTTTTACCGGGTTATCCAGATTCACCGCCGTATTATCGATGAGGGCTTCATTCATGCTGCCATTTCCTCCTTGTTGATTAGGGTAGTAAAAAATTCCTCTACCATTTGTTTTTGATCCTCGGCGCTTTCTATCCGGTTGATCAGTTGCCGGAAGGCAGCGCCATGCTGCTGACCTTTGCTGTACCAGCTGATGTGCTTGCGCGCCATGCGTACGCCGGTGTAATCGCCATAAAAGGCGTAGAGATTATCAAGATGGCCAAGGAGTATATCGCGGATTTCCTCCAGGCCGGGTTCGGGTAGTATCTTGCCGCTATCCAGGTAATGGTTAATTTCCCTGAATATCCAGGGGCGGCCCTGGGCGGCGCGGCCAATCATGATAGCGTCTGCGCCGGTGTAATCGAGTACGAAGCGGGCTTTTTCAGGGCTGCGGATATCACCATTGGCGATGACCGGAATGCGGATTTGCTGTTTTACTTCGGCAATGGTGTCATATTCGGCCTCGCCGTGGTACTGATCGGCGCGGGTACGGCCATGGATGGCCAGTGCCTGGATGCCGCAGTCCTCGGCAATGCGGGCGATACGGACAGCATTGCGGTTGTCCTGGTCCCAGCCGGTGCGAATTTTCAGCGTCACCGGGATATCTATTGCATCGACTACGGTCTGCAGAATTCTGGCGACCAGAACTTCATCGCGCATGAGGGCGGAACCCGCCAGTACGTTGCAGACCTTTTTTGCCGGGCAGCCCATGTTGATATCGATGATCTGTGCGCCCCGCTCAGCATTATAGCGTGCTGCCTCAGCCATCATTGCCGGTTCGGTGCCCATGATCTGTACGGATTTGGGTTCGATTTCGCCGGCATGGCTGGCGCGGCGCTGCGTTTTTTTGCTGCCCCAGAGCAGGGAATTGGAGGAGACCATTTCGGATACAGCCATACCGGCGCCGAGTTTCTTGCACAGCTGGCGGAAGGGCAGATCAGTGACGCCGGCCATGGGCGCGAGGATCAGGTTGTTGCTAAGCTGATAAGGTCCGATTTTCATGAATGTAGGATCATCTTGTCCCGGTTCACCGAATACTGAGCATTCTGACACCAGATCACAGTATTACGGCATTGATAATATGAATTCGCCCGGGCTTTTGTTTGTTTCAGCTGCTGGGGTACGCCCCTGTCGTCATACGATCCGGGGAGCAGCCCGAATTGGTTTTTCAGCCTCGTTGGCGGGTCGATAATAATACCTGCATTGCCGGGCAGGATAAAGTGACAATGGCAGTTTTTGTGCTGAATTTCAGCCGCCGGCGGCGGGATTTTTTCACAAAAACTGAAATTCGAAATTTACCGCATCCCGGCCCGGATCAAGAACCGCAATGCGAATATGCACAGGTGTACCCGGTTTCATCAATAAAAACGGGCTGTTAAGGCTGCCCAGGTAGTCGGCGGGAAGAAAGCGGCGCTGGGCGACCACGGCACCGGTCAGATCTGACAGGGTTACCCGTATGTCGGGGTAAGGTTGGCTGAAAGAGGCCTTGTTGACGATGGTGGCGGTAATCAGCAGGGCTTTTTTGTCTTTCGGGTGGGCGCGAATATCACGCTCCAGTATCTTGATTTGCTCGATGTCCCTCCGGCCGTGAATGCGGCAGGGTGCGTAGCGGCAGAACTGTTCCAGCCAGGGACGGGTCTGGGGAAAGCGGTTGACGATTTCGATGTTGCGGAACAGGGCCAGCTGGGTGAGCAGGCTGATGCTCAGCAGCAGTATCAGGAGCAGGCCGGCCATGATTTTCCAGAGGCTGGTCTTTTCGGGTTCGGCCACGGCGAGGGAATCACGCAGACGGCGAGGAATATCCTGTTCAGGCGTTCTGCCGGGTGGTGAAGCAGGCAGATCCTCGTCCAGCGGGCGGGAAATACCGCTTAACGAAATAGCTTCGTCTTCAAACTCGATGTCATCACGGCTGTTATCGATGTGGGCTCCCTTGCCAAAAGCGGCCAGCATTTCCTTTTCCACCTGGTAATCCGGCTCCTCCATTTTTTCGCCATAAAGCGGGAGTTCCGAGTCGGAAAAAATGCTGTCGATGGCCTGGCTGATTTCCTCCTCATCATTGATGCGGGTGTCATCCTTTTTCGAGCTTCGGCTTTTGTCAGGAGC
Organism: Gammaproteobacteria bacterium; assembly: GCA_030148325.1. Classification (GTDB taxonomy): domain Bacteria; phylum Pseudomonadota; class Gammaproteobacteria; order UBA6429; family Thiohalophilaceae; genus JAADGZ01. The sequence goes on from JASBTR010000197.1 coordinate 9,892, forward strand.
GGGATGCTCGTCGAGGATTCCGCTGCCCGGCCTGTTTTTTTCAAGCTCGGCCATGCCCAGCTCAAGCTGCTGATGCATGTCGGAAAAAATGTCCTCGATATTTTGCTCTTCTTTCAGATTGTCACTGATATCCGTATATTCATACGTATCGGTAGCCTGTGCGCCTGTCTGTCTCTGGTTTGTATCACTGTTGTTATCGTCTGAAAACCAGTCATCGATATGGCTATCGAAAGTCGTGGTGTGATCATCGGGCTGGTTTATTGCCGCCTTATCTTCCAGGACCACGTCCTCTTCATCCTGCGGTAAAGCCTCGATAGAGTCGTCCCGTGCAGAAAAGGAAGGGAGATCAAAATGTTCGGTTGATGGAGGTGGCGCCGGGTTTTCGCTTTCGTCCCCGAACAGCGTATTGTCCGAGCCTGTATTTTCTGTTGTTGAAAATTCTGCCGCAAAGATACCGCTGTCATGTTCGTCGGCTTCATGACGGCTGTCGGTGGGTTTATTGTGTGGCAGGGTTTCGGTTAGATTTTCACTGCCATTGAAGACTTTCTGACAATGGCCGCAGCGCACCAGCCCTCTGGCAATAGCCAGTTGCTCATCCGTGATGCGGAAGCAGGTTTGACATTCGGGACAGCAGGTAAACATGGACAGTTTTAATCGCAGCTTGATTTGATCGGGTAAAAGAAATCAGTATAAGCAATTGCCGGGAACAAGAAAAACAGTCTTTTCATTACGACCTTTTCCTGCCGCTGAGGCAGATCCATTCATCCTTCTGTTGATAAACCTGCATATCGAACCACTCAGCATAAACCTGTAGCAACATATCGACCTGATCCTCGATAATTCCGGACAGTACAATATGACCCTCAGGCTGCACATACTCGGCAAAGTGCGGCGCAAGTTCGCGCAGTGGTCCGGCGAGTATATTGGCCATTAACAACGGTACCGGAACTACGGAACTGTTATCAGGCTGGCGGGTCTGGATCCGGTTCGCCACCTGATTGAGGACAGCATTGTCCCGGGTCGCCAGTAATGCCTGGGGATCATTATCTACGGCCAGCGCCGAGGCGGCGCCCAGCCTGCAGGCGGCAATCGCAAGAATCCCGGAGCCGCAACCATAATCAATCACTGCCTGAGCCACCGGTGGATGCGCATCCAGCCAGCACAGGCACATAGCCGTGGTGGGATGGGTACCGGTTCCAAAGGCCAGCCCCGGATCGAGCAGGATATTGACCGCATCAGGATCGGGCGGATTAAAAGTGCTGGGTACGATCCACAGTTTTTCACCAAAGCGCATGGGCTGATAGTCATCCATCCAGGCGCGGACCCAGTCCTTGTCTTCCAGCGGATTTAAGCTCCAGACAGGCAGGGGCGTATCGCCCAGGGCTCGTTCAATGCGGGCAAGAATCTGCTCAATATCGGCATCGGCTTCAAACAGACCACTGATCTGGATCTGCCGCCATAGTGGAGTGGCGCCGGGTGGCGGTTCGAACAACGGCTGATCCGCCGCATCCTGCATAGTTACGGCGCTGGCGCCAGCGGCTTCCAGCAATTCGGATAGACGTTCGGCCTGCTCAGGATGGGTTTCAAATTTCAGTTGTAGCCAGGGCATGATTTTAGTGACGAGTGACGAGTGACGAGTGACGAGTGACGAGGGTCAAGGAAAAACAGTTGTTAAATCAGGCTTTGTTTCAGGATTAGTAATATGGACGTCCTGTTCAAACAAACATAGACTTTTTCGTCCCTCGTCCCTCGTCCCTCGTCCCTCGTCCCTCGTCCCTCGTCCCTCGTTACTGATTTTTCTCTTCCAGCTTCTTTTCCAGGTAGTGAATATTGGTGCCACCGGCCTGGAAGCCGGCGTCGCGGAATAATTCTGCCTGCAGGGGGATGTTGGTTTTGATGCCTTCGATTACCACTTCGCTCAGCGCGCCGCGCATACGTGCCATGGCGACGTCGCGGTTTTCACCGTGACAGATCAATTTGCCAATCATGGAATCATAATAGGGTGGCACCTTGTAGCCGGTATAGATGTGGCTGTCGACACGCACACCGGGGCCGCCGGGTGCATGGTAGGCGCTGATGGTGCCGGGCGAGGGCATGAAGTTTTCCGGGTTCTCGGCATTGATGCGACATTCCATCGCATGTCCCTGCACCTTGATGTCCTCCTGCTTATAGGCCAGTTCCAGACCGGAGGCGATGCGTAGCTGTTCCTTGACGATATCGACGCCGGTGATCATTTCCGTGACCGGGTGTTCGACCTGCACGCGAGTATTCATTTCGATGAAGTAAAATTCACCGTCTTCATACAGGAACTCGAAAGTGCCGGCGCCACGGTAACCGATGTCACGGCAGGCCTGGGCGCAGCGTTCGCCAATCTCGCTGCGCATGGTGTCGGTGATGCCGGGGGCGGGGGCTTCTTCGATTACTTTTTGATGCCGGCGTTGCATGGAGCAGTCGCGTTCAGCCAGATGGATGGCGTTACCGTGTTCGTCGGACAGCACCTGGATTTCGATATGGCGCGGGTTGCCGAGGAATTTTTCCATGTATACCACATCGTTGTTGAAAGCGGCGCCGGCTTCGGCTTTGGTCAATGAGATGGCGTTGAGCAGGGCGGCTTCAGCATGTACCACGCGCATGCCACGTCCGCCCCCGCCACCGGCGGCCTTGATGATGATCGGGTAACCGATTTTGCGCGCGGTTTTAATATTGGTTTCATCATCGTCACCGAGCGGGCCATCGGAGCCGGGCACAGTAGGTACCCCGGCCGCTTTCATGGCTTTGATGGCCGCAACCTTGTCGCCCATCATGCGGATAGTTTCCGGTTTGGGGCCGATGAAAATAAAACCACTTTCCATGACTCGTTCAGCAAAGTCGGCATTTTCAGAGAGAAAGCCGTAGCCGGGATG
>JASBTR010000002.1 GCA_030148325.1 Gammaproteobacteria bacterium
TTTTTTTTGGGTTTTTTGGGGTTTCGTGTTGCCATACCCAACCTTGGGTTTTTTAAAATATTGTTGGTGGGTAAGACCACCGCGAAACCCATCAACATAAAAAGGGGAGTCGTTATGAGATCAGGAAACCGTGAGCCGCAATATCAAAAGCCGCGCAGGTTTGATCGCAACCTGATCGTCATCGGCGCCGGCTCCGGTGGCCTGGTGGCGGCCTATATTGCCGCTGCGGTAAAGGCCAAGGTCACCCTGATAGAAAAACATCGGATGGGTGGCGACTGTCTCAATACCGGCTGTGTGCCTTCCAAGGCGCTGATTCGATCGGCGCGTTTCCTGGCGCAGGTTCGGCGGGCGCAGGAATTCGGTTTTGAATCGGCCACGGTAGAATTTGATTTTGGCCGCATTATGCAGCGCGTGCAAAGCGTCATCAAAAAGGTCGAACCGCATGATTCTGTTGAACGTTACACGGCGCTGGGTGTGGACGTGATCAAGGGTGAGGCAAGAGTCCGCTCGCCCTTTGAAGTTGAAGTGAATGGCAAGATTTTAACGACGCGCAATATCATTATCGCCACCGGCGCGCGGCCTTTTGTGCCGGCCATTCCGGGCCTTATGGATCTGGATTATCTGACCTCGGACAATCTCTGGCAATTACGCAGTTTACCGAAACACCTGCTGGTGCTGGGTGGTGGACCGATTGGCTGTGAGCTGGCGCAGAGTTTTGCGCGCTTTGGTACGGACTCGGGGTCAAAAGTTATCATAGTGCAGCGGGGTGCGCGGCTCATGCGCCGTGAGGATGACGATGTTTCCGATCTGGTTGCCAGGCAGTTTGAAGCAGAAGGCATTGAACTGCGCCTGAACCACATCGCCAAAGTTTTTAAGCGGGAAGGTGAGCGCAACTATCTTGTTGCTGAACATGAGGGCCGGGAAGTCGAAATTGAATTTGATCGGGTGCTGGTGGCGCTGGGGCGCAGCGCCAATGTCACCGATTTTGGGCTGGAAGAACTGGGCGTTAACCTCAGCGCCCGCAATACCATCGGGGTGAATGAATTTTTGCAAACCAACTACCCTAACATCTGCGCCTGTGGCGATGTGGCCGGGCCTTACCAGTTCACCCATGCGGCCGCACATCAGGCCTGGTATGCCTCGGTTAATTCACTCTTTAGCCCATTTAAAAAATTTAAGGTGGACTATTCCGTGATTCCCTTTGCCACCTTCACCGACCCGGAAGTGGCGCGCGTAGGTCTGAATGAGCGGGAAGCCAGTGCACAGGGAATAGCATATGAAATCACGCGCTATGGACTGGCGGATCTGGATCGTGCGATAGCCGATAGTGAGGCAGGGGGCTTCATTAAAGTATTAACCGTGCCGGGCAGGGATAAAATCCTGGGTGCGACGATTGTCGGCGAACATGCGGGTGAACTCATTGCCGAGTTTGTTACCGCCATGCGCCATGGACTGGGCCTGAACAAAATACTGGCCACCATTCATATTTATCCGACCTGGATGGAGGCGAATAAATTTGTCGCAGGCAACTGGAAAAAAGCCCATGCGCCGACGCGGCTGCTGCAGTGGGTTGAACGCTTTCACGCCTGGCGGCGGGGGCAATGGCAATGACCGGATATTTAAACTTGTGATATAAACGCAGAGAGAGCAAAGGCGCAGAGACTTCTCGCGTAGGGTTTTCTATTTCAGGTTATGATCTTAGGTGGCGGTCTTTCAGGCGCTGGTAGTGTTGCGCAGAATAACGGATGGATTCCTTTTCTTCTTCGCTCAGGGCGCGCACTCGTCGTGCGGGTGCACCAAGCCAGAGATAACCAGCTTCGAGTTCTTTACCCGGCGGCACCAGCGATCCCGCGCCGATAATCGTGTCTGAATGAATGACGCCGCCGTCCATGACAGTGGCGCCCATACCGATGAGGCAGTCGTCATGGACGGTGCAGCCATGCAAAGTAACCCGGTGGCCGACAGTTATCCGATCCCCAAGCACCAGCGCATTGCCATCGGGATTATAGGGGCTGCCGGCATGACTGACATGCAACACGCTGTGATCCTGGATATTACTGCACTCACCAATATAAATACGGTTAACGTCGCCGCGTATGACCGTAAATGGCCAGACGGAACTGTCGCGGCCGATTTCAACTTCACCAATGATCAGCGCAGTGTCGTCGATATAAACATCGGCACTGATTTTGGGTGTCGTATTTTCGAATGTGCGAAGTGTCATGATTTTAGGGACGAGGGACGAGGGACGAGGAGCGAGGATATATTGGTAAATTCAGTCACTGGTTTTACCTCGTCCCTGGTCACTCGTCCCTCGCCACTTTTCTCATCGCATCGTAACCAGTTCTTCCGCGCTGGTAGGATGAATGGCGACACAGTTGTCGAAGTCTTTCTTGGTTGCGCCCATCCTGATAGCGACGCCGAAGCCCTGTAGCATTTCATCCGCGCCCATGCCGATGATGTGACAGCCGACAACTTTTTCTTCAGCACCGACGCAGACCAGTTTCATGGCTGTCTGCTGTGGGTGGGGACTCAGGGCGTGATACATGGCGGTGAAACGGGTCTGATAAACCTTGACCGCATCACCGTGTTTTTCCCGCGCCTCGCCCTCGGTCAGGCCAATGGTGCCAATGGGGGGATGGCTGAACATGACGGTGGGAATATTGCTGTAGTCCAGTTTGCGATCAGGCATGTTGTTGAACAGCCGGTCGGAGAGGCGGCGTGCGGCGGCGATGGCTACGGGGGTGAGTTGCGCCCGGCCGGTGACATCACCCACGGCATAGACGCCGTCAACGTTGGTTTGCTGGAATTCATCGGTGGGGATGTAGCCGCGCTCAGTGTAGTTCACGCCAGCGGCATCGAGATTTAGCGGTTTGATGTTGGGTTCGCGGCCAATGGCGCAGATTAACGCGTCAATGCCCTCGAGGCGGATGCCGCCGACACAGTAAATGTCCAGACAGCCGTCTTCTCGCTTTTCTACCCGTTCGATGCTGGTGCGGGGCATAATATTGACCCCGGCATTGATCATTTCTTCCATCAGGGTTTCACGCAGCATGGCATCGAAACTGGAGAGGAACTGATCCTTGCGCAGCAGCAGGGATACCTCACTGCCGAGGCCGTTGAGCAGGCCGGCCAGTTCCACGGCGATGTAACCCGCACCAATTACGGCGACACGTTTGGGTTGCTCGCTGAGGGCGAAGAAGCCATCCGAGGTAAGCATGTGTTCTGCACCGGGAATGTCAGGGATGACCGGTTTGCCGCCGGGGGCGATGACGATGTGATCGGCGGTGTATTGTTTGCCATCCACTTCCACGGTATGTGAATCCACGAAACGGCCGGTGCCCTGGATGTGGGCGATATTGGAGTCAGCCAGATAATTGCCATACCAGTCGAGAATACCTTTGATATAGCCTTCCCGCGCTTCGATCAGTTTTTCCCAGCTAAAACTGCGTAAGTCCACGTCAAAACCGTAACCACTGGCATTGTGCAGGGTCTCGGCGATGCCGGAGGCAAACCACATGATTTTTTTAGGCACACAGCCGATGTTGACGCAGGTGCCCCCGAGTCGGTTGTTTTCAATGACGGCGGTTTTTTTGCCGTATTCGGCGGCCCGCTCGGCGGCTGAGAGGCCACCGCTGCCGGCGCCAATGGCGATTAGATCAAAATGGGTGCTCATGTGTATTCCTGAAAACTGGGCTGAAGATTCGGCACTTTAGCAAAGACGGGGTCTTTGCGTACAGGCTTTCAGGGCGACAAAAATACTCAGGAATAATTAAAGGTTTTTAGCAGGCTACCGATTAAGCTGATATTGAGTGTGTTTTTGGGTGTGTCTGTAGCAGGGCACTGTTTTACAGGGGTTTTTTATGAAGGTTAATCTTCCCGTTACTGATAACGAAATAAAGCTGGATGAGTCATCGGTGATCATATCAACCACCGATCTCAAGGGCCAAATTACCTATTGTAATGATGAGTTTCAGAAAATAAGTGGTTTTGCACAAGATGAGCTGCTGAACAAAAGTCATAATGTTGTGCGCCACCCGGATATGCCGCCTGCCGCGTTTGACAACCTCTGGCAAACGCTCAAGCAGGGAAAACCCTGGATGGGTGTCGTCAAAAACCGATGCAAAAATGGGGATTATTACTGGGTCAATGCCTATGTCATGCCTATCAAAAAGGATGGCAAGGTATACGAGTATCAGTCCGTGCATTATCGTCCGGATGAAAAAAGTGTGCAGCATGCGGAAAAACTCTATCAGGATCTGAATGCAGGCAAATTGCCCTGGCGCCTGCGTTTTCACCAGCCGAGTATAGAGCAGAAAATTATGCTGACCCTGCTGGCGGCGTTTCTGCCGTGGTTGCTCGCATCGCTGTTTGTGAGTAGTTTTTCACTGATGATGATCATGCTGCTTGTGGCTGCGTCACTTGGGCTGGGTTATGCGGGTGTACGTTTTTCACTGCGTCATTTTCGGGCGGCCGTGGTACAGGCGCGGGAAGTGGTGCAGAATCCAGTGGCTCAATGTGTTTTCACCGAGAGTCAAGATGAGGGCGGTGAAATTGCACTGGCGCTGGCGATGTTGAAGAGTCAGACTCGGGCCATTGCCGGGCGTATGCTGGATTCATCTGTGCATTTGAATGGCACGGCAAAAGAGCTGGGCGATTCGGTGGCGCTGACCAACAAGGGCGTACTGCATCAGCGTAAGGAAATCAGCTCACTGACAGGTTCAGTAGAAGGTCTGCGCAATAGCGCCTCCCAGGTTGACGAACATGCCGAGCTGGTGCTCAGCGCTGCGGATGGCGCCAATGATAATGCCGAGCAGGGTCGCCGGGTTATCAGCGGTACGATCAATTCCATTCAGGAACTGGCCTCGCAAATCAACCAGTCGGCGACGATTATCAATACCCTGGATGAGGAGTCACAGCGTATTGGCGGCATTCTGGATGCGATCAAGGCGATTGCCGAACAAACTAATTTGCTGGCGCTCAATGCTGCAATTGAAGCGGCGCGCGCAGGTGAGCAGGGGCGTGGATTTGCCGTGGTGGCCGATGAAGTTCGTTCACTGGCTAATCGAACCCATGAGTCCACACAGGAAATCGAGGCCATGATTTCTACTTTGCAAATAGAGGCGCGCAAAGCCGTGGAAACCATGAATATCGGCTGTGAAAGCGCGGAGTCGGCGGTAGGGCTGGCGGGTGAGGCGGGCTCGGCGCTGGAAACCATCATGAGTTCAGTCAAGGAAATTCATGCTATGAGTTCGCAGATCAGTCAGGCAACGAAAGAACAGGCTTCCATGGTCGATGAAATCAGCAATAACGTTGAGACTGTGGACGAAATCAGCGAGTTAACCGTGGATACGCTTGAAGGACAGGAAAGGATTAGCCAGGCGCTGGATACACTTTCGAACTCGCTTGACGGCCTTTCAAAAGAATTCGTGCGCCTGTATTAAGGCGACTCAGCCGCCGGTCATGGACATGAAGCGCACCAGTTGCTCGGGTTTTTTGCTGAAGTCATGATTGCGGGGTTTGAGCGCCAGCGCCCTGATGATGTGCTGTTTCAGTTCGTCGTCGGAAATGCCGTCGCGCAGCAGCGGCCGCAGGGCGTAGCGCTCCTCCTGTCCCAGACACATATAGAGAGTGCCATCTACGGATAGCCGAACCCGATTGCAGGTTTCGCAGAAGTGCTGGGAGATAGGCGTGATAAAACCGATGCGCAGTTCAGTGCCGGCAACCTGCACATAACGGGCAGGGCCGCCGCCGGGCATCATGCCGGGGATGAGTGCGTAACGTTTGGCCAGGCGCTGTTCGATAGTCTGCAGGCTGATATAGCGATTACTGGCATTGCGACCGGTGTCGCCCATGGGCATGGTTTCGATGAAGCGCAGGGTGAAATCGTGCTCAATGCAGAATTCCACCATATCTTCGGCTTCCATGTCGTTAAGACCCTTCATCATTACCATGTTGATTTTGATTGGCCCAAAGCCTGCCGCTTTGGCCGCCATCAGTCCGTTGATAACCTTTTCCAGCTTGCCCAGTGTAATTTCCCTGAAAACCTCAGGTCGCAGGCTGTCGAGGCTGACATTGATGCGTTTGATGCCCGCATGACGTAAATCTGCCGCGTATTTATCCATCCGGGTAGCGTTAGAGCTGAGGGAAAGATCGTGGATGCCGGGCAGACCGGCCAGGGTCTGGCTGAGTTCGACAATGCCCTTGCGTACCAACGGCTCGCCGCCGGTCAGGCGTACCCTGCTTACACCCAGCTCAGCAAAGGCGCGAATCACGCGTTCAATTTCGGCGAAAGTGAGCCAATCTTCCGGTTCTTCAAAATCCCTGAACCCCTGTGGCATGCAGTAGAAACAACGTAGATCACAGCGATCGGTCACCGAGAGGCGAACGTATTCGATTTTTCTGCCGAAGGGATCGGTAAGTTCGGTTTGCATGGTTTCTACCTGTTGGGGCCTGCCAGTGAGTATATACCAGGAAGTTGCCCATATGCTGCAAAAAGCGGCAATATGCTACTTCAGTGGTATGTCACATAACCCTAATTTATCGTTGCTCTGTGGAACATGATCGAGGTCAATTGTGGGCCAGCGGGCGCCTGCGTGGCATCCACAGAGTCTCTGACGTTAATGAAAGGCAGTCATTAACTTAATCCATTGGCCCATTCAAGCGCTTGAGTGGCGCAGTTGGACCTCCGGCATGATAATCCCCTTCTCTTTTTACGATAATTACGGGGTGTAAACATGAAGTTAATTCTGCTGGGCGGCCCGGGCGCCGGTAAGGGCACACAGGCCAATTTTATCAAGGAAAAATTTAACATTCCCCAGATTTCGACTGGCGACATGCTGCGCGCGGCGGTCAAGGCGGGCACCCCGCTGGGGCTGGAAGCCAAAAAAATCATGGATGCGGGTGGACTGGTATCGGACGATATTATCCTGGGGCTGGTGGAAGAGCGGCTGAAAGAGGCGGATTGCGCCAATGGTTATTTGCTCGATGGTTTTCCTCGCACCATTCCCCAGGCTGAAGGCATGAAGGCGCGTGGCATCAATGTTGAGCATGTGCTTGAGATCAATGTGGACGATGATGAGATCATCCGGCGTATGAGCGGTCGTCGCGTACATCCCGGCTCAGGCCGGACCTACCATATTGTTTTCAATCCGCCGAAGGTAGAAGGCAAGGATGATGAAACCGGCGAGGATCTGATCCAGCGTGATGATGATCAGGAAGATACCGTACGCAAGCGTCTGTCTATTTATCACGAGCAGACCGAACCGCTGGTAGAATTTTATTCCAGCTGGGCCGACCGGGGCGGCGAAGGTGCGCCAAAATATGCAAAGGTTGAGGGTGTGGGCGGCGTGGAAGAAATCCGCGACCGTAGTTATGCCGCGTTGGGCGCCTGATGTTGTTTTTGCAAGATTGATGGGTTTCGCGTTGCTCTACCCATCCTACGGTGTGCGATAAAAGAGTAGGATGGGTAGAGCGAAGCGAAACCCATCATTTACAGGTTAGTCTTTGAAGGAGTTTGTTTCCCTGCAGGTTCGCCTTCAGGCGAACAACAGCGGTTAAATAACGTATATTTTGTTACATAATTAATCATTCTGTGCGCCTGAAGGCGCACCTACAATGGTCAATATCGTTGGCTCATCTCAATGATCGTGATTGCTATCAGGCCACAGCAACCGGTTCCTCATCACAATTCCTGGCGTCCTTTGCGTCTTGGCGGTTCAGATTGTTCCTTCACTAATACCCCGTAGTTTGCTGCGGGGTCATTTATTCTTTACGGGTTTAATTCCCCACAGCTTGCAGTGGCGTTGCTGTTTATTGCATTTTATTTGTGACATGAGCCCTGTTCTTCATATTTATGGCATGGTTTTCGTATAATTTTTGATCTACAGAAATCATAATTGAGCAGGGCATGCAGATAGGATTTTGAGTGAGTGAAAACAATGCAAAAATACAGGACAGCATTATCAGGGTTAAAGCTTTTTTATCTGTCAGGCGCGATTGTTTTTCTGCTGGCCTGCGGTGGTCAGGATCCTGATCATCAGTCGTCGGTGTCCGGCAGGACATTGCCACAACCCGGCATGCATGTATACAAGGATCCGGTGACGGGAGAATTTGTCGCTCAACCCCCGCTTGAGGACAAATCTACGCGTCGTGTTCTGCCACAATCCCTGCAGCAGGTAAATGGTCTGGATGGCACAGCCAGGCCTGCAGTTGAGGCAGGATCTGAACCGGGATCTGATCGGGCACAGGAGTACAAATCACCCGGACCGGGCGGCGGTACTTTGCTGGATCTTCCCGCACCTTATTCTGAAACGCAGGAATAAGACGATCTATTCCGTCATGCCCCTGTTTCGGTATACGCCTGTCCGCTTTTCTGCGCCCGTGTTATTGCTGCTGGTCCTGCTGGTGCAGGTTTCCTCGCTGCAGGCAGCAGCAAGCATCGTGGTTGTTAATGCTGATGGCGCTGACGAAGGATTTAATGACAGCACTCCCTTCACTGCAACCGGCAACAATTCCGCCGCCACGCTTGGGCAGGCAAGGCTGAATGCTTTGCAGTATGCTGCTGATCTGATAGCGCGGGTTATTAACAGCAATGTCGAGATCAAAATAAGTGCGCAAATGAATGCCCTGGGGGGGGATGGCAGCAGCGCCTCGCTGGGCTCGGCCAGCGCCACCAGTATCGTGCAGAATTTTACTAATGCGCCGGTTGCTAACACCTGGTATACGCTGGCGCTGGCGGAAAAGCTGGCAGGCGCCAATATCAACAGCGGTAATGAAATTAACATTACCTTTAACCAGGATCTGGATGGCGACACGGTGCTGGGCACTACGCACTGGTATTACGGTCTGGATGCCGCCCCGAGTGCTGATATTGATTTTGTTACTGTTGCACTACATGAGCTGATCCACGGCCTGGGCTTTGGTTCTTTTGTTACTCTTGCCACGGGTGAAAAACTCGGGGGGCTCGATGATGCTTACATGCGCCTGCTTGAACACCATGGTGCAGCAGTGGCGGATTATCCGTCCATGGATAATGCGCAGCGGGTGATAGCCAGCACCGCGACGGGCGATCTGCACTGGACAGGAGCGGCGGTGGCTGCAGCGAGCGGCAGTCTTAGCGCAGGCGTTACGGGCGATCATGTGCAAATGTACGCGCCTGCGTCACAGGAATCTGGATCCTCAGTGTCTCATTTCAGTACCGCACTTTCCCCGAATGAATTAATGGAGCCGAATTACACGGTGGCAAACCATGATCCGGGACTGGCGGTACAGTTGCTGGGCGACGTGGGCTGGGGGGCTGTCAACAGCGATGATAATACGGTGGATCTATCGGTAAGCCAGATGCTGTTGGCCGATGGCGCGGAGATTAGCGAAGTGGAGGCGGGTTCTGAAATCAGTTATATATTGACGATTGCCAATAACGGTGGTTTTGATGCGACCAGTGGTTTTCTCACCAATCTGTTGCCGGAAGGATCCAGTTTTGTTTCAGCTTCAAGCTCTCAGGGTAGTTGTAACCATGCTAATGGGGTAGTGTCCTGTGCACTGGGGACGCTAATGGGCGGTGGCGGCAGCTATACGGTCACGATTGTCGCCGGCATGGGTGAGGCGGGAAGCGGGATCAACACGGCCATTGTTCACAGCGTTAATCCGGAAGCTGTACAAACGGATAATGTCAGTGTCTCAACCTTGACGGTTACGGCGATGCAGGTTAGCACGGCGGGTGGCGGCGGTGGGGGCTGTTTCATTGCTACGGCGGCCTGGGGTAGCGACATGCAGAAGGATGTGCGCTACCTGCGCGCTTTTCGAGATCGCTACCTGCTTGATAACCAGGCTGGCCGTTGGTTCGTGCGCCAGTACTATCGTTATAGCCCGCCCCTGGCCAACTACATCCGCAGTCGTCCGCGTTTGCGCGCGCTGGCGCGCGTACTGCTAAGGCCCCTGGTGGCGATGAGCCGTTACCTGCTCAGTGAGGAACAATTGCCGCAGCAGGGCGAGAATAAGCCTGGGAATTCACCTTCGGAATATTGATGGGTTTCGCTTTGCTCTACCCATCCTACGCCAGAGTGAAAATGAGCAGGGCGGGTAGAGCAAAGCGAAACCCATCATCTGGGCTGCCGGGATAGCCGCTCGATCCGACTTTAGCCGGCGGAATATTCACGTTACAATGTCCGGCTATGAATATGAAATACAAGACAGACGATCTGCGCATCACGGCGTTGAAAGAGGTTATTCCGCCTATCCAGTTGCATCAGGATTGTCCTATTACTGAAACGGCCAGTCGGCTGATTTTTGAAACTCGCACCGCTATTCACAACATCCTGCGCGGCAAGGATGATCGCCTGCTGGTCATCGTCGGCCCCTGTTCGGTGCATGATCCCAGGGCTGCGCTGGAGTATGCCGAAAAATTGCAGGCGCTACGCGCCGAGCTGGGCGGTGATTTGCTGATTGTCATGCGCGTGTATTTTGAAAAACCGCGCACCACAGTCGGCTGGAAAGGCCTGATCAATGATCCGGATCTGGATGAGAGCTTCCAGATCAACAAGGGCCTGCATCTGGCGCGCAAGCTGCTGCTGGACGTAAACAATGCCGGCGTGCCGGCGGCAACCGAATTTCTGGATCTGATCACGCCACAGTATGTGGCGGATCTGATTAGCTGGGGCGCCATCGGCGCGCGTACCACCGAAAGCCAGGTGCACCGCGAGCTGGCCTCCGGCCTCTCCTGTCCGGTGGGCTTCAAGAACAGCACCGACGGCACGCTGCAGGTGGCGATTGACGCCATCGGTGCGGCCGGCCGGCCGCATAATTTTCTGTCCGTGACCAAGGCCGGCAACTCGGCCATTTTTGCGACCACCGGCAATGACGACTGCCACATTATTCTGCGCGGCGGCCGTCAGCCGAACTACGATGCCGACAGTGTGCGTAAAGCTATCGGGGAACTGGAGAAGGCGGGACTGGATTCAATGCTGATGATTGATTTCAGCCATGCCAACAGCCAGAAAGACTACGCCCGCCAGGTCGAGGTTGGTCGTGATGTGGCGCAACAGGTTGCTGCGGGTAATACGCATATTATGGGCGCGATGATTGAAAGCCATCTGCAGGAAGGGCGTCAGGATAATAATCCGGATCGGGAGCTGGTCTATGGTCAGAGCATTACCGATGCCTGTCTGGGCTGGGACGCCAGCGAAGCGCTGCTGCGGGAACTGGCGGCAGCGGTTCAGGCGCGGCGGACGCTAGTGAAGGGTCAGGATTGATGGGTTTTGAAGGGTCAGGAATGATGGGTTTCGCTTTGCTCTACCCATCCTGCACTTTTGCCAACCATCCGTAGGATGGGTAGAGCAACGCGAAACCCATCATTCCATCTACGAAGTACTATCCACCTTCAGGAGGCGGACATCTTCTTTGCGTAAGCGCTCGCTTCGGCAGTATCAATCCCCAGCCAGTCCAGCGCTTTTTGACAGTTATCGAACAGTTCCACCTCGATATTGGCAATCTGCGAAAGCGTTTTGTGCAGGGAAGCCAGTTTCCTGACCTCGTTGTCCTGCGAGACGATGGCGGTGTGTATTTTCTCCCGCCCTGCGCCGTAAGCCAGATTGATATGGGCGAAGCGGTGAATGTCCTGTTCGGTAAGCTGAATTTCTTCCAGATCACGGGGCAGGATCAGGTGGCGTAGACCTGGTTTCAGCAGGGTGTCGTGGTTTTTTATCAGCCAGAAGGCGTAATCGCTGAATTCATTGGCGGTCAAACAGCCGCTCGCAACCGCGATTACCGTCAGGCCATCATCAAATATTTTATGCTCAAGAGCCATTGTTGTTATCCGATGGTGCGATGCTGCTTGTGGCTAAATGTAAATGACAGACGGCCCGGCCATCGTCAGAGGCCGTTATTCTGCGCTGTATTTTATATGTGTAATATATAAAGCAGGCAGAGAGGATTCAAGCCTGAAAGTGAAACTAAATCAGGGGGAGGATGCTTTCCTGTTGCGTTTTGAGATACGGCCCAGCAGCACAAGACCGCCTAGGAACAGGGGCAGTGCGGGAGGCAGGGGTACGGCCGCGCTCATCAACGTCAAATCATCGATATGCCAGCCACGGTTATTACCGCTGGCATCAATACCAAGCAGGGACAGGCCGCGAATGGAATCCTCTGCATCATAGGCTCCGAAATAGATCGGCGTAAAATCCACAGCCCCGCCCAGCCCTACATCAAAGATCCGGCTGCCGCCAAGACGGAAGTCAGCGGTTACACGAATAGACTCGCCGGACTTGATGTCCAGCCCGTAGAAACCAAAGCCGGTAATGCGGCGGCCTGGAAGGCCACTGAAGTCCAGGCTGGCGGCAGTGTAGGTGCCATTCTGGCCGCTCATGGACTGGCTGCCTGAGGTGGGTGCGGTATTGGGGATAATAGTGGTGGCGTTGAACTGGATGCCGTCAAGCTCGCCGATCAGGGAGAGCGAGGGATCATAATCGCCGGTAGGAAAACCACTGGTGGTTTCAAAATCATAGCGTGTCTGCGCGCCGCCATTGGCAGTGAGATCGGCTTCGTTGTCATAGGTGACAAGGGCGGCCCGGGCTGAAAATGGCAGCAGGCTGAGGGCGAGTAAAGCAGCTATAAGTGTACGGAATATCATGGTTTTTTCCTGGTTGCTCATAATTTAAGCACTATACATCCATGAAGTATATATGACTTTCGGGGGAAGAAGGGGCTTGTAAGCCGCTCATAAGCAGGTACTTAAGCATGCGAACAATTGTAGGTGCGCCTTCAGGCGCACAACATGCCCAATTATGAGACAAAATATACGCTGTTTACTGCAGTTGTTCGCCTGAAGGCGAACCTACAGACAAACAATATCCTTAAGTACCTAACGTATGATAAGCCGCTACAGGTTGAGAGCGGCGACATCCTGCGCGAACTGCCGGTAGATTGCATTTAGCGCTCGGCCAAACGCGTCGGCGGTGTCGGCCATTTCTGTGCTTTGGGCCTTTACATTATAGCGGTAGAGCTTGCGCAGCAGGGTGCGCTTGCTGCGGTTGTCCCGCAGGACCAGTTCCAGCTCCACGCGCGCTTCGCTTGCATCTTTGCGAATATAGCGCTCGAAATGCAGCAGTTCGCTTTCCAGCCTGAAGTCGGCCGGGGTGTCGGAACGATAGCGGTGCTGGCTGTGGGCGAAATTTTTCTGGCGCAGATAGTTGAGTAAATGCTGCTGTAGCAGGGAGGCCGGCGCATTGACCCAGTAGTAATAGTGATAGGGACTGACCTCCAGAGGCTGTTGCTCACGCACGAACAGAATACTGCGCTCATGCAGCATGCCGCTGGTCTGTACTGCGCTAATCTCCAGTGTTCCGGGCAGTATCGGTGTGCCCAGGGGGGTGACTGCGGTAATTGCAGGCAGGCGATAGTAATGATCATGAGGGATGTTGACGCTGGCGCCGCCCATGCAGCCGCCAAGGCCAAGAACCAGGACAAGGAGCAGACAGAGCATTCTGAAAAATAGCATGGCTTATTCCTTTATATCGGCAGGGGGTTTGCTGTTGATGATGACCGATGGATTACGGCGCAGCTCGTGGGTAAATTCATTCATGTTGCGGGCAGAGGCATTCATGTTGTGAACGATGGCGTTCATGTTCTGTGACAGGATCTCCAGACTCTTACGCATGTCGATGACGGCCTGACGAATGTCGCCGCTGTTGTCGTCTACCAGATGGTGAGTCTGGTCCAGCAGATGCTCGACTTTCTCACCGGTATTGTTCAGATGGTGGGTCAGGGTGATCAGGCTTTCTGACATTTCATTGGCGTTTTTGAACAGGCTGTGCAGATGTTGCCTGTTTTCGGCGTTGATGAGTTCGTTCAGGCGCACAGCCGACTCATTCAGGCTTGCCAGCAGGGTGTGTGTGCCTTCGGTAATGTCTGGAATTTTTCGGTTGAGATCGTCACCGATGTCATTCAGGTAATGACTGAGTCTACTAATCAGTGGACGGATATCGCCATCCGTCAGTTCTTCGAATTCTCCGGACAATCGATTCATCAGCGCCATCATATCGATTGCGGGCAGGCCTTTTATTTCATCGCCGGGCGAGAGCATGGTTTTACTTTCGCCTTCGCGGATTTCAATGGTTTTTTCCGCAAGGATACCCGGCGAGGCAATCTGTGCGGTGCTGTCTGAGGGGATGGTCCAGCCGTTGCGAACAGCCAGGGTGATGTGATAACGGGTTCCCTGTGCCTTGCGTACAGGCTCGACGTTTTCGATTTTGCCAATTTTATAGCCGCCATAGGTGACCGTGGTACCGTTATGAATACCGGAAATATCGGCATAACTGACATGGTAGGTATCGGTGGCGTCACCCTGTCCGGAGATATATAGCAGGGAAGCAATCAGCAGCGCCATCATGGCCAGCACGAAACTGCCGACCGCAAAATAATTGAGATGGTCCTTTTTCATTTTTATTTTCCGGCGTTTCCTAAATGTTCAGATTCCCGTCAGGCGTTCCATGTATTCGTCGGCATCGATCGCGTCATCCCTTGGCAGGCGGTTGAGCAGGCTTTGTATGCGCGGGTTATCTGAGTTCCTTACTGCATCCACAGTATCGGTCATCAGGATCACGCCCTGATCCAGCACGGTGATGCGATCGGCGATCTTGAAGGCGCTTTCCAGTTCATGGGTGACAACCACGATGGTGATATTCATGACTTCGCGCAGGCGCAGGATGAGCTCATCCAGTTCGACCGCGGCGACCGGATCCAGTCCGGCCGAGGGTTCATCAAAAAACAGCAGGCGCGGATCCATGACAATGGCGCGTGCCAGTGCGGTGCGCTTGATCATGCCGCCGGACAGTTCCGAGGGCCTGAGGTGTTCAAAGCCGGCGAGGTTGACGACTTCAAGTTTCATGCGGCCCATGATGCGCATGGTGTTTTCATCCAGTCTGGTATGTTCGAACAGGGGCAGGATGACGTTTTCTTCTACTGTCATCGAGCCGAACAGGGCGCCGTCCTGAAAGGCGACGCCCATTTTCTTGCGTAGATCGAAGATCTCCCGCTCACTGCTTTTTGTAATGTCTTTATCAAGTAACGTGATCGAACCCCGTGTCGGGGTATTCAGGCCCAGCAGGTGACGCAGCAGGGTGCTTTTACCCGAGCCGCTGCCGCCCATGATGACCATGATTTCGCCGTGGCGAATATCAAGACTGATATTTTTAAGGATCTGGCGCTCGCCGTAATGGGCGTCCAGATTACGGACTTCAATAGCGTATTCACTGTTGCTGGCGGCAGGCATGGGTTCAGGCGAAATTGAGAAAATAGGTAAAAATCATATCGGCGATAACGATGAAGGTCAGCGACATGACCACAGAACGGGTGGTGGCGCGGCCTACGCCTTCAGCGCCGCCACGTACCTGAAAGCCATTACTGACCGAAACCAGGACGATGATGGCGGCAAACACCAGGCTTTTGATCAGCCCCTGACTGATATCATTCCATGAGAGTACGGCGGCACAGCGTTCAAAATAGATCGGCAGGGTAATTTTAAGTTCAATAGTGGAATACAGGCCGCCGCCCAGCAGGCCCATGAAATCGCCAAGGATGGTGAGTGCGGGAATACAGATCATCATCGCCAGCAACAGGGGCGCGGTGATGTAGCGTACCGGGTTGATGCCGATCACACGCAGGGCATCGATTTCCTGAGATTCGAGCATGGTGCCGATGCGCGCGGTGATGGCGGAGCCGGAGCGACCGGCGATCATGATGCTGACTATCAGTGGCGCGAACTCACGGGTGATAGCAATCGCGATGCCGACGATGACTTTTGATTCTGCACCAAAGGTTTTCAGGGTCTGGATGCCCTGTATCGCCATCATTACGCCAATGGCCAGGGTAATAATGGTAATAATGGGTATGGCGTGGACACCGATCTGCATAGCCTCGGCAAACACGCTGCGCAGGCGTACGGGTTGTTGTTGCCGGTGACCGAAGATCAACCAGTAAAAACTTTCTCCCAGCATGCTGGAGACATAACCGAACTCCTCGATCGCAGAAACGGTCTTGCGGCCAACGTTTTCAACAAAGCGAATGGCGGAATGCGGGGCCGGATTTTGCGCAGCATTACTCATACAGGATCGGCCTGGACTTCGTTTATAAAGGGTTGCTTTAAACGCAGAGGGCGCAGAGGAGCAGAGACGCAGAGAAAAAAATTAGTAATAATCAAAATCATATAATCGCTGCGTTGTTTGAGTAAATCATTCATATTTTTCGCGGGAAACCAGCTAAAGTTGATCGGTTTCAGCGGCGTTGCTGATAATGGGAAACACCTTGTCCAGGCGTGAGAGCTGCAGGATTTGCATGGCTGCATTGCTGACGCCCATAAGGGCGAATTTAAGATCATGGGTGCGGGCATGCTGGAAACCCTCGACTAGACTGGCGACGCCCGAGCTGTCGATATAGGCTACCTCTGAGAGATCGACCAGCACATGGTTTTTATCAGCCAGGTACTTGAGAATAATTTCGCGCGCCTTTGGCGAATAATGCAGATCGACTTCGCCGGCAAGCGCAATGACGGTGAAGCCGTTTTCTATGCGTGTCGTGCATTCCATAGTTATCCGTGATCCCGTTGTTTGTGAATATTTAATTTCAGTTCCAGCAGATTGCCAACGTTAGCGGGCGGTTCCAGGAACTGCATGCTGTCCATTACTGACTGGATAATATGTATGCCAAGCCCGCCGGGACGGACTTCATCCAGAACGCGTGGCTGGCACTTGTTTATATCGACCGGGGAGGCAAAATCTGTAAGCTGGAAAACGAGATAATCCTTTTCCCGCAATACTTCGATAATCATTTCGCCGTCTGCGCGACCGTAATAGGCATGCTGGATAATGTTCATGCAGGCTTCGTTAATGGCAAGGATGGCGTCATTGATACAGTCTTCGGAGCAGGCCTGTTGTTGCAGGATGTCGCGCAACCAGTCACGGATAGCCTGCAGTTCGATGGTGTCGGATGTGAATGAGCGCCGAGCTAATGATTCATGCACTGGTTTTTCCTTCAATCAACATGATGGTAATGTCGTCATGCAGGGTAGCGGATGCCGCGTTGAATTTCTCGATGATGGCCTGCAGCTGATCTTTGGGGGCCAGATTGTGCATGGACATGATCAGTTTCAGCAGGCCGGGCAGTCCCAGCATCTCACCGCCTTCCTGCAGGTAGCCTTCGGTGGCGCCGTCGGAGAAAAGATACATACAGTCTTTTGCACCGAGATGAATTTCCGGCGCCAGCGGAAATACCGAATTGGGCAGAATGCCCAGCGGTGAGGCGGTGGCTTCAATCGCCTGCACTTTATTGCCGGGACTGAATATCAGTGCCGGCGGGTTGCCGGCATTGACCATTTTTATGCTGCCGGTTCGTGGATCATAGATACCGGCGATCATGGTCACGAACATACCGCGAATAGCGGTTTCATGCAGCTCGTTATTGATGTGTGCGAGCAGCTTGTCCGGTTCGTGGATATGTTTGCCCAGGCAGTGGAACAGGCTGCTGGTCTTGGCCATCAGCAGCGCAGCATAGACGCCCTTGCCGGAGACGTCGGCGAGATTGAAATAGATGCGCCCGTCCTTGAGGACGAAGTAATCATAGAAGTCGCCGGAAAGCTGGCGAGCGGAAACGTTGAGGCCGGTAATCGGGAAATCATCGCTGAGTTCTTTGGGTAGCAGGCTTTCCTGGATTTCGCGCGCCAGTTGCAGTTCCAGTTCCAGTTCCAGCGCCAGCGCATCGCGTTCTTTCAGCGTTTGTTCCAGTTTCCAGGTGAGTTCCTGATAGCTGAGATTGGCTTCGGCCAGTTTGATATTGGCGTCACGCATGATCTGCTCGAAGTCAGGTTGGCTCTCAATCCGCAATCCCAGGGAGCTGGCTGCGGTTTCCATTTCTTCGGCCAGGGTGTTGAGGCAGGTGTTGATCTCCTCTTCCTGCATACCGCAATGATCCCGCAACAGTTGTTGCGTATGGCTGAGCACGGAAGATTTGTCACTGCTGGTAAAAATGGCATTCATCCAGTCTGCGCAATAGAGTATGCGGCAGAGTTGTTGCCGGTTTTTACTCGAGTCGTCGTCTGGGGCGATAGCATCGCAGTGGTGATGGGCGCCCAGCACCTGCCCCAGTTCGTCCGGCAGATCCCAGGTATCCGCCAGCAGGGTGATTACATCGGTGTGGCTGTGGCCGAAGTACTGCTGTTCGGCGCTGAAGCGTGCTTCGGGGTCGAGGTTACGCAGTTCCTCCCAGTAGAGCGCCATTTCCGGGCGCAGATAGAACAGCACCAGCAGACCGAAGTCCTGCAGCAGGCCTGCGGTAAAGCAGTCATCGGAGTTCTGCTGGATCTGCGTGCCCAGGAGTCTGGCGCTGACCGCACGGCGCAGGGAATCTTCCCAATAGGCGGTCGTGTCGAGGCCGGGTATGGCATCTTCGCCAATGGCGTCACGTACCGAGAGGCACAGCACCAGATTGCGCAGGGTGCGCTGACCGAGAATGGTCACGGCATGGCTGAGAGACTGCACCTTGCGGGAAAGGCCGAAAAAAGGGGTGTTGACCACGCGTAGAAGTTCGGCGGTCAGGACTGGATCCTTTTCCGCCAGGATTGATAACTCGGTGCTGCTGACATCATCCTGTGAACAGGCGCGCAGGATCTGTAACGCAGCCTGGGGCGGAGAGGGCAGATCTGAGGGCTTGAGCTGTTCGAGGGAAGCGGGCTGGCTCATGTTTTTCCGTCAGTAGTGATAAAATATATTTTTTTATGTGGCAAGTTTGCGCGGCGCATAAAGCCGCATAGATGCAAATTGCTCCACTCCCCTCTTTATCGGCCCGGCGGGCAAAAACTTTGTAGTGAATAGCATGAAAATAGATGAACAGATTATCGAGCTGGAATCCCGGCTGGCCTTTCAGGAAAGCAGTATCGTGGAGTTAAACGAGATTATTACCGATCAGCAGCACCAGCTCGACCGGCTGGTGGCGACGGTGGAAATGCTGGACTCACGCCTGAGCCTGCTGGCGACCGATGCGGGCGCAGAAACGGCATCGAAGCCGGAGGATGAAATTCCGCCGCATTATTGAGGAAAGGGGGCGGTATTGGGAAAATAAACTACCCCGCAACTCGCTACGAAGTTCTATTGTAGGTTCGCCTTCAGGCGAACATGTGCGGCTCACCTGTATCCGATAAGGTAAAATGCAATAGAACTTCGCAGCAAGCTGTGGGGAATTAAACCTCTGATTCTAAATAAAAGTTCCTGATTCCTGTCCACTTTACAACACGGTTTTAAGCTCTCGTAGGATGTGCTGAGT
>JASBTR010000198.1 GCA_030148325.1 Gammaproteobacteria bacterium
AATTACCGTTCATCCTGAGCCTGTCGAAGGACAAGCAGATTAAACACTCTATTCACAGTATTTCCACGCTCATGGTTCGACAAGCTCACCACGAACGTGGAAATTCACAAGTGATCTGGTATTTGGAACAGCTATTTAGACATTCATCGGTTAATCTTGTGAAGGCACTGTTCAAACGGCGGGTTTACTCAAACTGAGTACCCAGTTAGCAGCAGGCTATTTACACAGTGACAAACAAAATTTTGCGCACCACGTGATGCATTCTTACTGATTTTTTGCAATACGGTGTTCTGGTTCGGTCCAGCGATTCAGGCGATTTTTAAAGGCGAGGTCAGCACTTTGATAATAGGTAATAGCTTCGGCTAAATCTGTCGCTTCTGGCGGAATGGGTGTGGTTGTGCCTTTGTCGAAATCTACACGGTAGGCGCTGACTTCTTTTCGTGGCGAGAGAATGGTCAGGCGGCCGTTCTTCATATAACCCAGTTTCTGATAATTACCGATGAAGGCGCGTTCTTCGTCAGGTGTGGTGTGGAAAATATCACGGCCATAGAATTTACTATCGTAACTGAAGTTCAGTAGTCCCAACAGGGTCGGCGCCACGTCGATCTGGCTGGCCAGGGTGGTGACGGTTTTGGGCTGGATATGCGCGGGGGAATAGATCAAAAATGGAATCAGGTATTTGTTGAATTGCAGTTCGGCTTCACCGGCGCTACTGGCGCAGTGGTCGGCGACAATGACGAACACGGAATCCTTGAACCAGGGCTTCTGCCGTGCCTGTTCGATGAAACGACCGATGGCGTAGTCGGTATATTTTACTCCGCCTTCCCGATTGCTGTGGGAAGGTATATCGATGCGTCCATCCGGGTAGGTAAAGGGACGGTGATTAGAAGTGGTCATGATGAAGTTGAAAAACTTTTTCCCCTGACGGTGAGATTGATCCATATCCTTTAAGGCGCGGTTAAACAGGTCCTCATCGGAGACCCCCCAGATATTGGCGAACTGAATTTCATCATCTTCCATATCGGTGCGATCGACGATGTCAAAACCGTTGTGTTCGAAAAAATAATTCATGTTGTCGAAGTAGCCATAGCCGCCGTAGGTAAAGCGGGTGTCATAACCGCGGGCGCGGAAGATATGGCCAATGGAAAACATGTTTTCGTTGTTGGGGCGCTTGACGATGGAGCGGCCGGGCGTGGGGGGGATGGATAAAGACAGGGCTTCAAGTCCGCGTACGGTCCGGGTGCCGGTGGCGTAGAGACTGGTAAAATTGAGGCTATCGCGGGAGAGCTTGTCCAGCTCGGGGCTTAGTCCCTGATCATTGCCAAAGAAACCGAGGTAGGAGGCGCTCAGGCTTTCCACCGTAATCCAGATGACGTTGAGTGGTTTTTCCGGACCATTGGCGCTGGTGCGGCGAGTAATGTCATTGGCTTTGTCAGAGAGGTAGCGGGCATTGTCCTGCGCCAGTAGCTGTCTCAGTTTCGGCCAGACTTTTGCTTCATCTTCAGTACGATAGTAGGTCTCATAGTCCAGTTCATTGTTGCGAAAGGCCGAGAAAAAGTTATAGATGCCATTGCTGGCCAGCTCATTGATATAGCGGTTGCTGGAAATATGTGACAGGGATGCATCGACAAAGACAAAGGCCAGTAGTGGAATTAGCAGAATTTGTGTGGCATGGCGAAGACGTGTGCGGAAGGGCATGACGGTTCTATGCACCTGGCGCACCGCAGGAAACAGCAACAGCTTGAGCAGAATGCTGGCGACCAGAATGATGCCGAGGATAGTGTTCAGCGGATAGGACTCGCGGATGTTGCCAATCAATTCAGACGTATAAACCAGATAGTCCACGGCAATAAAATTGAAGCGTGAACTGAATTCATCCCAGAAAAACCATTCAGACACGCCGGAGAATATCAGGCTGTAAATGACTACCAGAAAAAACGGGTAGATCAGCAGGGTGTGCAGACGATGGTGATAGATTTTGCTCGGTACCAGCAGTGCGTAGAGCACCAGCGGGATGGCCAGGTAGCCGGCGGTGATTACATCCATCAACAGGCCGGTGACAAAGGCCAGCGCGAAACTGCCGATGTCAGCATCGATCATGCCCCATGATTTGATCGCTAGCACAGTGCGGGTTAATGCCGCCAGCACAATAAAGGTAATAAAGAAAAGATAGACCAGACCAAAACGGCCTTTGATAAAATTGGGCATAGAACCAGGAAATTCCTTGATTATCTGCGAATCCTTCGCCAGTTAATGAAATCGGTATTGTAACATTGACAGGTTTAGACCATGTCAATTGTGTGCACAAATGTGACAATGAAAATCATAATTGTATCCATGTGCAGGCTAATTAATTTTTTATGAAGCTTAAGGAACTGGATTTCAGTGGGGGTAATGGTGTCAGATTTTGCGTAATAATCGATCCAGAGCGCGGGTAGTCAGTATTCGGCGCAGGCTGCCAAACAGCCAGGTGGGGAAGGTAACGTAATAACGTGGCTGTGGGTGTGGGCTTTCCAGCGCATGAATTACTTTTTTCAGCACGGCTTCCGGCGGCAGGGTGAAAGGGACGACCGGGCCTTTGGCGCTCAGACGAGCAAGGGTTTTTTGATACTGCGTGCGGAAGGGGCTGTGTTCGAGATCGATGTTGTTTTTAAAATACGCCACACCATTGGCGCGAAAGCGACTTTCAATGGGACCCGGCTCAATCAGGGAAATATGAATGTTGGTGCCATGCAGTTCCTGGCGCAGGGTGTCGCTTAATCCTTCGATAGCGTATTTACTGGCGTTATAGGCGCCGCGGAATTTCAGCGCCACCAGTCCGAGCACCGAACTGTTCTGGATAATGCGGCCATAGCCCTGTTTGCGCATCACGGGCAGGAGTAGACAGGTTAGTTCATGCCAGCCGAAAAGATTGGTTTCAAACTGGGCGCGCAGGGTCTCGCGGCTGAGATCTTCCACTGCGCCGGGCTGGCCGTAGGCGCCGTTGTTGAACAGGGCGTAGAGTTCGCCATTGGTGCGCTCAAGCACCTTGGTCACTGCGGCACGAATGGAATCGCTGTCATCCAGATCCAGCTGCAGGCTTTCCAGCCCTTCGGCCTGCAAACGCGCCACATCCTCCGCCTTGCGGGCCGTGGCGAAGACCCGGTAACCGCGCGTGTGCAGGCCACGGGCCGCGCACAGGCCGATGCCGCTGGAACAGCCGGTGATTAGAATGCTTTTCAGTTTATTTCTCCCGATTAAAAGCTTTCAACGTAAAATATCTGCAAGGTGGACCATGGTACTGCACCTGTTCGCCTGAAGGCGAACCTACAAGCAATACCCCGTAGCTTGCTGCAGGGTAGTTTATTGCTTCAACACCACATCCGATGATTGTTGTCTTTTTGAATTCCTTTGCGACCTTTGCGTCTCCGCGTTGATATTTTTTTTCGATTCACGACTGGTTTTTCAGTGCACCGGCGAGCAGCGGCGCGAGCGGGATGACGTTGCTGCTATGGGTGATGCTGTCGCTGCTCCAGATATGCTGGATGCCGGCGGCCTTGAGATTTTCCACCGCGTGTCTGGCAAAAAGCGCATGGGTGACCAGGCAGTGTACGGCGCGGGCGCCTTTTTCCCGCGCCTGCTGTGCGGCTACGGCAACGGTATGGCCGCTGCTGATGACGTCATCCACAATGACGATGTCCCGGTTTTTGTAATCGGCATCGGGCAGACTGATGCGCACATCTCGATCGCCGATACGGGTTTTGTCGGCAATCACGTAGTCGAGTTGCGCGATGTCGGCGATGGCCGCGACCCATTGCCGTGATTCCTGATCGGGGCCGAGCAACAGCGGCTGCAATTGTTCTCTGACGAGGAATTTACCCATTGCCGTTGTTGCACTCAGATTCAGGGCATGCCGGATGGGGATAGCTTCTTCCAGACGCTGGATTCGGTGCAGGTGGGTATCGACTGTGAGCACCTGATCGAACTGATGGGCGAGAAAACGGCCGATGATCTTCTGGCTGACGACTTCACTGGGATGAAAGGCCTTGTCCTGACGCATGTAGCACAGATAGGGCGCTACCAGGGTCAGATGTTGTACGCCCTGTTCCCGTGCGCCCTCTGCAGCCAGCAGCAGTTCCACCAGTTTGTCGTTGGGGTGATCCAGACTGCGATGAAAAATGACCTGTTCGGGTAGATCCAGTGGTAGCAGCAGCTTGCTTTCACCATCGGGGAAATGGTGTATGTTCACCTCTTTGCAGCTAATACCCAGCGCCCTGGCAAGCTGCTGGGCCTGGGGGCGGGATTCGGGGAAACTTAGTACCAGCCTCATTTCAGAACTCCATATAATTTTTGCTGACCTCATCGGCCTTGCCGATCTGATAGCCGCTGTTACTGTCGGCGCGGCTGCGGGCGAAGTTGAAGTCGGCCGGGAATTCGGCCTGAATCCGGTAGAGGGGGTCGCCCTGTTCCACTTCATCACCGAGTTTTCTGTACAGATCGACGCCGGCATTGAGATCCATGGGTGCGCCGGCGAGGCGGGCGATGCGAGCCAGCTGATAGTTGTCAATGGCGGTGACCACGCCTTTTTCAGCGGCACAGATATCCACTGTCAGCGGAGCGGTAGATGGCACGGCCCTGACCGCGCCCTGTGCTTTAATGATGGCCTCCATTTTTTTCAGCGCGCGGCCGCTTTCGAGAATGTCGCGGGCGAGGTGAAAGCCCTGACCGCCTCTGACATCCGGATCAAATTCGAGAATGCGCCCGGCCAGATAGAGCGCTTTTTCGCGCAGATCATCCGGGGCATGGGGAGCATTTTCCAGTACCTGCATGACATCCCGCGCTTCCAGCGCCGGGCCGATACCGCGGCCGATAGGCTGGCTGCCGTTACTGATCACCACTTCCAGATGCAGGCCGAGGCGGTCACCGATGAACTCGAACAGCTTGCGCAGACGCAGGGCCTGATTCATGTGCCGCACCTTGGCGGTGGGACCGACAGGAATATCGATCAGCAGGTGACTGGCGCCGGCGGCCAGTTTTTTCGACAGAATGGAGGCGATCATCTGGCCTTCTGAGTCGATGCCCAACGGTCGTTCTACAGAAATCAGAATATCGTCCGCCGGGGCGAGGTGGGCATTGCCGCCCCAGGTCAAGCAGGCGCCGGTTTTGCGCACCACCTCGTGCATTTTCTCCGGACCCAGCTCCACTTTGGCCAGCACACTCATGGTGTCGGCGGTGCCGGCTGGTGAGGTAATGGCGCGGCTGGAGGTCTTTGGGATCAGCAGGCCGTGGGCGGCGACGATGGGCACCACCAGCATGGTCGTGCGGTTGCCGGGGATGCCGCCTATGCAGTGCTTGTCCGCTACCAGCGTGGCATCCCAGCGCAGGCGTTCGCCGGTTTCGGTCATGGCGCGGGTCAGGGACAGAATTTCTTCCCGATCCAGGCCATTTTGTACTGAGGCCACCAGAAACGCGGCCATTTCTGTGCGGGAATAACGGTTTTCTACGATGTCGCGGGTAATGGCGCGGAACTCATCAATCTGCAGACGGCCACCGCCAATCTTGCGCCGCACGGCGTCCATGGAATGCGGGGGTTCCGTGTGGGCGACGCAGGCCAGCTGGCCTTCTTTCTGACCGAGCTGGGCAAAGGCCTGCTCTGACAGGCCCAGTTCATCCGGGCCGACGATAGCATTATCATCCGCGACATTCAGCACGGCGTAAATACGGCTGCCGTTGGTGCTGATTTCGATCTTGCTCAGGGCCTGAAAACCTTCGGCGCGGTACAGTTCACAATTGCGATTAAGAAAGGCGACGTTTTCGTGGTAGGTGTCGATGGCCACACGGCGTAGTTTCAGAGTGGCTTTGCGGGTATCACTCGGTTTTGTGGCCGACATAGTTCGTCCTGCGGGTAATCGTTGAGAAAGCGTTGCACAATCAGATAGATATCCTGACGCATACTTGAAAATAAGGCAATCACTCCTCAACCGCTGATTCGGGGTGTCGGCGAATTTGGAGTGCTTAATCTAAGTATTTTTTTAACCACAGAGGTCGCTAGGGTAAGCAGATTTTGGCAGGAGGCGGCGAAACGCCTATAATGCGCCGCACGCAAGCGGACTTGATTTTCAGGGGCAAAGCTCCATTTAAGCAGGAAATTGTCCGTCAGATTTTTATCATCAGGGTGATATTGAATATGCCTATTTACGAATACGAATGTCAGGCCTGCGGCCATATGCTCGAAGCGATCCAGAAAATGAGTGATGCGCCCCGGGTCGACTGTCCAAAATGCCGTAAACCGGAACTGAAAAAGCTGGTATCGGCGCCGGCTTTTCGGCTTAAGGGCAGCGGCTGGTATGAAACCGACTTTAAGACCGGTAAAAAGAAGAATATTGCCGGCGACAAGAGCGACAGCAAACCCGCTTCTGGTGGTAAAAGCAAATCAGCGGCTTCCGGTGACTGAGGCGCCCCCTGGAGTGTAGCTGCCAGTTTCAGTCGTCAGGGTGGGTGTGTTTTTTATGCCCATGCGGGATAATCCAGGTTAAACGCGTGGGCACAAATACCGTGCCCACCCTACATACCTGATGCCCCAGGTGGGTGTCCGTCAGAGTTAATCCCCGGTTTTTCCCTTATTCCCAGTTGCACAAGTGCGTGCCAGCCCTTACCATTCCCGCTTTTATTCATCAGGTGGGAAATTTACATGCGTAGCCATTATTGCGGCGGGGTCAACGAGAGTCATATTGATCAGGAGGTGACCGTCTGCGGCTGGGCGCATCGTCGGCGTGATCACGGTGGCGTGATTTTCATCGACCTGCGGGATCGAGAAGGCCTGCTGCAGGTTGTCTATGATCCGGATATTCCGGATGTTTTCAGTACCGCCGAGAGTGTGCGCAATGAGTTTGTTCTGAGGGTGACCGGCAAGGTGCGGCGGCGACCGAAAGGCACCGAGAACCCCAATATGGCCACCGGCCAGGTAGAGGTGCTGGGCAAACAGCTGGAGATCCTCAACCGCTCAGAAACACCGCCCTTCCAGATCGATGACGATGATGTATCCGAAGAGCATCGCCTGCGTTACCGTTATATCGATTTGCGTCGCCCGCAGATGTTACAGCATCTGCAACTACGTTCGAAAGTGGCCATCAATCTGCGTAATTTTCTCGATAACCATGGTTTCATGGACATAGAAACCCCGATGCTGACCCGCGCCACGCCTGAGGGCGCGCGCGACTATCTGGTACCCAGCCGTACCCATGAGGGCGCGTTTTTCGCCCTGCCGCAGTCGCCGCAGCTGTTCAAGCAGTTGCTGATGGTATCTGGCATGGATCGCTACTATCAGGTGGTGCGTTGTTTCCGTGATGAGGATTTGCGCGCTGATCGCCAGCCTGAGTTCACCCAGCTGGATATCGAAACTTCGTTCCTCGACGAGGAAGGCATCATGGGCATGATGGAAGATATGATCCGTCACCTGTTCGCCGAAGTCATCGAAGTGCCGCTACACGATCCCTTCCCGCGTATGAGCTATGCTGAAGCCATGGAACGCTTCGGCTCGGACAAGCCGGATCTGCGTATTTCGATGGAACTGGTGGATGTCGGCGATCTTATGGCCAATGTGGAATTCAAGGTCTTCAGCGGCCCGGCCAACGATCCCAAAGGACGGGTAGCGGCCCTGCGCCTGCCCAAAGGATGTGAACTGACGCGCAAGGAGATTGACGAGTATACAAAATTTGTCGGCATCTATGGGGCCAGGGGACTGGCCTATATTAAGGTTAATGAGCTGGCGAAGGGGCGTGAGGGGCTGCAGTCGCCGATCCTGAAATTCCTGCCCGATGAGGTGGTGGATGCCATTATGCAGCGCACCGGGGCTGAAGACGGCGATCTGGTGTTCTTTGGTGCTGACAAGGCCTCGGTCGTCAATGAGGCGCTGGGTAACCTGCGGGTGAAACTGGGGCATGATCGGGGATTGCTGGAACATGGCTGGCGGCCGCTGTGGGTGGTGGATTTCCCCCTGTTCGAAGGCGAGGGGGGCGAGCTTGGCAGCTGGAGCGCCCTGCATCATCCCTTTACCGCGCCCCAGTGCGAAACTGCGGCAGAGCTGGAAGCCAGTGCGGAGACCATGCTTTCCCGCGCCTACGATCTGGTACTTAATGGCACAGAAGTGGGTGGCGGCTCTATTCGTATTCATAATGCCGATATCCAGGCCAGCGTTTTCAAACTACTGGGCATCGATGATGAGGAAGCGCAGGATAAATTCGGCTTCCTGCTCGATGCGCTGAAATACGGCTGTCCGCCCCACGGCGGGATTGCTTTTGGGCTGGATCGGCTGGTCATGCTAATGGCAGGGGCACCGTCCATCCGTGATGTCATGGCTTTTCCCAAGACCCAGACGGCCGCCTGCCTGCTGACCCAGGCGCCATCGGTAGTCAGCGATGCTCAATTACGTGAATTGCACATCAAAGTGCGCAAAAAGCCGGCAGCAGACAAAAAATAATAAAATAATAATAGAGTAAATGCCCCCGATATTGGGGGCATTTCTTTTTTGATTAAAGTCATTTCTCATGTCATTCTTTTAGCTGCCGAATATATAAAGGTTAGTAAAGACACATACGTAGGTACTTAAGGAATTCATTCACCTGTAGGTTCGCCTTCAGGCGAACAGCAGCGGTTAAATAACGTAGAGTGTGGCGCATAATTGAGTATTTTGTACGGCTAAAGCCGTACCTACAATTGTTCACATGCTTAAG
>JASBTR010000109.1 GCA_030148325.1 Gammaproteobacteria bacterium
TGAATAAACAACTCCGCCGCAGGCGGACGGGGTATCCAATCGTAGGAGCGAGCTTGCTCGCGAAAGCGGTTGGATGAACCTCAAACTATTCGCGGGCGAGCCCGCTCCTACCGGTTTTCGCCGCAAGCAGCGGGGAATTTAACCCATAGAGATTAAGGTAAAAACCGAATAGCAAGACACGTATAGTTTTTACGCTGACCCCAGATACACACTCTGCCGGGCTTAAATCACCCGCTCATTGCCCCCGTCGATCGGGATCTGTGCGCCGGTGGTTTTGGCAAACGGTGGGCCGGCAAGGGCGCAGGTCAGTTCGGCAACATCGCTTGAACATATTTCGGTTTTTAATAAATTTCGGGTTTTGTATTCCTTTATGCTGAGACCGTAGTGGCGGGCGCGTTTTTCCAGTACTTCATCGGTCCAGATGGCGGTGTCGAAGACGGCGTCCGGGTGCAGGGTGTTGACGCGAATGCCATCGCCAGCCAGTTCCAGCGCAGCTATTCGGGCAAGCTGGGTCATGCCTGCCTTGGCGACGGAATAGCTGGATGCGCCGACGCCGGGCGCGGGGACATTTTTTGAGGCGATAAAAATAACTGCGGGATCCATGCCCTGCCTGAGAAAGGGAATGCAGGCGCTGAGTACGCGCTGGTGGCTGGTGAGGTTGATGGCCATGCTTTTGTCCCAGAGGGCTTCATCCATCTCCTCGATGCGGGCGCTTGATGGGAACGTACCGGCATTGCTGATCAGAATATCCAGTCCACCAAAGTTTGTGACCAGCCTGCGAAGCGCGGAATGAATATCTGAGGTATCGGTTACATCACAGCGTATGCCGATGACCGACTCTGTGGCAAAGCGGGTTTCGATAGCCGGATCGATGTCCACGGCGGCGACCACAGCACCCTGTGCGATCAGGGCCTCGACGCAGGCCTTGCCGATGCCGCTGGCCGCTCCGGTGACCAGCGCG
This sequence comes from Gammaproteobacteria bacterium, assembly GCA_030148325.1. GTDB lineage: Bacteria > Pseudomonadota > Gammaproteobacteria > UBA6429 > Thiohalophilaceae > JAADGZ01. The sequence continues at coordinate 962 of JASBTR010000109.1, forward strand.
ATTTTGCCCTGCAGATCAGCGCCCTGGGCGCCCTTTTTCAGCTTGGCCTGTTCCAGCTCCCAGTATTCCAGCTCGAAAATATCTTTTTCCGGTAAGGCGCACCAGCCCCCCAGTTTTTCCGCCTGCAGGATGCTTTTCAGGGTGTGCTGGTTGATGTCATCAATAATGCCGAGTTCCTTGCTGCTGCCGCCAAATTTGAGCGTGCCGATTCCTGGCCATACGGCCCAGCAGGGCGCGGGATTCAGACAGGTCTGCCCTTCGCTTTTGTTTTTCTCGAAATAGTATTCATATTCACTGGTAAATTTATCGATGGCGGCAACAGGATCAGGATCAAGCAGCGCAGGAATGCGCTTGGTGCGAATAACGTGGTCAGGTGTCAGTGGCCCCTGGCTGGCGATGCGGGACAGGTTTTTCTGTTGCGCAAATAACTGTGACAGGGGATCCTGGGCGAGTCGGCAGAGACTGGCCTGGCTGCGAATACAGGAGACGCGGTGACGAATGGAAGCCAGGGTCAGCAGATCCTGTTCGCCACTGAGGGCCTCAATGGTTTCCCCGGGGCTGAGTGCTGCGCCCTGCTCTTCAATAAAGGCTTCGGCTTTGGCGACGATATCGATCATGTGCGCATAACTGATTTTTGCCTCATCGGCAAAGGTGAAGACACCGTGATGCAGCAAAATAATGCCGTCGTACTGCGACCAGTCGATATCCCGGGTGCGCTGGTGCACGTCTTTGGCAAGAATGAAGCCGGGCATGACATAGGGAAAAATGAGCATGCGCTCGCCATAGAGTTCACGCAAAAGCTGTTCACCATGGGGCGTGTTGCTCAGGGTTACAACGGCATCAGCATGGGTGTGATCGACGAAGCGAAAGGGAATCAGGGCGTGAAGTATGGCCTCGACCGAAGGGTTGGGCGCGCCGGGGTCGATCATGGCGCTGCGCTGCAGCCGCACCATGTCTGTATCGCTCAGGTGTTCGAGCCGCGCCATTTTCAGCAGGGTATCCATTTTCACAGCTGGAAAGCCGGGGGCCTCGATAGTGGCCAGATCCCAGCCGCTGCCTTTCACATAGAGCAGTGATTCGGTTTCACCGAAAAAGTTTTCCTGGGTGATTTTGACCGAGGTATTGCCGCCGCCATGCAGCACCAGGTCGGGATCCTGACCCAGCAGCCGAGAGGTATAGACCCTCAGTTGTAGCAAATCGTCTGCAAAGCTGGCCGCGTCCGCGTCACGCCATCGGTTTTCCATAATGCCCTCGGATAAAGTGGATAGTGGATAAGGGCGGGCATTATAGCGTGAGCAGGTCGATTCAGTCAGGCTTCGCTTGCCAGTTCCTGCTCCAGTTGAGTTCGCGCACGGATCATGAGCAGGCCGAGATCGTCACCTTTACGCCATTCCGCCACGCCAAAACCGGTGTCCAGCTGAAAATTTTCCAGCTCGGCGCTGGTTTCGAGTTCAGGGAGATCCAGTGCTTCGATGCGCCGGCTCACTTTTTGCGCCAGCATGACCGCGTCATTGGCATGGGTTTCCGGCAGCACCATGAGCAATTCGTTTTCGTCCAGGCGGCCGATGATGTCTGCCCAGCGTAACTGGTCATTGAGCATGTAGCGCAGGGAGATGAACAGAGAAGCCGGATTTTTGTTCTGCGTGGCGCCGATATAATCGTCGAGATTGTTCAGGCGCAGGATGATGATTGACAGTGGGTTATGATAGCGGCGACTGCGTGAGACCTGTGATTCCAGGCTCTGGCACAGCGCGCGGCGGTTGGGCATGCCGCTTTCCTTGTCCACCAGAATATATTCTTCGAGCTCATCAACCAGCCTGTCACGCTCCTGCATGAGCTGCTGGACGGCGCTGACATCGGTGAAAAACTGCATGAAGCCAGCGTTTTCTCCGAGTGGCCGCGTTGATGTGAGTAGCCACAGTTCCTCATGGTTCTCTCCGCCCGGCAGATGAATAGTCGAATTTTCAATGAACAGGCTTTGCAGTGGTTCGGGGACGTCACTGATGCAACGCCCGAGTACCAGCGCAGTCTGCTCACCGAGCATCTCCGCCAGCAGATCATTTACCCAGCGGGCGCGGCCGGTTTCATCGACCAGCAGCATACCCAGCGGCGAGGCCTGCATCATGGATTGAACTTGTGGCTGTGAAAGTTGTGTGAGCATGGCGGGAAAGTCACCTTAACAATCAGTTATTTGATTTGTATAAGTATATCGGCAAATGGGTGGTTTTGATTAGCAAAAATCCACTGTTCGGTAGAGAAATCATGTTCAGGTTGCACAAAAAAGTACAGAAACCTCCTCCGTCGCCGATACAGAGGGGGTATGAATTCATTAGTTGTGCGAGAGAACAGGCAGGGAGGCGAGCTTGATTTTAAGCTCATCAAGCAGCGGTTTAGCAGGCTGAATCGGGCCAGATTGCAGCGTGTTAATTCAGATCTGCGTCCCAGTCAGCGCGACTTCATCCAGTTATTGCCCCTGCTGTTTCATGTTAACCATCCCATCCTGCCCGGCTACGTATCGAAGACCACGCCGGTTGGCCTGCCTGAATACCTGCCCAGCAAGGAAACACTGGCCGCCGCGCGGCGCCTGTCGAAAAGTTTCGCCTGGAAAAAACGCGCCTACCGCAAGTTCAATATTCACGGGCTTTACCTCATGGGCAGCACCGGTACGATTGCATACAGTGAGAAAAGTGACTTTGATATCTGGGTGGTGCATGACAGCGATCTGGATGGTGGGCAGATAGAAGAGCTGCAGGCCAGGGCCAGTGCAATTGAGGCGTGGGCGTCCAGCATGGAGGTGGAGGCTAACGTGTTTCTGGTGGATGCGCGCCAGTTTAAACGGGGCGAGCATGGTCACCTGAGCAGTGAGAGCAGCGGTAGCGCTCTGCACTATCTTCTGCTGGAAGAATTTTACCGCACCAGTGTCCTGCTGGCCGGACGCTACCCGCTATGGTGGCTGGTGCCTCCGGATCAGGAGGCCAACTATGACGCCTTTGTCGAAGATATCAAACGTAAACGGTATATCCACAGTCGTGAGCATATTGATTTCGGCGGGCTGGCCGATATTCGCGCGGAAGAGTTTTATGGCGCGACCCTCTGGCTGCTCTACAAGGGCATCAATTCGCCCTACAAGTCGATTCTGAAGATCCTGCTTATGGAGGCCTACGCCAGTGAATATCCGCAGATTGATTTGCTCGGTGTACGTTTCAAGCGTGCGGTTTATGAAGGTGAGGATGATATCAATGCACTGGATCCCTACCTGATGATGATGGCTAAGGTGGATGAATACCTGCTGCAGTACAATCAGGAAAAGCGCCTGGATCTGGTGCGTCGCAGTTTTTATTTCAAGGTCGGCGAACAATTGAGCGAAGATAATGGCAGCAGCAAAAACAGCTGGCGGCGTGAGCGGATGGCCGAGCTGGTAAACCGCTGGGGCTGGAACAGTGGGCAGATTCAGCGCCTGGATTCAAGGCAGGAGTGGAAAATCAGCAGTGTTCTGGAAGAGCGCAAGGCACTGATACGAGAGTTCACCGGCAGCTACCGTTTTCTTTCGCTGTTTACCCGCTCGCGTGCGGAAACCAGCAACCTCATCAGCCAGACTGATCTCAATGTGCTGGGGCGTAAACTCTACGCTGCCTTTGAGCGCAAGGCGGGCAAGATCGATATCGTCTACAAGGGTATCACCAGTGATCTGCGTGAAAGCCACCTGTCTTTTCATCAGCTGCTCAGTGACAGCGGACAGGAATACTGGATGGTATACAGCGGTGTGGTGAATGAGGAAGAGATCTACGCCGCCACACCCATGAAGCGTGGTTATAGCCTGATAGAAATCATGGCCTGGTGTTATTTCAATAAAATCATCAACCGTCAGACCATCCTCGCCCTTTATGCTCGAGATAGTGATTTGACCGAAAAGGAACTCTATTTGCTGGTGGAAAACATGTCGCGCCTGTTCCCGGAAGACGTGTTGGCGACCAGCTCGATTTACGATATGCGCCAGCCGGCCAGGATCAATGCGGTTGCCACATTTATTAATGTTGGACTGGATCCGTTTTCTGCACAGACGCGCAAAGGTAAACATATCAGCAGCAGCCGCACCGATGCGCTGAAGTATGGCGGCAAGAAAGAAAACCTGACCCTGAGCATTGATCAGATCATTGTCACCAGCTGGAATGAAGTGCTGACCTTCAAGTTTTATGATATTGAAGGCCTGTTGAAATGTATCCAGGGTTATATGAAATGGTCATCAGCGGGGAAAGACAAAAATCTGCCGCCCATCAACGCCTTCAGTTTTTCCTCATATCGTGGCACTTCGATAGCACGGCGTATCGAGAGCCTGTTTGCGGAAATCATCAACACTTTTTACAGTGGCGCTTACCCCGGAGGAACACGCTATATTCTGGGCGTTGAGTGGGAATACTATGTGCTGAGTATGGAGGATGGCGTACTCCAGTATGAAAAAGCAGGTAATATTGATGATTTATATCGTTACCTTTCCCTGCCGGTAGATTGCTTCCGTCCGCTGATTTTTGATTCCCAGACCCTGACTGATGATGTGCTTTCCCTGGTTTATAGAAACAATCGCCAGGCGGATGTGCAGTGTTTTTTCGAAGTACGCAACGGCGAAGTCGATGTCTATGTGCTGGATGAGCGGGGCTCATTGTGTCGCCAGAGCCGACCTTTTTATGATGTGGCGGGTCTGGTCAGGCATTTCCAGGAGTACTTTGAATCAGTGCGGGAGCGAATGGCCTATTCGATACAGGCCGGTTCCGGTTTTCAGGACGTATTGTTTTATCGGATCGACCGAGGGCTAAACGGGCGGCGGGAAATCTATCGCTATGGAGAAAATAATTTTATTCGCACGGCGTCCTATATAAAGTTGCAGGTGATGGTGGATCGCAGCGATGACAATATAATTTTCACATTGTATTGTGAGGACAGGGAGTTTTCCAATCTTGAGTTCGGAGAGCTGATCTATCGGGAGGCGGCGCGACATATTCTTTCCCTGCGGGGGAGTGGTGAAGCCTATCCCATCTATATTACTGATCTGGATCTATCTAACGGCATGCTGCTGGATGCGGGTGTCGAACAGGTGCAGACGGTACATTATCTGCATTACAAGAAAATCATTGAAGAACGGCTGTTGGAAGAAATAAAACGGATTACTGAAAGTGGCTAATCCGGCAAGCCGCTGCTTCTATAATCTGCAGCTGCATGTCGCATTTACCGATCAGCCGTCATTGCGCATTAGCTGAAAAATTTCGAGCATGTCTTTTTCCACTTTCCTCATCACCGGTTCGAGGACGGGATAGGTTTTGTCGGTGAGTTCTCTGGGGTTAGCCGCCACGATCAGTGTTTCCTCGCCTTCGGCAAAAATAGCAATCTTGAATGGCAGGTAGGGAATAAGCTGTGGGTACTCGTCGCTCAGGCGCCTGACCAGATCCGCTTTGCCGAAAAAGACCACGCGGTATTTGTCGGTGGTATAGCCGCTTTTGGTCAGGCCAATATCTACCCGCTGTACACGGCTAACGGTATAGCCATGATTACGAATGCTGTCCTGCAGTTTGAGCATGGCTTCGGGAAAGCTGAGACTGGTGCGCGCCATCAGCAGGTTATCAGCCCGGCTCTGGCTGCTGAGAGACAGGCTTAAAACAAGAATGAGGAAGGGCAGGATCTTTTTCATAATGTGGCTTCCTCGATAATGGAGATATAGACTTCACTCATGTTATCGCAGAGTTTATTGAGCTCGGCGTTGTTGAACAGATAACTCAGGCGTTTGGGATTCAGGGCATAGACCAGCACCTTGCCCTGGCGTTCAACCACCGTCACCCGGCAGGGTAGAAACAGACCGATGCGGGGATCGACCGCGAGCGCATCGTTGAGCAGCTGGAAGTTGCAGAAATAGATAATAACTTTGTGGGGATCTTCCTGAGATTTTTCGACCAGGCCGCTGTCGAGAGTCTGGACCCGGATAATGCGAAAATTCTCGCCGATAATCGCACGCTTCAGCGCCGCAATGGTTTCCTTCATATCATAGGGTGATTCATAGACTACAGCCAGGTTGTCATGATCGGGTTTATGCGGGATATTGACCGGTGCCTGTTTTTCAAAGCTGCGCACAAAACTGACAATGTCGTTAATATCCTGTTCGCTCAGGCCCTGTTTGAGATAGGACATCATGGGTGTGCCTTCTCGCCCGTTCATCAGGGTAGCCTTGATCATCTGATCAGAGGCGGCATAGAGGAAACCCTGGTTGTTCAGCGCCGGTGCAATAATGGGTAGATCCCGTGGGCGGGAAAAGGTTACGCCGGTCCCCTTGCCGCCTTCGCCTTTTTCGCCGTGGCAACCGGCGCAGTTTTTCATATATAGCGCGCGGCCTTTGACCGGATCGCCGCTAACCTTGATGCTGGGATGGCGGATAGGTTTACCCGGCGCCCAGCTGCGGATATGCCTGATAATGGCCCTGACCTGTGCATCACTGAGGTTCTTAAACGCGGGCATGACCCGTCCCGGACGGCCGTGGCGAATGCTGCGTTCAAGAAACTGGTCGCTGATGGCATACTGGAAATCGGGCAGCGCCAGTGGCACACCCACACCACCCTTGCCCTGATTGCCATGGCAGACGGCGCAATTTTCTGCGTAGAGGGCGGCGCCATTGTCGTCTGCAGAGGCAGGCGGGCTGATAAAAAATACCAGAATCAGCGCAAAGGACAGGCCGGAGGAATTCAGTCGCATAGAGAAAACACCTTGTTTGACTGTGATAATTACAGGAATAATTATAGAGAAATGGTGACAAATCGCCATAAATTGTAATTATTTCAATATATACAATACTATAACCCAAGCATAAATAATCACAATCATGACACCGATGACATGAAGCCGTTTGCCGAATCTTGTGAACAGAACAAGGATCCAATTCTGGATGTGCTCAGCGAGCAATTTGCACACGTGAAAAGCGTACTGGAGATTGGCAGCGGTACCGGCCAGCATGCGGTGTATTTTGCACGCCACCTTCCCCATCTGCACTGGCAGACCAGCGATGTCCCTGATCAGCATGCTGGTATTCAGCAATGGATCGATGAAACCGGTCTTGAGAATATTGCTTCGCCGCTTGCACTGGACGTCAGCCAGCCTGAATGGCCGGTGCTGGAAGTGGAGGCGGTATTCAGTGCCAATAGTGTGCATATCATGGCCTGGGACTACGTGGAAAAAATGTTTGCCGGCGTTGCCCGGGTATTAAAGACCCAGGGTTTGTTGTGCCTGTATGGGCCGTTCAACTATGCTGGCCGCTATACCAGCAAGAGTAACGAGGAATTCGATCGCTGGCTCAGGGCGCGGGATCCGCAAAGCGGTATTCGCGATTATGAAAAACTGGTCGAGCTGGGACGCCGGCATGAGTTACGCCTGGTGCATGACTATGAAATGCCGGTGAATAACCATATTCTGATCTGGCAGAAAACCCGGGTGGTGGAATTCTGAGTCATTTGTTAAGTATTGTGAGTTAAACGCAGAGGACGCGGAGACGCTGAGGCGCAGAGATTATTATTTCGAAATATCTTGTGATATTTTGTTAATCATGAGCTGCGTTGCAAAAAATAGTATCAATAGAGAAATTAATCAGAGGCTGCCTTAATAAAAACTCTGCGCCTCAGCGTCTCCGCGTCCTCTGCGTTATTAAATCAATGTACGGGCGGAGTACCATACATCTAGCACAGTCGCTGTTTCAGCCAGGTCGCAATATCCCGGATTTCTTCTTCACAGACGCTGTGCTGCATGGGGTAGCTGTGCCATTCGGGCTTATAGCCCAGTTGTTGCAGATAACGCTTTGAGTTTTCACCCATCGCACAGGCTACGACCGGATCCTGCAGGCCGTGGGCCTGAAAAATGGGCAGGCTGCGGGGTGCGAGGTCGCCCTGCTCTGCTTCGGCCCTGAGTGAGGCAGCCAGCGGCAGGTAGCAGGATAGCGCCAGAATGCCGCTCAGTTTTTCTGTAAAACGCAGGCCGGTGTAGAGCGCGATGACGCCGCCCTGAGAAAAGCCGGCAAGAACGATGTTTTCCGCTTTCACTCCGCGTCGCAATTCTTCTTCAATGAGTTTTTGAATCAGCTGTTCCGCGTGTTTAATGCCGGCTTCGTCTTCCGCTGCATCGGCCTGCAGCGCGTAGATGTCATACCAGGCCGGCATCACCATACCGCCATTGATGGTCACCGGCCGGCGCGGCGCATGAGGAAAAACAAAATGAATGCCGTGGTTTTGTGGCAAATCCAGTTCCGGCACGATGGGTTCAAAGTCATGGCCGCTGGCGCCCAGACCATGCAGCCAGATGACGGCCCTGTCGCCCGCGGGATTACCCGCATGAATACAATCCAGTGTTTCGCTCATGCTTCAGGGACCACATCTTTGATGGCCATGAGCAGTTTATCAACCTTCCGGTTAAATTCGCATTTATTCATATTGATATAGCGCCCTGTAAATTTAACAGCGATGATTCTACTGTAAATGACGGATATTAAAAAAGTGGAGACTTTTCATTTTGTGTAGGATGTGCTGAGTAAAACGAAGCGCATCGTTCGCGTGTCTAGCCTGAAATGATGCGCTTCGTTTTCCATAAAATTCCTTCGGGCTTCATTATGGATTTCCTGATCCTGCTTCACAGAGTTCTGGTCTCACTCAGCACATCCTACTTTATAATATCTGGCGTCCCCTTTTGGAACTTTTATTTAGATGAACTCGATCCGTATGCCGAGAGTCAGGGCTGTCTGCATTCTGTTTTTTCCATGAAATTGTAGCAGTAATTAATAGCAATGACCGTAGCGGTGAGAATCCGGCGGGGAAAAGGTATAATATTAATTTACGAAGCGGGTAACGGCTGGGACACGGGCATGAAACAGACAGGTAGATTGGTGAGTATATGTTTACTGGTATTGCTGGGCAGCCTCATCTCAGGCTGCGGGAAAAAAGGCCCCCTGTATCTGCCGCCCGGCATGAAACCAGCAACAACGCCGGTGCCGGAAACGATCGCGGAACCGGCGATTAAACCAGAAACTGAAAATACCGATAAGCCTCGGCCCGCTGCCACGCCGACCGACAGGCCCCAACCCTGAAGAAATTTTATGGACTACTTTACCTATCGCGACGGGCATCTGTATGCCGAAGATGTGGCGGTCGCTGAGATTGCCGAGGCCTACGGTACGCCCTGTTATATCTATTCCCGCGCTACCCTGGAACGGCACTGGCGCGCCTTTGAGGGTGCTTTTGCCGGTCATGATCATCTGATTTGTTATGCGGTCAAGGCCAATTCCAATCTGGCCATTCTCAATCTGTTTGCGCGCATGGGCTCCGGTTTCGATATTGTTTCTGTCGGTGAACTGGAGCGGGTGCTGGCGGCGGGCGGTGATCCTGCCAAAGTCGTGTTTTCCGGGGTTGGCAAAAGCGCCGCTGAAATGCGCCGTGCGCTGGAAGTCGGGATTCATTGCTTTAACGTGGAATCTGAAGCCGAACTCGCGCGTCTCAACGTAGTGGCCGGGGAGCTGGGCCTGCGCGCGCCGGTATCGCTGCGTGTCAATCCGGATGTGGACGCCAATACCCACCCCTATATTTCTACCGGCCTGAAGGAGAACAAGTTCGGTGTTGATATCGAGCTGGCGGCTGGTATCTATGCTCAGGCGGCAGCGATGGCGCATATTGATATTCGCGGCGTGGACTGTCACATCGGTTCCCAGCTTACCGAGACGCGCCCGTTTCTGGATGCGCTGGATCGGGTGCTGGCGTTGGTGGACAGGCTGGCACAGCAGGGTATTGAACTGACGCATCTGGATCTGGGCGGCGGTCTGGGCATTCAGTACCGTGATGAAACGCCACCCCTGCCAGCCGATTACATGGCCGAGGTGATGGCGCGCCTTGAAGGTCGTGCACTGAAAATTCTGATCGAGCCCGGTCGTGCGATTGCCGGCAATGCGGGTATTTTGCTGACCAGGGTGGAATACCTGAAGCATACTGAGCACAGGGATTTTGCCATCATCGATGCGGCCATGAATGATCTGATTCGGCCCACGCTTTATCATGCCTGGCAGGAGATCGTGCTGGTTAGCCCGCGCGAGGGGGCGGCGCGCAACTATGATCTGGTTGGTCCCATCTGTGAGACCGGGGATTTTCTCGGCAAGGATCGCGCGTTGGTGCTGGCCGAAGGTGATCTGCTGGCGGTGCGCTCGTCCGGCGCCTATGGTTTTACAATGAGTTCCAACTACAATTCCCGCCCACGGGTGGCTGAGATTATGGTGGATGGCGAACGGACGCACCTCATCCGTGAACGCGAGACTATCGAGTCCCTGTTCGAGCGGGAGCGGCTATTGCCCTGAGGACGGGCTAAACACATACTTTGGTTGATATGAACATTCATTTTACAAAAATGCAGGGCATGGGCAATGACTTCGTGGTCATCGATGCCATCAGTCAGTCGATTGCTCTGGATGCCGCCCAGTTGCGCCGGATTGCCGATCGTCATTTTGGCGTAGGCTGTGATCAGATCCTGCTGGTGGAATCACCACAACAGCCGCAGGTGGATTTTACCTACCGCATCTTCAATGCCGATGGCGGTGAGGTCGAACAATGTGGCAACGGCGCTCGCTGTTTCGCCCGTTTTGTACGTGATCGGGGCATGACGACAAAATCGGAAATTTCCGTGGCCACCGCTTCCGGCATCATTCATCTGCATCTGGAAGATGATGGTCAGGTGACGGTAAACATGGGCGCACCGGTATTTGCGCCGGCTCGTATTCCTTTTGTTGCGGAGGCTGAGGCCGGCGCTTATACGCTGGCGGTGGCCGATGAAACGCTGGATATCAGCGTGGTCTCCATGGGGAATCCGCATGCCGTGCTGCGGGTCGAGGATGTCGATGCAGCGTCGGTTGTGCAACTGGGCGCGCAAATCGAGTCACATCCCCGTTTTCCGCAGCGGGTCAATGCCGGTTTTATGCAGGTGCTGGACAGGCAGCATATTCGCCTGCGCGTTTTCGAGCGTGGCAGCGGTGAAACCCTGGCCTGTGGCAGCGGCGCCTGCGCCGCCGCGGTTGTGGGTCGCCAACGGGGCTGGCTGGATGATAAGGTGAGCGTTATGTTACCCGGCGGTGAGTTGCAGATTCACTGGCCGGGCGGTGAAGCGCCGGTGATGATGACCGGGCCGGCAGTCAGTGTTTTTGAAGGTGAACTGAATTTATGAGTATCCAGCAAGAGAACAGCATGGACGACAAGGATCTGGAGCGCACTATTGTGCGTTACCTGCGAGACCATCCCGGGTTTTTTGAACAGCATCTGGATCTACTGGCGGATATGATTCTGCCGCATGTGCATGGCGGCACGGTGTCGTTGGTGGAGCGGCAGGTGTCGGTGCTGCGGGATCAGAAAGAACAATATCGCCAGCAGTTACAGCGACTCCTTAGTCACGCGGAAAAAAATGAAAAGCTCAGTGGGCATTTCAATGAGTTGATTCTGGCGCTGCTGGATACGCGCGACCTTGCCCAGGTCATCGACATTATCAATATGCGTTTGCGCCAGGACTTTGAGGCTGAAGCCGTATCGCTACGTTTGTTCAATACCGATCATCCCCAGTTGCGCTCACGACCGGAAATGGTGGACTGGAGTGAACCGGCGCTGGGTGTTTTTGAAAAAGTCATCAGCGGCCGGCGCCCGGTTTGCGGCAGTCTGCCGCCGGTACAGGTTGAGGCGTTATTCGGCGATGCTGCCGAAGGTATCCACTCTGCAGCACTGATCCCGTTGCTTCTCAATGAACAGAGCAAAAAATGCTATGGCCTGCTGGCCATCGGCAGTCATGATGCCGGGCGCTTTCGCGCCGACATGGGCACCCTGTTCCTGTCGCATCTCGGCAAGGTATTATCCCGCGTGTTAAGTCAGCATCTTGAATAAACGCTATCGGGAATAAACACTTATCCTCATGGACAAGCGTGCGCAAAGCCTGATCGGGAAATTTATCCGCAAGCTGCGAACGGAACGTCGTTATTCACCCCGGACACTGGATGCCTATCAACGTGATCTACAGAAGCTTGCCCGTTTCTGTGAGCAGGCCGGGATTAAAAACTGGGGGATGCTGGAGCAAACACATATCCGCCGCTATGTTGCGGGCCGCCACCGTCAGGGCCTCAGTAGTAAAACACTGCAGCGGGAACTGTCCGCCTGCCGTAGTTTTTTTGCCTGGTTGCTGAAAAACGGACAACTGGAATACAACCCGGCCATCGATGTGCGTGCGCCCAAAGCGGCGCGTAAATTGCCCGAGACACTGGATGCTGATCAGGCTATGCAACTGCTGGATACAGATCAGGCTGATCTGCTGCTGGTGCGCGATCACGCCATACTGGAACTGCTTTATTCTTCTGGCCTGCGGCTGTCGGAACTGGCCGCACTGAATGTGACTGATCTGGACATGCAGGAGTCGATGGTCGATGTCATCGGCGGCAAGGGTGGTAAAGATCGGCGCCTGCCTGTTGGTCGCAAGGCGCAGGCGGCGCTGAAACGCTGGCTGCATCGGCGCAATGAACTGGCGCCTGCAGAAAAAGCTGCGCCAGCGGAGTCGGCCCTGTTCCTGAACAGTCGGGGAACACGCATGGGCGCGCGCAATATTCAGCTGAGGGTGAAAGACTGGGCGCGCAGGCAGGGGCTGGACAAGAACCTGCATCCACACATGCTGCGCCACTCCTTCGCCAGTCACATGCTGGAGTCGAGCCATGACCTGCGTGCGGTGCAGGAACTACTCGGACATGAAGATATCGCCACCACCCAGATCTATACCCATCTTGATTTCCAGCACCTGGCCGAGGTGTACGACAAGGCCCATCCGCGTGCGCGCAAGAAAAAAAGTTGAAGGCGAGGGTGAAACAGAAAAAACCATCAACGCAAAGACGCGAAGACGCCAGGAAACCCTTTGCGACCTTTGCGTCTCTGCGACTTTGCGTTGAAAAAATCTGTTCGCCGGTTTCTGGATTGATGTTGTTAGCCTGTCTGTTCAGCCATTTTGCCCATGCGGATCTTCTTCTAAACGAGCAGGAACAGGCCTGGCTAAAGGCGCATCCGGTGATTCGATTTGCAATCGATCCTGATTTTGCCCCCTTTGAATGGTTGACGGAAGATGGCGAGTACCGGGGTATGGCGGCAGACTATATGGCACTGGTGGAAAAAAAACTCGGGATTCGTTTCCAGCGGGTGCCTGCAGACAGCTGGTTAGACGTCATGGCCATGATTCGCAGGCATGAAATAGATATGCTGCCGGCGCTGGCGCGCTCGCCACAGCGGGAAAAATACCTGCTCTTCACCCCACCCCATATCATTGTGCCCGGGGTGCTGATTTCGGCGAAGGACTATGACAGCATCGAACAGTTGCAGGGAAAAAAGGTCGTCGTCGTGGCCGGTTATGTCTGGGATGATCTGATCGGCCACCACAGGACGGATGTGCGCCTGATACGGGTGGAAAATATGCGCGATGGAATGGAGTTAACGGCGCTGGGTGCGGTGGATGCCATGGTTAGTGACATGGCTTCGGTGACGTACGCCCTGCGCGAAAATGCGTACAGCAATTTGCGCATTGTCAGTTATCTGCCGCAAAGGCTGGAGCTGGGTTTTGCCCTGCGCGGTGACTGGGGCATGTTGCGTAATATCCTGGCGAAAACACTGGCCAGCCTGACCGTGAAAGAGAAAGAAACCATAACAGGAAAATGGCTGACGCTGGAAGAAACCGGTTTCTGGCACAGGCCAACCTTCTGGTACGGTATTTTATCCGGCATGGCCGTATTGTTGTTGATCCTGAGCGTGATGTTGATCTGGAATCGGGTGCTCAAACATCAGGTGGTCCTGCGTACCCGGGCACTGGAGAATGCGCAGTTGCAGCTGATTCACGCAGAAAAAATGGAATCGATTGGCCGCCTGGCTGCCGGTGTCGCCCATGAAGTCAAGAACCCGCTGGCGATTATCCAGATGGCATCGGATTTTCTTGCCAAAGAAGTTGCCGACAACAGGCAGGCCCACGAGGTTGTTCGAGATATTGATAATGCCGTCGAGCGGGCTAATACGGTGATACGGGGATTGCTTGATTTTTCCCGGGACGAGAAACTCGATATGCGCTCAGCGGACATCAACGAGGTCATTGAGCGCGCCCTGCAACTGGTGGCCTATGAATTGCGCCAGCATCATATTGAGGTTGTGACCACACTGGGGACGGCCTTACCCCCCATGCAAATTGATTCGGGCAAGCTGCAACAGGTGTTTGTCAACCTGTTCATGAATGCGGCGCAGGCGATAAAAGCGCATGGTCGCCTGCAGATCAGCAGCGGTTTACACCGTATCGCCGGAGTGCATGACTTACGGCGGGATCGCGATCGTCGCTTCCGCCTGGGTGAGGAGGTTATCCTGGTGGAGGTAGCTGACACCGGTCCGGGCATTCCTGAGGCTTCCCAGGAAAAGATATTTGATCCGTTTTTTACCAGTAAGCCAGTGGGTGAAGGAACGGGGATCGGCTTGTCCGTATCGCAGAACATCGTCAACCTGCATCATGGTATTCTGGATGTCCACAACGGGACGGACGGGGGCGCGGTATTCACAATGTTGTTTAAAATAAACAGGGAGCTGTAATAATGAAAAAACGTATTCTGGTGGTGGATGACGAACCTGCCCTGACGCGCATGGTAAAAATGAACCTGGAGCGCACCGGTGATTACGAAGTTCGCACCGAAAATCAGGGTGCGAAGGTCGTCACTGCGGTACGCGAGTTCTGGCCCGATCTGATTCTTCTGGATGTAATGATGCCGGACATGTCCGGTGATGAAGTTTCCCAGCAATTACGAGAGGATCCTGTTCTGGCTGGAATCAAGGTCGTATTTATGACCGCGATAGTTACCAAAGAAGAAACCAGTGAAATGGGCGGTAACATTGGCGGCAACGAGTTTCTGGCCAAGCCGGTGAAGACTGAGGAGCTGATCGCCACCATCGAAAGGCTGCTGGGGGCAGGATCATCATAAATGGTTTGTATTAAACGCAAAGAACGCGGAGGCGCAAAGAAAAAAAGTTAATAAACCACCCCACCGCAAGCAGCGGGAAGTTCTATTGTAGGTGGGCTTCTACCCTTCGGGCACAGGTGAGCCGCACAGGACGCCAGGTTTTAGCCAAACAATCCCAGGCGTCCTTTGCGTCCTGGCGGTTCAGATTGTTCCTTCGACTAATGCCCCGTAGCTTGCTGCGGGGTGGTTTATTTAACAAATAAATACTGAATATTTTATTGAATATTCAGCAATGCTGGGCTATAAATATGGCCATGCAGCCAAAACCCATTGAAACCACCCCGCAGGACATTCGTGCTGGCATTCTTGATGCGGCGGAAGCCCGTTTCCGTATCTATGGTGTGAACAAGACCACGATGGCGGAAATTGCTCGTGACATGGGTATGTCGGCCGCGAATCTTTATCGTTATTTCAGGAACAAGCAGGATATCGCTGCGGCCTGTGCCCAGCGCTGTATCAGTACCCAGGTGGATCTGCTGCGTGAGGTGGTGCGCACGCCCGGGCTTTCAGCGGCGGAAAAGCTGGAACGCTGCGCCCTGGAGATGCTGCGTTTTACCTGGGAAACGGCGCATGATCAGCCCCGGATCAACGAACTTGTCAACCATGTCATTCTGGAACACAGCAACATCGTGCATGAAAAGACGCAGGAATCCTGCTCCCTGCTGGCGGAGGTGCTGGCTCAGGGCAATGAATCGGGCGAATTTAAGGTGGCGGACGTGGTGAAAACGGCGGAAACCGTGTATGCCGCGCTGAAAATGTTTCACGTACCGATATTCATGAGTCTCTATGAGCTTGATGAACTCATGTTGCGAGCGCGGGACGTGGTTGCCCTGCTTATCGCTGGTCTGCACGGGCGGGCCTGAACCGGCGCTAAGCAGTGCAAAATTTTAATCTCTGTGGGTTAAATTCCCCGCTGCTTGCAGCGAAAATCAGTAGGGGCGGGTTCGCCCGCGAATAGTTTGAGGTTTGACCAACCGTTTTCGCGAGCGAGCCCGTTCCTACGATTTAGTACCCTGTTCGCTTGCGGCGGGGTTGTTTATTTGGAGCCTGAATATTAATCATATTATTCATCCTTCATTGCCTAAGAATAAATAATAAAGGGGAGAGATGATCATGCGGCGACTGGAAGAGCACTTTGGTGAATGGGTGTTGAAATATCGCTGGCCGGTAATTATCGTTTGTCTGATTCTGGTATTCCTTTGCGCTTCGGGCATGAAGAATCTCGCCATGTCGACCAACTACCGCGTGTTTTTCAGCGCCGACAATCCCCAGCTGCTGGCCTTCGATGCGCTGGAAAATACCTATACCAAGAATGACAACGTGATGTTCGTGCTGACCCCGAAAAACGGGGATGTCTTCAGCCGTGATGCGCTGGAGGCGGTGGAGACGCTGACCAGCAAAGCCTGGCAGCTACCCTATTCTATCCGTGTGGATTCCATCAGCAATTTCCAGCACACCGAGGCAGAAGGTGATGATCTGGTTGTGCGTGACCTGTATGAAAATGCACAGCAGCTCAGTGATGCAGAACTGAAAAAAATCCGGCAGGTGGCGCTGGCCGAACCCCTGCTGGTGGGAAGGCTGATTTCACCGGATGCGCGGGTGACAGCGGTCAACGCCACGATTCAGCTTCCCGGTAAAAATGAAATGACCGAGGTGCCGGAAGTGACCGCCGCAGCACGCCAGATGGCGGAGGAAATTCGTACGGCCTACCCGGATATGGAGGTCAGACTGACGGGCATGGTGCTAATGAACAATGCCTTCTCGGAAGCCTCCATGGGCGACATGCAGAGTCTGGTGCCACTGAGTTTTCTTTTTATGATGGTGTTTCTCGCCGTGCTGTTGCGCGATTTTCAGCGCGGTCTGCCGGCGTTCATTCTGGTTGCGGGCGCGCTGGCGGGGATCGGGGTGCTGCTAAGCATGGGCGGCCTGCCACCGCCGGCGGTGGCGGTCTTGCTCCTGGTTGGGTTTGGCCTGCTGCTGTGGTCGTTTCCGGCAACCATGTCGACCCTGCTGGTGATCATGTTGTCCATCATTGCGGCGATGGGTATCGGTGGGCATATCGGCTTTCCGATCACGCCGCCATCAGCTTCGGCGCCGACCATTATTCTCACCGTCGCGATCGCCAGTTCGGTGCATATCCTGATTACGCTGTTATTTGAGATGCATCATGGCAAGGACAAGCGTGCTGCTATTAATGAAAGCCTGCGGATTAATCTGCAGCCGGTGTTTCTCGCCAGTGTCACCACCGTGATTGGTTTTCTGAGCATGAACTTTTCTGAAGTGCCGCCTTTCCGACATCTGGGAAATTTTGTCGCGTTTGGGGTGGTGGCTTCCTTTATTCTCTCGGTTAGCTTCCTGCCTGCGCTGATGTCCCTGCTGCCAATTAAGGTGCGTACAATCGAACATGGCAAGGATACCCTGATGATCCAGCTGGGTGATTTTGTCGTACGCCAGCGCAGTCGCCTGTTAGTCGGGATGTCTGCGCTGGTGATTACCCTGGTGCTCTTTATTCCTCGCAATGAACTGAATGACGTCTTCGTGCATTACTTTGATGAAACGGTGCCCTTTCGTGTGGATGCCGACTACACCACCAGCCATCTTACCGGCCTGTATCTGGCCGACTATTCGCTGCCTGCGGGTGAAAGCGGCGGGATTAGCAATCCGGCGTTTCTGCGTGAGGTGGCTGACTTCGCCGAATGGTGGCGACAGCAGACGGAAACCCTGCACGTTAATGCGTTTACGGACACCATGAAACGCCTGAACATGAACATGCACGGTGATGATCCGGCCTGGTATCGGCTGCCGGATGAGCGAAATCTGGCTGCACAGTACCTGCTGCTGTATGAAATGTCCCTGCCCTACGGACTGGATCTCAACAACCAGATCAGCGTGGACAAGGCCAAAACTCGGCTCACGGTTTCCCTGAAAACACTGTCGAGTAATGAAGTTCTCGGACTGGATGAGCGTGCGCAGGAATGGCTGGAAAAGAATACCCGCATCATCAAACACACGCTGGGCAGTGGTCCAACCCTGATGTTCGCGCACATCGGCCAGCGCAATATCATCAGCATGCTGGGTGGCACTACGGTTGCGCTGATCATGATCTCCATGATTCTGATCTTCGCCCTGCGCTCACTCAAGATTGGCCTGATAAGTATGCTCCCCAATCTTGTCCCGGCGGCGATGGGGTTTGGACTCTGGGGCCTGCTGGTGGGTGAGGTCGGGCTGGCATTGTCGATCGTCACCGGCATGACGCTGGGTATCGTAGTGGATGATACGGTGCACTTTCTCAGCAAGTATCTGCGCGCCCGGCGAGAAAACGGGCTGAACAGTGAAGACGCTGTGCGCTACGCGTTTAGTCATGTCGGTCGGGCGCTGATTACCACCTCGATCGTGCTGGTGGCCGGGTTCATCGTACTGGCCTTTTCCAGCTTCAAGCTGAACGCCGGCATGGGTATGTTGACAGCCATTGTTATTACCTTTGCGCTGCTGGCAGATTTATTTCTGTTGCCACCGCTGTTAATGAAACTGGATGGGGAAAAAGCATGAAAACGATTACAGGTATTCTCATACTCTTAATGTTGTCGAATTATATTCAGGCTGAAACAGCCGAAGAAAAGGGGTTGGCGATTGCTGTGGAAGCAGACAAACGTGATAGCGGCTGGGGCGATCAAAAAGCGTCTATGCAGATGATACTGCGAAATCGTCACGGCGATAAAAGCATTCGCGAGATGCACACCAAATCTCTGGAAGTCGAGGGCGATGGCGATAAAACGCTGATAGTCTTTGATCGCCCGCGTGATGTGAAAGGCACTGCCTTTCTCAGCTTTACCCATGCGATAAAACCGGATGATCAATGGATCTATCTACCGGCCTTAAAACGAGTCAAACGCATTTCATCCAGCAACAAGTCCGGTCCTTTCATGGGCAGTGAGTTTGCCTATGAAGACATCTCTTCCCAGGAAATTGAAAAATACAGCTATAAGTTCATCAAGGATGATGTTTATGAAGGGCGGCCGGTTTTTGTTATGGAACGTTTTCCACAATACAAAAACTCGGGCTACACACGCATGATCACCTGGCTGGACAAGGAGACCTACAGTCCGCTTAAAATTGATTTTTACGATCGCAAGAACAGCCTGCTGAAAACGCTGACCTACCATGATTATAAACAGTACCTGGGCAAGTACTGGCGCGCGGACCGTATGGAAATGGTCAACCATATCACCGGCAAGAGCACGACCCTGCTGTGGAAAGATTATAAGTTCAATAACGGCTTAACAGATCGCGACTTCGACAAGAACAGCCTGAAGCGCGCGCGATAATAGCGGGCATAACAAATGCTTGTCTGGATGGGACTGATATTGATCGCAGAGAACGCAAAGGCGCAGAGACGCAGAGACGCAGAGCAATGAAATTGTTGTTTTTCTCTGCGCCTCTGCACCGTGAGAATCTCGCTTCGCGAGCTTTATTCGGTACTTCTTACGCTTTGCTCCGGTCGCGCCTTTGCGTTCTCTGCGTTAATTACGTGCTGCTTGCTGCTGTCGCGCCATTGTCGGCTGTGGCGCTGGAGCAGGATTTCTCCGGTTATGTAGGGCTGGAATATCGAAATTTTCTCTCTCAACCTTCCGACCCTCGCCAGCAGGGCGATAATCTTTCCCTCTCTATCGAGCCGGAATATTATTCTGAATGGGATAACGGCCGCCAGAGTTTTACTTTCAAACCCTTTGCCCGTCTGGATCAGGGCGATGCTGAACGCAGTCATTGGGATATTCGTGAAATGATGTGGGTGAAGGCGGCCAATGACTGGGAACTGCATGCCGGTGTTGGCAAGGTATTCTGGGGTGTCACCGAAGTGGTGCATCTGGTGGATATTGTCAACCAGACTGATCTGGTGGAAGATTTTTATCTTAATGAGCGGCTGGGACAGCCGATGCTCAACCTGATTCTGATAAGAGACTGGGGCACACTGGATCTGTTTGTGTTACCGGGATTCCGTGAGCGTACCTTTCCCGGTGTCAAAGGGCGACCGCGCAGCATTCCCTGGGTGGATACGTCACAGGCCGTTTATGAATCCTCGCAGGGTAAGCGGCATGTGGATTATGCGGCACGCTGGTCGCAGACGCTGGGTGACTGGGATCTGGGTGTAAGTTATTTCAACGGCACCAGCCGTGAACCGCGTTTCACCCTCGGCAGCAGCGGGGGGGAAGCCGTCTATATTCCGAATTACGATTTGATCCGACAGTATTCCACCGATATACAGGCTACTCTGGATGCCTGGTTGCTGAAATTCGAGGCATACTATCGCCGCGGTCAGGGGCCGGCCTATTACGCCTCGACCGGTGGCATTGAATACAGTTTTTACGGCGTGTTTGAAAGTAATGCAGATTTAGGTATCCTGGTCGAATATATGTATGATGAACGGGGAGACAGGGCACCTACACCGTTTCAGAATGATTATTTCATCGGCACGCGCCTGACACTGAACGATGAACAGAGCAGCGAGCTGCTGGGTGGGATCGTGCGTGATTTCAGGTATAACCGCTATTATTTTCTGCTCGAAGCCAGCCGCCGGCTCGGTGATGACTGGAAACTATCTGTAAATGCGCTGAGCTTTGCCAGGCCGCCGATTACCGATCCGGGCTATTCATTTCGCAACGATAATTACCTGCAACTGGAACTGCAGTATTATTTCTAGGATTTAGATGGAGATGTAATCCTCGCGGAGGACGCAGAGGCGCAAAGACGCGGAGTTCTCAATATTGCCTCGATACTGTAAGTTCGCGTCCGGCTTCCTTGCAGGTCGATAGGTTTTGCCTTTCAGGCTTTATTCGTCCTACGGGGGTGGATGAAGCTAAAAAATAAAAACCCTGCGCCTCCGCGTCTTTGCGTTCTCTGCGTTTTTAACTCCTGCTTTCAGATCAACTGCAGTCGCAAAATCCCTTCCATTTTCTCTGCGGTTTCCGATTTACCGGTACGGCTGTCGCCGACCAGAGCAACGGTCACACTGACCTCGCCGGTATCTTCCGTTTGACGTTTACGTTTTTCCATTGCCTGTGTTTTGATCAGGCCGATCAAATCTCTGGCCAGTTGTACCGGGCCCTCCTGTTCTACATCCTCGCGGCTATTAAAGCCACAGCGTTTGATGTCATCATCGTTGTTGCCTTCATAGGCGCCGGCCATTAACTGGCTGTGGGCGACGCCGACCTTGAGTTCGCCACGTGAGATGAGGATGTTCATGTCGCCGATGAAACCTTTTTCATTCTCGGAAAATTTTTCGTACAGATCCGGATGCAGGACCGTGCCATCGCTGTCCTTGAGCAGGGGGAAGGGGTTGGCCCAGTAACTGCTCTCCTTGGCACCACGATGGGTCTGGGTAGAACCGGCGGCCACTCGTTCACCGAGGCGGAAATGCTGCAGGGCATCCTCGATATGCATATCAGCCTGGATGGTGGATTCACCCGGCTCAATCAGAGAGAAGTTATTCATGTAGAGCAGCACGTCCAGCGGGTCGCCGCGGAACAGTTCACCGATATCGGTGACCGGTACGATCTGGCGGGCATTGGAGCCGGTATCCTTGTTATAGCCGACCTCGCGTCCGGCCATCTGCATCTTGGCCTGATCGCTAAAACCATCGAGACAGGCGAAGGCGCCGGTTTCGGTGCCATAGAAAACCGGACGGGTGATCCTGTCTTCACCCTTACGCAGACTGATTTTTCCCATGTCGTCTGCCTTGATCAGCATCTCGGCAATATACGGTTCGTCGTTTTCATCAAAGCGCACCACGTAGCGGGTACAGCCGCAATGCAGGGGCAGGTCGCCATCGAGAATGGCGAGTACGTTGTGCAGGGTCAGCACCGGCTTTTTTGCGTAACCGAAATATTTCAGCTCATCGATATTAGGCACCACGCCGATCAGCACATTGTTTTTCCGATCGTGGTAATAGCCCAGGTCCTTTTCATGGGCATTGGGATCGCCAAAGAAAAACAGACCGTCGGCCCGGCGCTCATCGGTGATGTCACTGATGCGGGTAAAGGGGAACAGATTAAGCAGGCCCGGCTCCATTTCGATACAGCCGCGTGACTTGTGAATATAGGCAATGATCAGTGAGGTGCCGACCTGCAGGGGAACCGAGACCCAGTCCTTGCTGATGAAATTATCCAGATCCAGGGGGTTATGTGCCAGCTCATAAAAAGGTCTGGCGCGCTTGTTCGACGGGGTGGAATAGTCCACCCCGGTCTGGATGTCGGCAGCGATGG
The DNA here is from genome assembly GCA_030148325.1 of Gammaproteobacteria bacterium. Classification (GTDB taxonomy): domain Bacteria; phylum Pseudomonadota; class Gammaproteobacteria; order UBA6429; family Thiohalophilaceae; genus JAADGZ01. The sequence goes on from JASBTR010000109.1 coordinate 23,279, forward strand.
TCAGCGGCACATGGGCCAGTTGCACATAGTCGGCCGGGTAGTTGAAATAGTGGCCGGAAATTTCACCGGCGGTGACATTGGGTGAGGCATCCATGCCCGAGCTGCGGCGCACGCCCTGATCCAGGCCGACATTGTTGAGTAGCTGCCGGCGGGTTTCCAGGATCAGATCAGAGAGGGTGCCGGCCTTGTCGGTGACCTTGTCCTTGACTGTGTCGGGGGTTTCCAGTCCGGTAGAAACCACGTCGTTTTGCAGGCGCACCAGACGCGAATAACCGCTGCCGCGGTAATGGTGAAAAGCGCCATCCATGAATTTGATCAGTTCGCGCGCACGTTCTTTTTCTTTCGCACTATCAAAACCGTGGGATTCGAGAATCTTGATCAGGTCGCGCACCTTGACCGAGTGGATGTAATCGATCTTCTGTTTTGCCTCGTGTTTCTGCACATCGGCACGCTGCTGCAGATCCTCGATGAACTGGGTTTTGTAGATTTTCAGGAAGCGGGCAAAGGCCAGACTGCGCAGCAACTGGCCGGGCGTACTGCAACCATCGCGAATTTCAAGGATCTTTTCCATAGTATTACCTTCAAAAAATATAGAGTTCGAATTATTTTCTTTTAACGCAAAGACGCTAAGGCGCAGAGAACGAAAAAAAATATTGTAGCTTCGCCTTCAGGCGAACAGTACGCCTGAAGGCGTACCTACAAATAATTTTACCGGACTGACAGAAATACATATTCAGGCCCGATTATGGCAAAAGCTATTCATAAAAAACTTTGCGTTCTCTGCGCCTTAGCGTCTTTGCGTTGAAACTTTATCCATCGACCTGTAATTGCACCCGATAGCCGCCGAACTTGCGTATATTCAGCACGCCGCTATCGAGAATCAGGTACTGGCCTTTGATGCCGTTAAGTACGCCTTCAATTTCAGGAGTTTTGTCAAAATTAAACGAGCTTACTTTGGCAGGATAGGCACTTACCGGAAATTCAACATTAACAGTCTTTTCCGATTCCAGATAAGTCACTGCCTCTGTGCCGGATTCGGCGATCACTTCATCGATTTCTTTTTTACAGGTTTCGAATAATTCATCGCGTTTGTCGGCCAGGTCGATATGGTTTGGTGTTCCCCTGAGCATCTTGCGCCAGTCGGTGCGATCAGAAATATGCTGTTTCATGATTACCTCGATGCGACCGGAGAGCAGGCGGTTCTTTACCCTGAATATCGGCAGGGCAGCACTGGCGCCCTGATCGATCCAGCGTGTGGGGATCTGGGAGCCGCGGGTAATGCCAACCTTGATGGCGGAGGAATTGGCGAGATAAACAATGTGATCCTGGAGACAGTGTTGTTCTCCCCACTCGGGTTCACGGCAGCTGCCTTCATTATAATGGCAGAGTTCCGGCTTGATGATACAGCTGTCGCACTGGGCGAGGCTTTTGAAACAGGGGTAGCAGTAACCCTGGTTGAAGCTTTTATTTGTTTTGCGGCCGCAGGCGACGCAGTGAATTTCACCGCGATAGGCCAGCTGGATGTGCCGGCCTATGAGTGTATTCATGGCTACCCGTTCGTTATCCAGCGGCAGATGGTACTGAACGGGCGCGCCCAGCGTGGTAATCATTTTACGCAGGTGGCCCGTTATCCGCATTTACTTATCTGCAAGCGAGTTCAGAGCCGTGGGGCGGGCATGATTTTTTATGCCCACCGATATTCCGCGTGGGCACAAAACTCGTGCCCACCCTGCATGAGTAGATTGTGCCGGGAGGGGTACAGAATAATTATCTTTACCTTGATCTGTTTGCATCAGTCAATCTATACGTTCTTACTTATGGTAAGGCGCGCTGAGTTCATGCACCGCATCAACAAAGGCTCGAGCATGTTCGGGATTTACATGCTGGTGGATGCCGTGGCCGAGATTGAAAACATGGCCGCTGCCTGCGCCGTAACTTTCGAGAATGCCGGCCACTTCCTGACGAATGCGTTCCGGTGAGGCATAGAGCACGCAGGGATCCATATTGCCCTGCAGTGCGACCTTGTCACCTACGCGTGCGCGGGCCAGGCCGATATCAAGCGTCCAGTCCAGGCCCAGCGCATCGGCGCCGGTTTCGGCCTGGGCTTCCAGCCACTGAGAGCCGCCCTTGCTGAACATGACCAGCGGGATACGTCGGCCTTCATGTTCGCGTTTTACGCCGTCGATGATCTGCTGCATATAACGCAGGGAAAATTCCTTGTAGTCACGGGTGGTGAGGACGCCGCCCCAGGTATCGAAGATCATTACCGCCTGCGCACCGGCTTCGATCTGCGCATTGAGGTATTCAATAATAGTGCGCGCCAGTACGTCCAGCAGGGCATGCATCTGTTCAGGCTGATCGTAGAGCATGCCCTTGACCTTTGCGTAGTCCTTGCTGCTGCTGCCTTCGACCATGTAGGTCGCCAGTGTCCAGGGACTGCCGGTAAAACCGATCAGGGGCACGCGACCATCCAGCTCTTTTCGGATCATGCTCACCGCATCCATCACATAACCGAGTTCAGCGCCGATATCCGGTACGCTCAGTTTGTCGATCGCGGCCTTGTCCTGTACCGGGTTTTTGAAACGCGGGCCTTCGCCTTCGGAAAAATACAGCCCCAGTCCCATCGCGTCGGGAATGGTAAGAATATCCGAAAATAGAATCGCGGCATCCAGCTCGAAACGATCCAGCGGCTGAATAGTAACTTCGGTAGCGTACTCGGGGTTTTTGCAGAGCGCCATAAAGTCACCGGCCTTCTGCCGCGTGGCACGGTATTCAGGCAGATAGCGACCCGCCTGGCGCATCATCCACACCGGCGTGACATCGACGGGCTGTTTTAACAAAGCCCGCAGGAAACGATCATTTTTCAATTTTGTCATTCAGTTGTTTATCGCGGAGAACGCAAAGTCGCAGAGGTGCAAAGATTATTATTGCGATTAGTGCAAGCTGCAGACAAGTGAATGTCATATTCACAAATACAAAGAAACACTAAGTGGTTTTCCTCTGCGCCTCCGCGCCTCCGCGTCCTCTGCGTTAAATTATCAAACCTCGAGATAGTCGAGTATGCCTTCGGCCGCCTGGCGGCCTTCATAAACTGCGGTGACCACCAGATCCGAGCCGCGTACCATGTCGCCGCCGGCAAACACTTTAGGGTTGCCGGTCTGGTGTTTAAATGTCTGCGCCGTCGGTGCCTTTACCCGGCCGCGTTCGTCTGTCTCAATCTTGAGCGGCTCCAGCCAGTCGGGCGGGCTGGGACGAAAACCAAAGGCGATGATGACCGCATCCGCCATGATGATTTCTTCTGAGCCGGGAATTGGTTCCGGGCGACGACGGCCGCGTTCATCCGCTTCGCCCAGTTGGGTGGTGACAACCTTGATGCCTTCGACCCGCTCATTGCCGACGATTTCGATCGGCTGGCGATTCCAGAGGAACTGCACGCCTTCTTCTCTGGCGTTGGCCACTTCGCGCTTGGAGCCGGGCATGTTGGCTTCGTCACGCCGGTAGGCGCAGCTGACCGAAAAGGCGCCCTGACGAATCGCGGTGCGGGTGCAGTCCATAGCGGTATCGCCGCCACCGAGCACGACCACATGTTTACCATCCATGTTAATAAAGTCCGTCGGATTCTTTTCCAGTTTCAGGCAGCGGTTGACGTTGGAGATCAGATACGGCAGTGCCTCGTAGACGCCGGGCAGATCTTCGCCGGGGAAACCACCTTTCATATAGTTATAGGTACCCATGCCCATGAACACCGCATCGTGTTCATCGATGATTTGTTCCAGGCTGATGTCCTTGCCAACTTCGGTATCAAGGACAAACTCTACACCCATGCCTTCGAGCACCTGACGGCGGTTTCTGACGACCTTCTTTTCCAGTTTGAATTCGGGAATGCCAAAGGTCAGCAGGCCGCCGATTTCCGGGTTGCGATCATAGACGACAGGCGTTACGCCGTTGCGTACCAGCACGTCAGCGCAGCCGAGTCCGGCGGGGCCGGCGCCGATGATGGCGACCCGTTTACCGGCGTTCTGGACGCCGGTAAGATCCGGCCGCCAGCCCTGAGCGAAAGCCGTGTCGGTAATATATTTTTCAATCGCGCCAATGGTCACTGCGCCAAAGCCCTCGTTAAGCGTGCAGGCGCCCTCACAAAGTCGGTCCTGCGGGCAGACCCGGCCACAGATTTCAGGCAGGGAATTAGTGCGATGACACAGTTCAGCCGCCTCGATGATGTTGCCCTCGGCGATTAGCTTGAGCCAGTTGGGAATGTAGTTGTGGACTGGGCATTTCCATTCGCAATAGGGATTGCCGCAGGCCAGACAGCGATCCGCCTGTTCGGCCGCGCGTTCAGCGTCGAACTGGCCGTAAATTTCACAGTATTCTTTTTTACGCTCATTCGCCGGTTTCTTGTCCGGATCGTGGCGTTTGATCTGAATGAATTGAAAGTTATTTCCCATATAAAATCAGTTTCTAGTTGCCAGGGACGAGTGACGAGGATCAAGATCTTCGCACCTGTCCGCTAATTAAATAATGTATCCGAATATCGAGCTTTTAAAAAAATCATGGAGCTGGTTTTCCTCGTCCCTCGCTCCTCGTCCCTCGCTCCTCGTCCCTCGTCACTGGCTACGCCGCTGCCCGTTGCAAATCTTCGAGCAGATCATCCAGCGAGGCGGCTTTCGGTGTGACCAGCCAGAATTTGCCCGCGGCATCGGCAAAGTTGTTGAGGATGGTCTGGCCATGCTGGCTACCGGTTTCCCGGACAAATTCTTCCAGCACATCACGCAGGTGGTTGCGATAGGCTTCCATATGTTCAGAGGCGATACGCTGGATGTTGATGTCCTGATTGATGCAGTCGAAAAACTTGCCGGCTTCATCATAGACATAGGCGAAGCCACCGGTCATGCCGGCGCCGAAATTGCTGCCGGTAACGCCGAGTACGGTGACCGTGCCACCGGTCATGTATTCACAGCCGTGATCACCGATGCTTTCTACGACTGCATTGCAGCCGGAGTTGCGCACGGCAAAACGTTCACCGGCCGCCCCCGCAGCGAATAACTTGCCGCCGGTTGCGCCGTAGAGACAGGTATTGCCCATGATCGGGGTGCTGGCGGAATCAAATTCGCTGCCCGCGGGGTGGCGCAACACCAGCTTGCCGCCCGCCATGCCTTTGCCGACATAGTCGTTGGCGTCGCCCTCGAGGTACATGTGCAGGCCACCCGCGTTCCAGACGCCGAAACTCTGGCCGGCGGTGCCGGTCAGTTTCAGTGTGATGGGCGCCTCTTCCATGCCGGTGTTACTGTGGCGCAATGCGATTTCACCAGACAGGCGAGCGCCGATAGAGCGATGAATATTCTGCACACTATAGCTGAATTCGCCGCCGGACATGCTTTCAATTGCAGGTAAGGCATCGGCCACCATTTGTTCGGCCAGCTCGCCCCGGTCGAAGGGTTCGTTGCGGGGTTCGGTGCAGAACTGGGGTTTGTCCTGGGGAACGCCGCCGTCACTGAGCAGCGGCCCCAGATCCAGATGACGCTGTTTGGTGGTGTTGCCTTCAAGCAGTTCCAGCAGGTCAGTGCGGCCGATGAGATCGGTAAGCTTGCGGCAGCCCAGCGTGGCCAGCAGTTCGCGTACTTCGCGGGTGATAAAACGGAAATAGTTCATCACCATTTCCACCTGGCCGATGAAGTGTTCGCCGCGCAGGACATTGTCCTGGGTGGCGATGCCGGTGGCACAGTTATTGAGGTGGCAGATGCGCAGGTATTTACAGCCCATGGCGACCATCGGCCCGGTGCCGAAGCCGAAACTCTCCGCACCGAGGATGGCGGCCTTGACCACGTCCAGCCCGGTTTTCAGGCCGCCGTCGGTCTGCAGGCGGACCTTGTTACGCAGGTCGTTGGCGCGCAGTAACTGGTGGGTCTCGGACAGCCCCAGCTCCCAGGGGCCACCGGCGTATTTGACCGAGGTCAGGGGTGAAGCGCCGGTGCCGCCGTCATAACCGGAAATAGTGATGAGATCCGCATAGGCTTTGGCTACGCCGGCGGCAATGGTGCCCACGCCGGCTTCAGCCACCAGCTTCACGGAGACCAGCGCTTGTGGATTGACCTGCTTGAGATCGAAAATAAGCTGAGACAGATCTTCAATCGAGTAAATATCATGATGTGGCGGAGGTGAGATCAGCGCCACGCCGGGCTTGCAGTAGCGCAGTTCGGCGATCAGTTCATTGACCTTATGGCCGGGAAGCTGGCCGCCCTCGCCGGGTTTGGCGCCCTGGGCAACCTTGATCTGCAGCACCTCGGCCGAGCGCAGATAGGCCGGGGTGACGCCAAAGCGACCGGAGGCCACCTGCTTGATCTTGGAGCGTTTTTCCGTGCCGTAGCGGGCTGGATCCTCACCGCCTTCGCCGGAGTTGGAGCGCCCACCGAGGCGGTTCATGGCTTCGGCCAGGGTTTCATGGGCTTCCGGCGACAGCGCACCGAGGCTCATGGCGGCTGAGTCGAAGCGCATGAGGATGTCTTCTTCCGCCTCGACTTCATCCAGCGCAATAGCGGTGACGTCGTCACGCAGTTTGAGCAGATCACGCAGGGACAGGGCCGGGCGCTCATTCACCTGTGCGGCGTAGTCTTTGTAGGTGCCATAGTCGCCGGTTTTGACGGCCCTTTGCAGGGTATGCACTACGTCCGGGTTATAGGCATGGTCTTCGCTGCCGTGGATAAATTTCAGCAGACCACCTTGATCGATGGGCTTGCGCCTGTTCCAGGCCAGTTTGTGCAGGCTGCGTTGTTCGGTTTCCAGATCCTCGAAGCGTGCACCCTGCACCCGGTTGGTGGTGCCGCGGAAACAGATCTCCACGACATCCTGATGCAGGCCGACGGATTCGAACAGTTGCGCGCCGCGGTAACTGGAGATGGTGGAAATGCCCATTTTCGAGGTGATTTTGTACAGCCCCTTGTTGATGCCCTTGCGGTACTGGGCATCCAGTTTACAGGCGTCTTTTTCAGTGATTTCCCCTGAGCGCACCAGATCACGGATCACTTCATAGGCCAGGTAGGGATGCACGGCGGTGGCGCCGTAGCCGATGAGGGTGGCGAAATGATGAGGATCGCGTACGGTGCCGGATTCCACTACGATGTTGGCGTCACAGCGCAGGCCTTCGCCAATCAGGTGATGATGGATGGCGCCGGTGGCAAGCAGCGCATGTACGGGCAGGCTGTCCGGCTCAATGCAAAAGTCGCTGATGACCAGGATTACCGCGCCATCTTTCACAGCGGTTACGGCTTCATCGCATATTGCCTGCAGGGCGTCTTCAAGGCTTTGTTGCAGCGGTCGGTTGAGATTGATGCGACAGTGACGGTAGTCGGGGTTTTCTTCGCCCAGGGTGAGCAGCTGGTGGAACTTGCTGCTGGAGAGCACCGGTGAGTCTACCAGCAGGCGGTCGGCATGTTCCCGGGTCTCTTCGAACATGTTGCGTTCACGACCGAAACAGGTTTCCAGCGACATGACTATCTGCTCACGAATGGGATCGATGGGCGGGTTGGTAACCTGGGCGAACTGCTGGCGGAAATAATCGTAAAGCGAGCGCAGCCTGCGCGAGAGGACAGGGAAAGGCGTATCGTCGCCCATGGAGCCGATGGCTTCCATTCCGTTTTCCGCCAGGGGTCGAATCACCTGATCGCGCTCCTCGAAGCTGACCTGAAACAGCTTTTGATATATTTCGGCCTGTTCGGAGGAAAGCAGGCTGTCGCAGGTTTCTTCAGACAGCTTCGATTTCAGGCGTAGCGAACGGCTGACGATCCAGTCCTTGTAAGGCTGGGCGGTTTTCAGGCGGGTGTCGATATCTTCCGGCATCAATAACTTGCCAGTCTGGGTGTCCACGGCGACCATCTGCCCGGGTTTCAGGCGCCCCTTGCTGAGCACGTCTTCCGGGGCGTAGTCATAGACGCCGATTTCAGAAGCCAGGGTGATATGTCGGTCCCTGGTGATCACCCAGCGTGCCGGGCGCAGGCCGTTTCTGTCCATGGAGCAGGCGGCGTAGCGGCCATCGGTCAGGACGATCCCGGCAGGGCCGTCCCAGGACTCCATGTGCATGGAGTTGTACTCGTAGAAGGCGCGCAGATCAGCGTCCATGGTTTCCACGTTCTGCCAGGCCGGTGGAATCAGCAGGCGCATGGCGCGGAAAATATTCATGCCGCCGGCGAGCAGGGCTTCGAGCATATTGTCCAGACTGTTGGAGTCGGAGCCGCTCATGGAGACCAGTGGGCGCACATCTTCCATGGGGATATGTGGAGACTCGAACTTGTGGCCGCGTGCGACCGACCAGTTGCGATTACCCTGGATGGTGTTGATTTCGCCGTTGTGGGCCAGATAGCGGAAGGGCTGAGACAGACGCCACTGGGGCCAGGTATTGGTGGAGAAACGCTGGTGAAAAATGGCGGTAGCCGATTCCATTTTCGGATTATTGAGATCCTGATAGAACACCGGCAGATTTTCCGGCATCACCAGGCCCTTGTAAGAGATTACCGATGAGGACAGACTGGGGATGTAGAATACTTCGTCGTTCTGTTCGATGATCTTTTCGCTGCGGCGGCGGGCGATATAGAGATGGCGCTCAAACGCGACTTCATCCATGCCTTCGGCGGCATTGACGAAAATCTGCTCAATCTGGGGCAGGGTTTTCAGCGCTTCCTCACCACAGGCGCGGGTATCGGTAGGCACGACGCGCCAGCCCAGTACGTCCAGGCCTTCTTTTTCCAGTTCTGTTGCCAGGATCTGACGGGCGCTGTCAGCCAGATCGGATTCCATATTGAGGAATACCATACCCACGGCGTAGAGGGATTTCAGGGCGAAGCCCTGTTCTTTGGCTATAGATTGCAGAAAGCTGTCGGGTTTTTTCAGCAGCAGGCCACAACCATCGCCGGTTTTACCGTCAGCGGCGACGGCGCCGCGGTGAGTGAGACGCGCCAGTGCGCCAATCGCGGTTTCCAGTAACCAGTGACTGGGTTTGCCGTCCATTTGGGCGATCAGGCCAAAACCGCAATTATCTCGTTCAAATTCAGGACGATACAGGCTGTTTTCTAGCTTGGTCTGTGTACTCACTCTGATTCCAATACCTTGCTTAAATGATCTTCTGGTGTTTGCCTGGCACGCATTTCTTACCAGGGGCTAGTGCGGGCAAAATGGCCAAGCAGTATACCGATCTGGCCGCCATGCTTCAATCTTCCCCTGGCCCTGAACCTTACGGAAATAAGGTGAATTACCGGCTCTTAATCCAGAGATTGATGGGTTTCGCTTTGCTCTACCCATCCTGCTCTATGCTCTTTTTTACTCCTTGCAGGATGGGTAGAGCGAAGCGAAACCCATCGTTTACTCTCAAATAGTTACATCTGGAGAAACTTACTGAAGCTCAGCATGAATGCCGGCGAAACTGCGCGGCCAGGGTTGGGTTTTACGCAGGCTGGTGGGCAGGGTGGTGATAGCGGCTTTGGCGCTGGCGTAGTTGGGATAGCTGTTATAGACCAGCACATACCAGGGACGGTTGTTGCGGATGGTGCGGTAATAGACCGCTTTGCCTGTGAGTTTATGCTGGTGAATGAAGCGCAGGATGCCGTCCTCGGTCTGGCCACCCAGTAGTTGCAGGGTGTAATGGCTGGGATCCTGGCTCCAGAGCCAGGCGGCGCTGGTGGTTTTGTCGCTGGCCGGTGGTGGCGTTGGGGCGGCGGCGATAGCGGCTGGCGGTGGTGTGACAGCCTGCTGTTTGAGCGTTTTCTGAATATCGGCGAAGGGGCGGATCCAGGGTTTGATGCCGCGTATATTTTTCACCAGCGTACGGGCCGCGTCCTGCGCCTGCGCGCGGCTGGTATAGCGACCCTGAATCAGCACATACCAGGGTTGCCTGTTACGCAGGCCGGCAAACCAGGCGACATCGCCTGCCAGCTGGTGTCGTTTGGCAAATTTTTTCAGGCTGTCTTTGCGTTGGCTACCCAGCAATTGCAGGGTAAAGTACTGCGGATTCTGCGTTCTAATCCAGTCCTCGCCATTGAGTCCCGTGCCCTGAACCGGCCTGGCGGTTTTTGTTGTAGCGGCAACAACTTTAAAATGAGCCTCAGTTTGCTGTTTGCTGAGGGGATCCTGCAGGCGAATTTTCCAGCTGTCCGGCTGGCGGCCAACGGTGATCTTTAGTTCCATTTCATTCGGGCTGATGATGTTGATCTGCCGGGCCGAGAGGGTCTTGTGGCCGCCTGACCAGAACACGGTAACGTTCATATCCTTGCTGAAGTGTTCGCCGAGGATGGCGAGTGTCTGCGGCTTACGGCTGGTGCGGATGGGATTCGGACTGATGTCGGTAATCACTGGAGCCGGCGCTGCTGGCGGTGTCGGTTCTGGTTCAGGGCTGGCTGTGGGGGGCTGTTTTTCGGTTTTACTGCCAGTGGATGAGGGCGGATCCGCTGCGGTGACAGGCGTATTTATTTTTTTCTGCGAGGGTGTGGGTGATGTTACTGTTTCGGCAGCCGTGGCGGCCTGTGGTGGCGCTGGAATTGGCTCTGGTTTTGCCGTTGGTGTTTCCAGTGCGGACGTTTGCGGCAATGCAGGCTCCGGTGCTGTTGTGCGGGTAACCGTGTTAGTGAGCGGGGGGGCCGGTTTTTCAGCAGGCGACGCAGGTATTTTAACGGTGTTGTCTGTTTGCTGGTGTTGCGTGCTGTCAGCTTCGAACAGGGCATTGATAGCATCCTGGTAAACAAGGACAAGTCCAACGGACAGCACGGCCACGATGGCAGCGGCAAGCTGCCAGGAAGGCATGAATCGCAACAGTGCGGCGGGAAGTTTAAGGTTAGGACGAACATTGATCCGGGGCGTGTGAAAATCCTTGATCGCCTGATCCAGTTTATCGCCGTTAAGAATGAGATGGGCGCACTCATTGATACGTGCAGGAATGCCGCCGGAATTGCGGAAGATCTTGTGCAGCTCTTTGCTGCTAAAAGGCAGCTTGCCCTGCAGGCCGGCGACGCTCAGGCGATGGCGGATATAGCCAACGGTCTGTTCCTCATCAAACGGCGGAATATTCATGCTATGGGTTACGCGTTCACGCAGATCCTGTATGGCTGGACTTTGCAGCATGGTTTCAATCTGGGGATCGCTGAACAGAATGATGCGCAGCAGGTTGCCGTCACTGACTTCGGCCTCGGCCAGGTTAAACAGGGCCTCCAGCGCATCCTGTGGCAGGACATGGGCATCGTCTATGATCAGTAGCGGCGTTTTTTCCTGGTGGTGCAGTGCGGCAAGGTGATGATAGAGTGCGTCCTGCAGGGCAACGGGATCATCGTCAGGTCTGTGCAGGCCGAAACCGGTGGTGATGGCCTGCAACAGTTTGTTGGCGTCCATCATGGGATTGGCGTTGATCTGACCGACGATGGTGTCTTCGTCGATGTTGAGTACGAAACGTTGCAGCAGGCTGGTCTTGCCAATGCCCTTTTGCCCGGTAATGATTAGCAGTAGTTCACTGTAACGGGTGAGATGCTCGAGCATGTTGAGCCGTTGCAGGCGCTCGGCATCGAGGTAGACAAAACGATCTTCATGCTGGCTTGAGAAGGGTGCGCTGGTGAGGCCGTAGCGTTCAACATAGTGTGGCACCGGATTGCTGAAGCTGTCCTCATCGGTGGCTTGCGTAGGGTCGTAAGCGTTCATGTCAGGTGTTCCTGTCCCTGTATGAAGACTACTTTATACCCGCGTGCGAGCTGCTTGTCACGTATTTGCATGAGCGCATATTGCGCAGTTTCCTGATCAGCAAAATGCTCACGTTTGATCCGCCCCGCCGCACCCTGTTGTCCCCATTCACGCACCACCCGCCAGCCGCCAAGCAGATCCTTTTCCAGGATCAACTGGTAATAGCGGGGAGGCCTGTTCTCCATAAAATCTGTTTGCATGTAGATGCGCATCGTATTAAGGGACGAGGGACGAGGGACGAGGGACGAGGAAAAGCGGGTAAGGCATAATCTATAATTTCCATAGCTATTTCATGATGGCTTGTGAATATACATACGTAGGTACTTAAGGATATTGTTTGTCTGTAGGCCACCTACAATTGTTCGCATGCTTAAGTACCTACTTATGTGTGAATATAAGTTTCGGCTGTTCGTTGTTTGTTGACTGGTTTTGAAGTACCTGAAAAAATGTTGTCCCTCGTCCCTCGTCCCTCGTCCCTCGTCCCTCGTCCCTCGTCCCTGTTTCTATGTTAATTCTTCCGGATCAAAAATACGCTGATACTCGCTGATCGCATAGCGGTCAGTCATGCCGGCCACGTAATCGGCGACGGTGCGCGCACGGCCGTGTTCGCCGTCTTCCCGTTCAGCCTTTGCTATGTTCTGCTGATGTTCCGGTTTAAGCAGCAGGGGATCATCCATGAAAGCAGAGAACAGCGACTGGATAATGCGGGCGGCCTTGGCGGACATGCGATGCACGCGGTAATGCTGATAGAGTTGCCTGCGTAGAAACTGCTTCAGTTGCAGGTTGGCCGTCTGCATCTCATCACTGAAATTGATCAGCATGCGAGGATGCCGGCGCACGGCTTCTATGTCTGCTGGTGAATGATTATTTAACTCGGCCTCACTGGTTTCCACCAGATCGACCACCTGTCGGTTGATCATGCGGCGGATGATTTCATAGATCAGCTGGCGACCATTCAGCCGGCTGTAACGGGCGTTGACTTCATCATATTGATCGCGAAACAGACGAATCTCGAGCAGTTGTTCAATCTGAATCAGACCGGAGCGCAGGCCATCATCGACGTCATGATTGTTGTAGGCAATTTCATCGGCGAGATTAACGGCCTGGGCTTCAAGGCTGGGCTGGGTTTTATCTATAAAGCGCTGACCGACATCGCCAAGTTGTTCGGCATTTTTCAGTGAGCAGTGTTTGAGGATGCCTTCGCGTGATTCGAAGGTAAGATTAAGGCCGCGAAAATCCGCATAGCGTTCTTCCAGTTCATCCACGGTGCGCAATGATTGCAGGTTGTGTTCAAAACCACCGTAGTTGCGCATGCAATGGTTCAGGGCTTCCTGACCAGCGTGGCCGAAAGGCGTGTGACCAAGATCATGCGCCAGGGCAATGGTTTCACACAGTTCTTCATTGAGACTGAGAATACGGGCGATAGTGCGGGAGAGCTGGGCGACTTCGATGGAATGGGTCAGGCGGGTGCGGAACATATCACCTTCGTGATTAACGAAGACCTGGGTTTTATATTCGAGTCGCCGAAAGGCGGCGGAATGAATGATGCGATCCCGATCCCGTTGAAACTGGCTGCGGTAGGCGGGGGTGGTTTCAGGGTGGCGGCGCCCGCGTGAGTTTTTATCGTTGGCAGCATAGGACGCGAGTTTCAGCATGAACTATTCCTGATCGTTGCTAATGGCGCGGTGGGCTTCAATGGTCTGTTCTAGTTTGGCGGGGTCGAATTCATCTGTAACAAAGGCGTCGCCCAGCGCTCGGTACAGCACCAGGTTGATCTTTCCGGCGCGAACCTTTTTATCCACCGCCATCAGCTCCATGAAGCGCTTATAGTGCATGCTGGCCGGCGCGCGGGTGGGCAGGTTGGCGCGATCGATGAGATCTTCAACCCGTTTCACGTCGTTCGGTGTGAGCCAGCCTTCACGCATGGACAGATCGGCCGCCATGAGCATGCCGACGGCAACGGCTTCGCCGTGCAGCCAGTTGCCGTAGCCGGTGCCGGTTTCAATCGCGTGGCCGAAGGTATGGCCAAGGTTGAGCAGAGCGCGGACGCCGGCTTCCTTCTCGTCGGCAGCAACCACATCGGCCTTGCACTGGCAGGATGTTTCAATCGCCTCGGCAATGTAGTCAGGATCACGCGCCAGCAGTTTGTCCATGTTCTGTTCCAGCCAGCAACTGAAGTCGTCTTTCTGGATCAGGCCGTATTTGATGACTTCGGCCAGTCCGGCACTGAGCTGCCGATCATCGAGGGTGTTCAGGGTATCGGTGTCGATGATCACGGCGCGTGGCTGGTGGAAGGCGCCGATCATGTTTTTACCCAGGGGGTGGTTGACGCCGGTCTTGCCACCAACGGAAGAATCCACCTGGGCCAGCAGGGTGGTCGGGATCTGGATAAAAGGCACGCCGCGCTGGTAACAGGCGGCGGCAAAACCGGTCATGTCGCCAACCACGCCGCCGCCAAGAGCGACCAGAGTACAGTGACGATCGAAATGATGACTCAGCAGTGTCTCGAAAATGCTGTCCAGCGTTGGCAGGTTTTTATACTGCTCGCCGTCCGGCAGAATAACCGATTCGCACTGATAATCACTGAAGGCGGCCTGTGTTTTTGCCAGATACAGAGGGGCAACAGTTTCATTGCTGACAATCATGACCTGAGTGCCGGAAACGGCGGGTGCGATCAAATCATTCCGGCCCAGCAGGTCGCGGCCGATATGGATGGGATAACTGCGCTCGCCCAGATCAAGGTGGAGGGTTTTCATTGTTTGCCTGTAATCGTTTGCCGATGAGACAAGTATAAAAGATTATACTTAACTATTCAGCTGATCCGGTTGAATGGTGTTCTCGCGGTAAGGGTCGGGTTGACGGGGTAAAACAATATTCCAGGAGACAGGCAGGATGGGCGCAGTTTTGCGGCTACCTGGAAGCCCGGCCAGTTGCAGGCTGGTTTAATCCTGCAATTTTTCAAGTGCAGAGATGATTTTGTTTATGGTGTGGTTGATGCTTTGCTGGCTGGTATTGATAACGATGTGTGCCGTTTCACGATAGAGTGGCTCGCGGATGGCCATCAGCTCCTCGAATTTTTTGCGCGGATTCTCGGTTTGAAGCAGGGGCCGGTTGCGGTCATGGCGAGTGCGGTTCAACAGTTGATCGATGTCGGTCTGCAGGTAGATAACCTTGCCACGTTCGCGTAGATACTGGCGGTTTTCAGGCTTGAGAACGGCCCCGCCGCCGGTGGCCAGCACCAGCCGATCGCGCTGGCTGAGCTCATCAATGATGGCCGTTTCGCGCTGGCGGAAACCTTCTTCCCCTTCGAGGTCAAAAATAAGCGGGATGTTGGCGCCGGTGCGGGTCTCGATTTCATGGTCACTATCGATAAAGTCCATCTCCAGCGTTTTGGCAAGCTGGCGGCCGATGGTGGTTTTGCCGGCGCCCATGGGGCCAATAAGAAAAATTCGTTGTACCGGTTGCATGAGAAAAGCGGTGGGAAAAGCTGCCCCGGCACAATAGCCGGGGCAGCATATGGCTAGAGAGAAATATTGTCCTGCAGGATTTTCGGGGTAATGAAAATCAGCAGTTCCTTCTTGTCGTCCACATCGACCGTGTTGCGGAACAGGACGCCAACAATGGGCAGATCGCCAAAGAAGGGAATGCGGTTAATCGTTTTACTCTTGGTCTGCTCATAGATGCCGCCGAGGACCACGGTTTCGCCATTGTTGACCAGTACTTCGGTCTGCACGCTCTGGGTGTTGATGGGCGGGACGCCATCGACCAGATTACCGAAGTCCGGTTGATCCTTGCGCACATCCAGGGTCATGATAATACGGCTATCAGGGGTAATTTGCGGCGTGACCTTCAGTTCCAGTACGGCTTTTTTGAAGGCTACGGTGGCGGCGCCACTGGAGCTGGCCTGTCGATAGGGAATTTCCTGACCGGCGGTGATGGTCGCTTCCTGTTGATTCGAAGTAATTACTCGGGGACTGGAGACGGTTTCCGAAGAACCTTCCAGCTGGGCGGCGGAAAGCTCCAGATTGACCAGGGTGCCAAAAGGCAGCCGCGCCATCGCCAGGCCGATACTGCCGGCGCTTCTGCTGGTAACGGGCAGGTCGACATTCCACTGGTCGGTTAGTTCGAGAGAATCCCCGTTGATGAGTTGCCGGGTTGCTTCACTGGAACCGGACAGGACCTTTCTGCGGCCGTCAGTGCCGGTATAATTACGGGTCACGCCGAAACGCACCCCTAGCTCCAGCTTGAAGTTGGTGCTGGCCAGAACGATGCGTGATTCGATTAATACCTGGCGCACAGGCACGTCGAGTTCTTCCACCATGTCCAGAATAGCGTCAATATGTTCGGCTGTATCCTGAACCAGCAACTTGTTGGTGCGGTTGTCAACGGTTACTGTGCCCCGGGTGGAAAGCAGGGATGTCTCTTTCTGGCTGAACAGTTCGGCAAGTTCGGCTGCTTTGGCGTAGTTGATCTGGATGGTTTCCGACTCAATCGGCGCCAGTTCGATAATCTGCTTATTGGCTTCCAGTTCCAGTTTTTCGCGCGCGGTAATTTCTTCGGAAGGCGCCACCAGCATGACATTACCGGTCAGACGCTTGGCCAGACCTTTGGTTTTGAGGACGATGTCCAGAGCCTGGTCCCAGGGCACATTTTTCAGGCGCAGGGTGAGGTTGCCGGAAACGGTGTCACTGGTAACCATGTTGATGCCGGTAAATTCGGCCAGCAGTTGCAGCACAGCGCGTACTTCGATGTTCTGGAAATTGAGCTACAGGCGTTCACCGGTATAACCAAACTGGCGTTTCTTTTTCTTCGCGTCAGTAACTTTGACGACAGGTTTAATATCAATAGTCAGCTTCTCGTCAGCCTGATAGGCAATATGATCAAACTGGCCGGTGGCGGTAATGATCAGGCGTACATCGTTACCATGGTTAAACGCATCGACAGTTTTTACCGGTGTAGCAAAGTCCAGCACGTCCATGCGTCGTTCCAGATCTTCAGACAGGGCGCTGTTTTTGAAGGTGACCTGAACCTCTGAGCCAAGTTTTTTCATGTCCACAGTGGTATTGGGATCGGAAAGGGTTACTACAATACGGCCTTCACCTTTCTCACCACGACGGAAATCCACGTTGAGAATATTGTTGGCCTGTGCTCCTGCTTGCGATGCCTGGGTCAGGCCGCCAGCGTTCGCCTTACTGCTGCTAAAAGAGGAAAAGGAGTTGTCGTTCAGGGTGATGATGACCGTGTTGCCGTCCACCGCTGTGTTATAGCCTACCAGTTTGGAGAGATTTACGACCACGCGAGTACGATTGCCCGCTTCTACGGCGGTAATGCTGCGGGCGACGCCAACCCCAATCGGGGTAGTTTTAGCTGGCAGGTTGATACTGGTTGAGGGGAAGTCAAAGGCAATACGCGCAGGATCGTCAATGGTGAAACTGGCCGGTTCTTCCACATCCTGGGTCATGGACAGACGAATCTGGATTTTGTCACCGGGCAGCGTGGTATAGGTAATGTTATTAAGCTCGTTGCCTGCCGCCTGTGACAGGCCGGAGGACAGGGATGCCAGCAGAAGCAGAAGCATGAACAGCCAGCGGGAATGGCTCTTGCTGGTATGTGTGGTTTTATTTCTCATTGCTAAAGTCATGTGTTGCTACCCCATCAGGCATCATTCAGTCAGTTGCAGGGAGACTTCGCGATCAACCCAGCCCCCTGTCCCATTCGGTATGATTTCTTTAATTTTAATTGTGGTTTCTGAAATCGAAAGGATTTCGCCAAAATTCTGTCCCAGGTAATTGCCGGGCTGTACGCGGTAAACTGTATCGTCCGGGGCAGCGATCAGCGCCCAGCGTTTACCATTGCGTTCAAGATTGCCAACAAAGACGAGTGAGTCCAGCGGGAATTGCTCCAGTGCTTCGCGTTTGCGATTGCTGTTCGGGCGCAGGCCATCATTAACAATGGCTGCCTGCTCTTCCTCGAGGACAAAGGGGGAAAAGGGATCGCGCAGGCTGGCTGGATCGTAGGTAAAGGACTCATAGGGTTTGATTTCAGGCAGGCCCTTGATGCGCCCCTGTTTGCGTGATTTCACATCATTAATATATGAAGTGAGATCCTGGTGCTGGTCTCCGCTACAGGCGCTCAGCGACAGCAGCGCACAAATCTGCAATGTGCTGATAACGCCTTTCGCCCGTTTTTGTAAATTATTCAGTATGTTCATGCGATCCTGTCAGATAATGCGCTTATCTTCTCCGCCCTTTACGTTTTTTATTGTTTGCGGCACGGAGTTGTGCAATTTCATTTTCATCCAGATAGCGGTAAGTTTTGGCAATTACGCGCATAGTCATATTATTGCTGTTTTCACCCTGGCTGTTTTCCTTGATGGAAATATCGTGCAGTGTCACGATGCGCGGCAGGGCGGCAATACCGCTGACAAAACGGCCAAAACGGTGATAATCGCCGGTCATTTCCATTTCAATTGGGAACTCAGCATAGAAATCTTTCTGTATTTCCTTGCCGGGCTTGAACAGTTTAAAATTGATTCCGCTGGCCAGGCCGGTCTGGGAAATATCCACCAGCAAATCATCGATTTCGGTTTTGCTGGGCAGTTGTCGCAGCATGGTGCCGAAGGACTGTTCCATCTCCTTCATTTGCAGTTTGTAGGCGTCCAGGTTGGCGGCTTTTTTCCACTTGCTTTCAAAGTCCTGTTTAAGCTGTAGTTCTCTCGCCTCAGCCTGGCCCAGTTTCTGCTGCTGGTCTTTGATGTCGAGGAAATAACCCAGCACCAGCGTCAGTACGCAGGCCACGATAACCACGCCGGCTTTAAGCGGCATGGGCCAGCTGCCAATGGTGTTGAGGTCAAGATCATTCAGATCAATGCTGATATCTTTCATGACTTGTTCCCGGCAGATTTGTTGACCTGCACGCAGCGCAGGCTGAATTCACGTGAATCATTTTCGTCCTTGTTGGCCAGCTTGATAACATCGAGAACCGGTTTGTCCAGCCAGTCAGACGCCTCGATATTACGCATGAAAGCGGAAACCCGGGCGTTAGACTGGGCATAGCCGACGATAGTGATGGTCTTGCCTTTCTGTTCGATGCTTTTCAGGTACAGTCCCTGAGGCAGGATGCGGGCAATTTCATCAAACAGATGCACGATTTCAGGTCGATTACCCTGCAACTGCTGAATAACAGAGATACGCGCCTGCAGGCTTTGCTTGTCACGCTCGAGTTTTTCGATTTCCTTGATCTGGGCGTCCACTTCGGCTATTTGTGCAGTGAGGAACTGGTTACGTTGATTCTGGATGTTGATCAGGTTGGCATACTGGATATGTACGGCCAGAATAATCAGAATCATCAGGACGGCAGACAGGCCCATGATAGTGAGGAACTGTCGCTGCTGTTCCTTGCGCAGTTCCTCGCGCCAGGGCAGGAGATTAATGCGCGCCATCAGTCAAATCCCCTCATTGCCAGGCCGCAGGCAATCATTAATGCCGGTGCGTCATTGCTGAGGCTTTGTGCCTTGACTCGGGAAGCCAGAGTCATATTAGTGAAGGGGTTGGCGACCGAAGTGTGTACGCCCAGTTTGTTGGCGATAAGTTCATCGATGCCCAGGATCATGGCGCTGCCGCCTGCGAGCACAATGTGATCGACCGAGTTGTACTGGCTGGAGGAGAAGAAAAACTGGAGTGAGCGGCTGACCTGCTGCGCCATCGCATCCTTGAATGGCTCCAGCACTTCAGGTACGTAGTTATCGGGTAAACCGCCCTGGCGTTTTGCCATACCGGCTTCTTCATAAGACAGGCCATAGCGGCGCTGGATTTCTTCGGTCAGCTGTTTACCGCCAAAAACCTGCTCACGGGTATAGATGGTTTTGAGGTCATGCATCACATTAAGGGTGGTCATGGTCGCGCCCACATCGACAACCGCGATGGTTTGATCGATACCCTGTTCCGGCAGTTGTGGTGCCAGCATGGCAAATGAATTCTCGATGGCATAGGCTTCAACATCGATGATTTTTGCTTTTAGCCCGGCCAGCTCAATCGCCGCTACACGTACGTCTACATTTTCACTGCGTGAGGCAGCCAGCAGCACATCGACGCGTTCAGGATCATTTTCCGTGGGGCCCAGTAGTTCAAAGTCGAGATTGACCTCTTCCAGCGGATAGGGAATATACTGGTCGGCTTCCAGTTCGATCTGCTGTTCCATATCGTCTTCGGTAAGGGTGGCCGGCATGGAAATGGTCTTGGTGATAACCGCAGAACCGGCTACCGCGGCGGCCGCAAATTTATTGCGCGAGCCCGAGCGTTTAACGGCACGCTTTATGGCTTCGCCGACGGCTTCTACGTCTGAAATATTCTTCTCAATGACTGAATTCGGTGGCAGGGGTTCGACCGCGTAACTCTCTACGCGCAGGCGATCGCCATGCTTGCCCAGTTCGAGCAATTTGATGGCGGTAGAACTGATATCCAGCCCCAGCACCGGCGACTTTTTTGGTTTGAGCAGCTCGGCTAGACCCATTTTTTTCTTTAATACCTTGGGGTTAGAGAAACTATGTCCATAACTACATTAGGTTTTAGAGTCAACTATAGGACAACGCACCAAAAATTACAAACACAAAAAAACAGTAGCTATGTTTGTGGTGACTTCCATCGTAGTGTTCCCGGTGTTGAAGCGATATACTCCCTATCGGGCAAGCTCACAGGAATCTTTACTTTTATCAATCATATGAGACCGATTATTAAGAAATTTGTCACATTTTGCCTTGCATCGGTTCTCACTCTGACGCTTCTGGGGGCGATTGGGGGCATTGGCGCCTATGTCTACATCACACCCCGGCTGCCCGAAATCAGCACGCTGAAGGACGTGCAATTGCAGGTCCCGCTGCGGGTTTATGCCCGCGGGGGTGAGTTGATGGCTGAATTTGGTGAGATGAAGCGTACCCCACTCAAGTATGAAGAATTTCCCAAAGCGCTGATTCATGCGGTGCTGGCAGCTGAAGACGATCGTTTTTTCGAGCATCCCGGTGTGGATTACCAGGGCATTTTGCGTGCGGCCTGGCAGTTGGTGCGTACCGGTGAGCGGGTCCAGGGTGGCAGTACCATTACTATGCAGGTGGCGCGCAACTTTTTTCTCAGCCGAGAGAAAACGTTTTTGCGTAAGATTAATGAGATCTTTCTGGCGCTGAAAATCGAGGGCGAACTGAGCAAGGAAGATATCCTGGCTCTGTATCTGAACAAGATCTATCTGGGCAAGCGGGCCTACGGTTTTGCCGCCGCCGCCCAGGTTTATTATGGCAAACCGCTGGCTGAACTGGATTTGTCTGAAATTGCCATGATTGCCGGTCTGCCCAAGGCGCCCTCCAGTTATAACCCGGTGGTGGCGCCCGAGCGCGCCCGTATTCGTCGGAATTATGTTCTCGGCCGCATGCGGGCGCTGGGCTATATTACTGAGGCCGATGATGAAAGGGCCAGGCAGGTGCCGGTGCATGCCGGCGTACATGGGCAGAACATAGCGGTGGAAGCTCCCTATATTTCCGAAATGGTGCGCAATGAAATGCTAGGTCGTTACGGCGATGCCGCCTATACCGATGGTTATGAGGTCTATACCACGATTGATGCGCGCCTGCAGAAAGCCGCCAACCGGGCGCTACGGGATGATTTGCTGGCCTATGAACGGCGCCATGGTTATCGTGGCATTATAAAACATGTGGATCTGTTTGAGCTTGATGACGAGGGCGATGAGCTTTCGGTATGGTCTGCACTGTTGCGGGAGGTAAAGCCCGTTGGACATTTGCTGCCCGCCCTGATCGTCAGCGTTGGGGATGAAAGCGCGTACGCCTTTACCCGGGACGGGCGCCTGGCCTATCTGGGCTGGGAGCAGATCAAGTGGGCGCGACGCATCATCGATGAGAACCATCTGGGACCGGAGCTTGCTCATGCGAGTGAGGTGCTAAAAACGGGCGATGTGGTCTATTTGGCGGTCGCCGGGACGGGCTGTCACTGGCTGGCGCAGATCCCTCGCGTGGCGGGAGCGCTGGTTTCGCTACGCCCGGGGGATGGCGCTACGGATGTGCTGGTAGGTGGTTTTGATTACTACCAGAGCAAGTTCAATCGGGTTGTCCAGGCGCAACGCCAGCCGGGTTCCAGCTTTAAGCCGTTTGTTTATACGGCGGCGCTGGACAAAGGCTACACCGCAGCCAGCATAATCAATGATGCCCCGGTGGTGTTCGATGCTCCCGGCCTGGAGGACACCTGGCGGCCTGAAAACTACAGCGGCCGTTTCTATGGTCCTACCCGCCTGCGCCAGGCGCTGATCAAGTCGCGCAACCTGGTTTCCATTCGCCTGCTGCGCGACATTGGCATCGGTTATACCGTGCGTTATGTGACTCGCTTCGGCTTTAAGTCGAAGAACCTGCCGCGCGATCTGTAGCTGGCGCTGGGCAGTGGTGCGGTTACACCTTATGATCTGGCCACTGCCTATACGGTTTTTGCCAATGGCGGCTATAAGGTCGAGCCCTATTTTATTGATTATATTCGTGTCGATGGCAGCATCATTGAGATGACGCGTCCGTTGCAGGTTTGTCAGGAATGCGACGCGGCGGCTGAAGCCGAGACCAAAGCGGAGGCGGACAAAAAGACGGCGCAAAAAGTGACGATACAGGCGAGTGAGGCGGCAGCAGAAACTGAGACGAAGTTAGCGGTAACGCCCTGGCAGTTGCCGGCGCAGTATGCCGAACTGGATGAACGGGAGTGGCTGCAGATCCGGCAGGGACCGCAGTTGCCGCATCTGGCGAAGCGGGTGTTGAGTCCGCAGACGGCTTTTTTGATCAACACCATGTTACGGGATGTGATTCGCAAGGGCACAGGGCGGCGGGCGCTGGTGCTCAAGCGGAAAGATCTGGGTGGCAAGACCGGCACTACCAATGATCAGCGTGACGCCTGGTTTACGGGCTTTAACGGTGATGTGGCGACCATAGCCTGGGTAGGTTTCGATACGCCACAGCCGCTGGGCGATCATGAAACCGGTGCGCGGGCGGCCTTGCCTATGTGGATAAGCTATATGCATGCCGCCCTGCAGGGGAAGCCGGAAACGCCACTGGAGCAGCCGGCGGGTGTTGTTTCTGTACGTATCGATCCAGAAACCGGTGAACTGGCCGATGCTAACCAGGCAGATGCGATTTTTGAATATTTCCGTAGTGGGAATGTCCCAAAACGACAGGCGGAAGAACGATCTGTGGATAGCCCGACACAAAGTGGTTCGGATATTACCGAACAGCTGTTTTAACTTTTACAGGAATCGAGAGCCGGTCTGCAGGTGCGCCTTCAGGCGCACTTAAACGGGATTTTGTACGCCTGAAGGCGTACCTGCAGGTTGATGGCAAACAGGACGCAGACAGGATCATGAGCAACCGAAATATCAAAGCCCAGCAAATGCGTCTGCGCCTGGCGCAGGAAGCGGCACAGATTCTTTTGCAAAATGGAAGTCGTGATTATTATGCCGCCAAGCACAAGGCGGCCCTGCATCTGGGTGCGGCGGACACGCGCAATATGCCCAGCAATACCGAAATCGAATCCGCGCTACAGGAATACCAGCGGATTTTTCGCGCCGATGTGCAACCCGCGGAGTTGAGACGTTTGCGCAGGGCGGCGTTGCAGGCCATGCGGTTTTTCAGGGACTTCAGGCCACGCCTGGTCGGTAGCGTGCTGCGAGGGACGGCGGATGAACATTCGGTTGTGACCCTGCATGTTATCGCCTCTGCGGTGGAGGACCTCAATCTGTTTTTGCTGCAGAGCCAGATTCCCTTCGAAATAGGCGAGAAGCGGGTGCGCTTTCAGGCTGAACTTATGCAGAGCCTGCCGGTGTATCGGTTTGTTGCGGATGATGTGCCCATTGAAATGGTTATTTTTCCAGAGGATGGGCCGCGGCAGCCGCCCCTGAGTCCGCTGGACAGCAAGCCCATGCAACGCGCGGACATACGCGCGCTTGAAAAATTATTACAGGAAGATCTGTCGTCCCCCGAACTTTAAGGCGGCTAACTACTTTTTCAGCCGCGCAACCCCGGTATCGATAGCCGCCTGGGCTACGGCGCCGGCCACGGTTTCTCGCAGGCGCGGATCAAAGGGTTTGGGAATAATATACTGTGGACCAAAGCTCAGTGATTCATCGCGATAGACTGCGATGACTTCCTTCGGTACAGGTTCACGGGCCAGTTCGGAGAGGGCCTTGACTGCGGCAATTTTCATTGCGGTGTTGATACAGGTAGCGCGTACGTCCAGTGCACCGCGGAAAATAAACGGAAAGCCCAGCACGTTGTTCACCTGGTTGGGGTAGTCACTGCGGCCGGTGGCGAGAATAAGATCATCGCGTGTGGCATGGGCCAGGGCCGGATCGATTTCCGGATCAGGATTGGAGAGGGCGAAAACCATCGGCCTGTCGGCCATGCTGCGCAGCATGTCAGCTGTGACCAGGTTGGGGCCGGAGACGCCGATGAAAACGTCCGCGCCGTCGAAGGCGTCAGCGATGCTGCGGCGTTCGGTTTCGCGGGAAAACTCATGTTTGTACTGATTCACTCCATCGCGACCGTGGTGTACTACGCCCTTGCGATCCACCAGATAGATGCGTCGTGCGCCGAGGCTCTTGAGCACGCGCATGGCGGCAATGCCGGCAGCGCCGGCCCCCAGGCAGACGATATGGGCGGATTCCATATCCTTGCCCGCGATCTCCAGGGCATTGAGCAGGCCGGCGGCGATGATGATAGCCGTACCGTGCTGATCGTCGTGGAAGACCGGAATATCAAGCTGGTTGCTCAGGGTATGTTCGATTTCAAAACAGGCCGGGGCGGCGATATCCTCCAGGTTGATGCCGCCAAAGGTTGGAGCGATACGGCGCACGGTATCGATGAAGTCTTCAGGCGTTTCGGCATCGATTTCGATATCCATGGCGTCGATACCCGCAAAGCGCTTGAATAGCACGGCCTTGCCTTCCATAACCGGTTTACTGGCCAGTGCGCCCACCCGACCCAGCCCCAGTACGGCTGAGCCATCGGTGATCACGGCGACCAGATTGCCCTTGCCGGTATAGTGGTACGCATCCTCAGGGCTCTCAGCAATAGCGCGTACCGGCGCCGCCACGCCGGGCGTATAGGCCAGGCTGAGCTCTTCCTGGGTTTCGCAGGATATGGTTAACTCGGTGGCGGTTTTACCCGGCCGCGGTTCGGCATGGTAGCGAAGCGCATCAGTGGCGAGTTTTTTCTGTTCGGGTGTGTCGGTACTCATGCAAGGGTTTCCTGGAAAATAAGAGCGGGTTATCTGTTAAGTTAGATTGGTAGTTTAGCCCTATCCCGGCATAGTCGGAAACCTTTGCCGTGATTAATCTTCATTGTTTGCATTAAACGCAGAGAACGCGGAGGCGCAGAGACGCGGAGATTATATAATTTATTTCTGTTCCTACATCCTCTGTGTGGTAATGCATATGGATGGTAGACAAGATCTGAGACAGGGTTTCCTACGGAGAACCGTGGGTGCCCGGGCCAATAAATTTTGTTTCTCTGCGTCTCTGCGCCTCCGCGTCCTCTGCGTTATTCACAAAATATAGCTATTAGCGCGCCGCAGTGATCTCCAGTGAGGCGGGGTGATGCAGGTTCATGCGCCACTGCCCTTTGTAGGCATAGATCCAGCCACGGGCGGTAAGCTCTTTGCCGATAAGTTGATTGAAATTGAGTTGTCTGAAATAGGGCAGGTCTTTTTTACGAATGCGCAGGGCGAAGTGGTTGCCGAGGTTTAACCAGAGGGCGGTTTTGCTGTTTCCAATACGGCTCAGGCGACCACGGATAAAATGAAAGCCCTGAACGTTAGTATTAAGTTGATCGGCCTCAAGCGGGGCAAAATAAGGCCGCTTCCAGATCCCCCGCCGTTGTTTGCGGGCGGTTTTTTCGGCCTTGATATAGCAGTCCCAGGCCCAGAGATTGGGTGGCACCTGGATCGCAGCGCCCATCCCGGCGCGAAGCAGGTGGGTAGTGATGTTGCGGCCATCGGCGGTGAATACGTGGGCGAGCAGGCGCCCGTACCGATCTTTTTTTTCCTTTCCCCAACGCAGTTTGAGAGGGCTACCGGTATTGACCAGCTTCTGCAACATACCTCGGGCCTCATTGGCCAGGGGCTCGGCTGTCCGCTCACGGTTAGCGCGTTCAGGCGTATTCAGACCAATCAGACGTAGCCGGCGGCCATCGGCAAGTAGCAGGGTGTCACCATCAAACACGCGTTTGACGGATACTCGCTCATCATAGCGGGGGCTGGGACAGTCAGATGCCGGTGCGGACGCGGCGAACAGGCACAGGCTGATGGCCAGAAACAGACAGGGCGCTCGATTGAGCGCCCGGGGTGAAACGGGAAAGCGTGAAATGAAAGGCTCCCGGCCTTATTTCATACCGTATTTCTGGCGGAACTTGTCAACGCGCCCGGCAGTGTCAACCAGCTTCTGTTTGCCGGTATAAAAAGGATGGCACTGTGAACAGACTTCGATGTTGATGTCCTTGCCGCTGGTGGAGCGAGTGTTAAAGGTATTGCCACAACTGCAGGTGACGCTGACATCGCCGTAGGCGGGGTGGATTTCTGCTTTCATTTGTCCTTGACCTCATATATTTACGCATGTCGCCACACCGTTCTGATTTGTAACGGGCACCACATGACTGGAAGGCGGCCGATCATACGGAAAACCTCGCCCAACAGCAAGTCGGCCGATTTTATTTAAGCTCTCCGGGTTTAATCGCTATGGGTTAAATTCCCCGCTGCTTGCGGCGAAAACCGGTAGGAGCGGGCTCACCCGCGAATAGTTTGAGGTTCACCCAACCGCTTTCGCGAGCAAGCTCGCTCCTGCGATTTAATACCCGGTCCGCTTGCTGCGGGGTGGGGGCTGTTTATCTTTTACGCTGTTTTTTTACCGGAGCAAAGGACAGGATGGTGGCTTCGGCTGGTTTGCTTTCACCTTTGGCCTGTTCGGGGCCGCCCAGATCCCGGGATACGTTGCCCAGTTGTTGCAGGGTGTCCCACATCATCTGGGAAATCTTGATGCAGGCGGATAGCGGGTTGCTGGACTGGGCGCGCAGGCAGTCGATTTGCCATTGCAGGCCGCGCAGGCGTTGCTGACGATTCCGGGGGGCATTGTCGATACAGTCATTAATCACTTCTATGCGCATGGCCTCGAATGTCTCTGGATCGGTTCTGGCGATTTCGGACCAGTGGTCAAAATCGATATTATTGAGTTTTTCTTTTAGTTGTAACTGTATTTTGCTCATATCCCCGTACCTTCTTGTTACTTAGGGTCTGTTGAACTTTCATCTATTGTCTGATTTTGGCTAATTTTGCCCTGCCTGCGTTATTTTTTACTATCAATGGAGTGCATTGATACGTAAAAAATGCCTTGTCAGGACTAAAATTTCCTCAAAATCAGCCTAACATCTGAAAGATCAACAGACCCTAGGGACGCCAGTGCGTCGCGTGTTTTTTAGCCATCTTGCCACATTGTCATTTGCCGGGGCATAGGTAAAACCGCATAGGAAGTGCGGTCTAGCAGGCAATGATGCGGTGAGAATAAATTTTCATTGATAATCAAGAGCTTGTCAAAGCAACTTAGGGGGGGATACTCAGGTGAAGTCTGCGTTTACGGTGCTATGCGCTTGTATTTCAGTATATTTATAGATAATAAAAAAAGCTGAGATCTGGTGGAAATTTGTACAGCGTAGCGGGTTGCCGGCGTCATGCGGTCGATGCGCCGGCCCCGGCAACATGCCCTGTTAGCGTTTCATGGAATCGAAGAAATCGGCGTTGGTCTTAGCGGCCTTGAGTTTGTCATGAATGAATTCCATGGCGGCGATTTCATCCATGTCATGCACAACCTTGCGCAGGATCCACATCATCTGCAGTTCGTCAGGTTTGGTCAGCAGTTCTTCGCGGCGAGTGCCGGAGCGATTGATGTTGATGGCCGGATACAGGCGTTTTTCCGCAATCCGGCGATCCAGATGGATTTCCATATTGCCGGTGCCCTTGAATTCTTCGTAAATCACGTCGTCCATGCGCGAACCGGTTTCTACCAGTGCGGTGGCGATGATGGTGAGGCTGCCGCCTTCCTCAATGTTGCGTGCGGCGCCGAAGAAGCGCTTGGGCCGATGCAGGGCATTGGCGTCCACGCCGCCAGTGAGTACCTTGCCGGAGGACGGGATTACCGTGTTATAGGCGCGCGCCAGACGGGTAATGGAGTCCAGCAGAATGACCACGTCTTTCTTGTGTTCAACCAGCCGTTTGGCTTTTTCAATCACCATTTCAGCCACCTGAACATGGCGGCTGGCGGGCTCATCGAAGGTCGAAGAGACCACTTCGCCGCGCACCGAGCGGGCCATTTCCGTTACCTCCTCGGGCCGCTCGTCAATGAGCAGGACGATAAGGTGGACTTCTGGGTGGTTATGGGTGATGGAGTGGGCGATGTCGTGCAGCATCATGGTCTTACCGGCTTTGGGCGGGGAAACGATGAGACCGCGTTGACCCTTGCCGATGGGGGCCACCATGTCGATGACCCGGGCGGTCATGTCTTCGGTAGAGCCGTTGCCGATTTCAAGTGCCAGGCGTTTGTTTGGGTGCAGGGGTGTCAGGTTTTCAAACAGGACTTTATTCCTGGCGTTCTCCGGTGAATCGAAATTGATTTCACTGACTTTGAGCAGGGCGAAATAACGCTCGCTGTCCTTTGGCGGGCGAATCTTGCCGGAAATGGTATCGCCGGTGCGCAGATTGAAGCGACGGATCTGACTGGGTGAGACATAGATATCATCAGGTCCGGCCAGGTAGGAACTTTCGGCGGAGCGCAGGAAACCAAAGCCGTCCTGCAGGATTTCCAGTACGCCGTCACCGTAGATATCCTCGCCACTTTTGGCGTGCGCCTTGAGGATGGCAAAAATAATATCCTGTTTTCTTGAGCGGGAGGTACCCTCAATGCCGCTTTTACTGGCCAGGGTGATGAGATCGGAGACGGGGGTTTGTTTTAGTTCAGTCAGATTCATTGCGGTTTATCTTCAAAAGAATTGTAAATATTTAAAGGTATTGGTTTTGACTTTGTGGGCGCTACGACGAACAGGCGCAACGCCACGATGTCGGGAAATCACTGGATTTCTGGATATGTTTTGAGATTTGCCGGCAAGGGCAGCGTGTTAATGGTTTCGATTGTTACGAAATGCTTGTTGTTTTATAAAACTAACACCAAATCATGGATTCGTCCAGCCCGTATTCAAAGTTGCCTGAACAGGCCGGACGAATTCTGTGCTGAATTGTTTAAAGGTTGCTGTCGATGAAGGCGGTTAACTGTGATTTGGATACAGCGCCCACCTTGGTGGCTTCAACGTTGCCGCTTTTGAACAGCATCAGGGTAGGGATGCCACGAATGCCGAATTTGGGCGGCGTCGCGGGATTTTCATCGATGTTCAGCTTGACGACTTTTAACTTGCCATCATACTCGCTGGCAATTTCATCCAGGATGGGTGCAATCATTTTGCAGGGGCCGCACCAGTCTGCCCAGTAGTCAACCAGCACAGGTCCTTCGGCGTTTACAACCTCCTGCTCGAAAGTGTCATCGGTCGCATAGACAATTTTATCACTCAACGTTGTTTCTCCCGCTGTTTTGTATTAACTGTATTTGAGCCTATGCTGGGCCTTATTTCAAGCCCCATAATCCCGGAAAAACCGCCGGATCACGAAAGTATACGCAAGTTCTTGATGCAACAGGCAAATTCAAAACCTGTTGATCACCAGCAGGTCGACCATGCACCGTTGAATTTACTACACGCATCAATATCTTGCACGGCTTCTCCGGTCACGGCTGTTTTTCCGGATTATTATCTTCGTCAAGGACTTATCTGTTATGCTCCGAACACTATGACAGACAAACACATTACCGACACACCCTTCCAAAGTTTTGACCTGCCGGCCGAGTTACTGCAAGGCATTGAAGACGCAGGCTTTTCTTATTGTACTCCGATTCAGGCTGAAACCCTGCCCGTGGCATTGGCCGGCAGGGATGTCAGTGGCCAGGCGCAGACGGGCACAGGCAAGACGGCCGCTTTTTTAATCGCCCTGTTTGCGCAGTTGTTGCGCAGCCCCGCCGCATCGCAGGATGAACCTCGGCCCCTGCGCGCGATAATTCTGGCGCCAACGCGAGAGCTGGCGTTACAGATCCACCGCGACGCGGAAAAAATAGGCGCGCATACCGGACTGAAACTGGGTCTGGCCTACGGTGGCACAGGCTATGAAAGTCAGCGCCGCACGCTGGAAGAAGGTGTGGACGTGCTGATCGGCACACCGGGGCGGATTATCGATTATTTCAAGCAGGGCGTGTTTAAGCTCAATGCTATTCAGGTGATGGTGCTGGATGAAGCCGATCGCATGTTTGATCTTGGCTTTATCAAGGATATCCGCTACCTGCTACGACGCATGCCCAAACCGGAACAGCGTCTGAGCCTGCTGTTTTCGGCGACTCTGTCTCACCGTGTGGCGGAGCTGGCTTATGAACATATGAATAATCCCCAGCCGGTCAAGATTGAGTCGGAGAAAATTACCGCAGACAAGGTGACCGAGGTGGTTTACTACCCGGCCAAGGAAGAAAAAATCCCGCTGCTGCTGGGCCTGCTGAATACCTGGGAAGTAAAATGCGCGCTGGTTTTCGTTAATACCAAGCGAGTGGCGGAAAGGGTCGCTGCCTACCTGGGCGGCAACGGCTATGAAACGGCCCTGTTAACCGGCGATGTGCCGCAGAAAAAGCGCCAGAGCCTGCTTAAGCGCTTTACCGATGGTGAGTTAAAAATCATGGTGGCGACAGATGTGGCGGCGCGTGGTTTACATATTCCCGATGTCAGTCATGTGGTTAATTTCGATCTACCGCAGGATGCGGAAGACTATGTACACCGTATCGGTCGTACCGCCCGCGCGGGCGCCAAAGGCGACGCCATCAGTTTCGCCTGCGATGAATATGTGTTTTCCATGCCGGAGATTGAGGAGTACGTCGGCCACAAGATCCCGGTCCAGCAGATTAGCGCCGAAATGCTGTTAAAACCACAGCCGCCGCTGAAGATCGAACGCAAACCACGGCGTCAGGGCGGCGGTCGAGGATCGTCTAATCGGGGTGGTCGCTCGGGAAGTTCTTCACAACGGCATCGCTCGCGTAGGTCTGGCTAGGTGCGCGTTTATAAACCAGAATAAGATTTCACCACAGAGGACACGGAGGTCACAGAGAAAGTTTTTTTAGTTTGAACACGCTCATTTGTTCAAACTTGATATTAAACCAGGTGTTCCAAATACTAGATCACTTGTGAATTTCCACGTTCGTGGTGAGCCCTGCCGAACCATGAGCGTGGAAATACTGTGAATAGAGTGCTTAATCTGCTTGTCCTTCGACAAGCTCAGGACGAACGGTAATACCTAAAGTACTGGCATTTGGAACAGCTATTTAGGCGGACTCAAGGCATTATATGTTGAATAAGCCACCTCTGTGACCTCCGTGTCCTCTGTGGTGAATAATGCTATCGAGTGCCTGCACGCTTACATTTTAGCTATGAAGACGTAATCAGTCACTCTGATAGTTATGGGTGATTTCTTCGCCCGGGGCAATATCGCGCAAAGCGCAAACCTCGAGTGAATCATAGTAGGCCGCATTGGGTTGGTCGTCGTGGTTGATATAGCGCAGGTAACAGCGCACTTCAAACCCCTGTTCATCACTTAGCCACAGCACATGCGGGCCATCGGTATCGGTGGGCCTGCCTCTGGCAACGCCGATCACCTGGCCGGCGTGGATGGGTTTTTTTGCGAACAGTCCCTTGCCGTGAATCGGGCTGCTTGAGACGGACACCAGCGGGTTGTTGCTGCGTTTCTGGATTTTAGGCATACGTGTTTCCATTGTTAGCATTGAATCAAAATGATGGG
Organism: Gammaproteobacteria bacterium; assembly: GCA_030148325.1. Taxonomy (GTDB): domain Bacteria; phylum Pseudomonadota; class Gammaproteobacteria; order UBA6429; family Thiohalophilaceae; genus JAADGZ01. Next base: position 54,934 of record JASBTR010000109.1, read on the forward strand.
TTTCGCGTAACACTAACCAACCAACAAAATTTAGGACAGCGGTAGGATGGGTAGAGTGAAGCGAAACCCATCAACCTTCAGCGCCGTTGCTGCTGTCGCCAGTTCTGGAAATTGGGCTGGTTTCGGTAAGCCTTGTTGTCAACGTAGGTGAGTACGTTCTGCAGGCGGTAGAACCAGACCACGGAGTCGATACGGACGATTTCCTTGCCCCATTCATCAAAGAAGATCAGGGTGGGCGCATAGTCCAGATTCAGGACTTGCGCCCATTGTCGGGTGCTGGTTTTTTTTCCGGCCGGTGTGACGAGGGGGACGTCGGTAGTCATGTCCAGTTGTACCACGTCGAAATTGTCCAGCAGTTTGCGAATGCGGGGGTCATTTAGCGGGCCGCCATGCAGGACATCACAGGCATGACAGCGGGGTCGTTCATAGGACACGAGCAGAGGACGTTCGGCGGGAATATGACTGCGATCAAGCATGTAGGGCGGCGGCATAAAATGGCTGTATTTGTTGAGTCCGTCTTTGCCATAACGGAAGGCTTTTTCTGCTCGCGCCAGATAAAGGCGGAAGGGCTCTTTTAAATAATGACCATCTGCAACATATTCCAGCGCCGCGCGAAACTGGTAGGGCGGCCGGTAGCCACGCAGGCGTAGAGCTTCACGTCCCTGCGTATCGTAGAACACCAGCGATGGCGTGAAATGGGCATTCTGAGCACTGGAGTAGGTTTTTTCCGTCCAGGTTTTGCCGTTAAAATCGACGACCGGTTTCTGTCCGCGCACATTGATGGCGATGACGTCAAAATTTTTCAGGGTGTAGTTGAGGATGTCTTTTTTCCCCCAGTTATTTTTAAGCTGGGCTCTGCAATAGGGGCAGCGCTTCTGGCCGAAGTAGATGATCAGGCCTTTTTTTCCGTTTTCACGGGCGTCACTCAAATCTTCCTGCAGCTCAAGAAAACTCATCTTGAACCAGCTCGGCAGGACGATGTCATCTTTCAAGGGTTGATCGTCGAAGTTAAGATCATCATGGTCGGCGGCGATTGCTGCGCTGGAAAACAAAAGCAGGAGAGCAGACAGGATGGAGGAAAAATGGATTTTTTCAATAAAATCGGGCATGGTAACGGGCTTGTGCCAGCGTTTGCTGGCAGGTGTAATTTTTATCGTGAGCTTAAGTATTGCATAGATATGACTATCAAAGTAGAGATATCCTACGGTGAATTTCTCGACAAGTTGTCGATTCTGGAAATTAAAAGCGAGCGCATTCGCGATCCCGCCAAGCTTGAGAACATCAATCGGGAGCTCGGGCTATTGCGGGATTTGTGGGCGGCCGAGCCCAAAGCCGCTATCGACATTCAGACAGAATGGATGCAGATGAAGTCTATCAACGAGAAGCTCTGGGATATTGAAGATGATATCCGTGACCGGGAACGGGCGCGCTGTTTTGATGAGGAATTTATCCGTCTTGCCCGCGCCGTGTACTACACCAATGACGAGCGGGCCGAGGTCAAACGACGGCTGAATGAAAAGCTGGGCTCGACGCTGGTCGAGGAAAAATCTTACGCCGATTATTAATCTCTATGGGTTAAATTCCCCGCTACTTGCAGCGAAAACCCGTGGGAGCGGGCTCGCCCGCGAATATTTTGAGGTTCAAGCAACCGCTTTCGCGAGCAAGCTCGCTCCTACCCTACGATTTAATCGCTGAGGGTTTAATTCCCCACAGCTTGCTGTGATTAATATTAACCGCCAAGACGCAAAGGATGCCAAGTTTTAGCCAAACAATTCCTGGCGTCCTTTGCGTCTTGGCGGTTCAGATTGTTCCTTCACTAATACCCCGTAGCTTGCTGCGGGGTCATTTATTCAGGGCTCCCCGTGTTGATAGTCAGGAGGCGTTGCTGGATGAGTCGCCCTTCTTTTCGTTTTCAGCCGCGCCCAGATCGCCGCAACGGTTATGCAGGGCCTGCAGGCCAGCATAATTCAGAATCTTGATATGCTTGCGTTCCACCTGTAACAGCCCCTGCTCCTGAAACTGGGTGAACAGGCGGCTGGCGGTTTCTACCGCCATGCCCAGCAGGTTGGCGATGTCGTTGCGTGACATGCTGAGGTTGAATTCGGTTGAGGAAAAGCCCCGCGCCTGGTAACGCTCCGAGAGGTTGACCAGAAAACTGGCCAGTCGGCTTTCCACCGGCAGGCGAGCAAGAATGGTCATGTGGCACTGATCATGGCGGATTTCCTCACTCATCAGTGATAACAGATGATGCTGCAGGCCGGGAATTTCCATGCTCAGGGCTTCGAGCCGTTCATAGGGCAGTTCACAGACGCTGGTGGTTTCAAGCGCCATAGCTGAGCAGATATGCTGGTTGCTGCTGATGGCGTCCATGCCCATGAGCTCACCGGGCAGGTGCAGGCTGATGATCTGATCCCGGCCATCGCGGGTGCTGGTGAAGGTTTTCAGGCTGCCCGAGCGCACTGCATAGACTGAAATAAAGGGGTCACCAATGCGATAGAGGTATTCACCTTTTTCGACCGGGCGGCGGCGTTTAATGATGCTGTCGAGTTTATCCAGATCGCCTTCAGCGAGGCCCATGGGCATACACAGCTCAAACAGGCTGCAGCTCTGGCAGCGGGAGCGGATTTCATCGAGTTTTACAATTCTGTCTTTTGGCATTCGGTCTACCTGTGGCAAGATCAGGAATATTTGCGAGAAGACCTCCTGTCGCGCCCGCGCG